>CANQAT010000008.1 GCA_947588925.1 uncultured Bacilli bacterium | reverse complement strand
ATAAGTACAAGTGAATATATAAGAGCAGTAAATACATCTTTAATAAATGAAGAAGTATTTAATAATGTAAAAGATGGATTATATACTATTACTGATAATGGAAAAAAGATAGTACTAGGAGATAAAGAGATATTTATAAACTATGATGGGATAGGACTAAAGAGTGGAATTTTATTAATAGAAGATAGCAAAGTAACACGAGTACTAAAAGGCTTAATAGATGATTACTATGCAAGAGTAACAGATGAAGATATAGAGATACTTAAAAACTTAAACGAAAGTACTTTAGTAAATGGAGATGTATTTAATTCAAGAATAAAAAATTTAATAGGAGATAAAAACACTGATGGAACAGACGCGACATCCGGAACAATAGATACAAAAGTAAAGAAGATAATCTTTTTACAAGATAGTGTACTACCTGAGGGAATAATAAAAGCAGATTTACTTAAGTTACAATCAACAGATTTATCACAAAAAAATGATGGAAGTATAAAAGGATATTATGATGATAAGAATGGAACAATATATGTATATAGTGATGGATATATAAGCTGTCCAGTATCTATTGGTAGTATTTTTCGGAATTTTCAAAAAGTTGAAGAGATAGAATTAAATTTAATAGATACAAGTAAGGTAACAAATATGGGATGGATATTCTTTGGTTGCAACAGTTTAAAAAATATTAATTTACTTGGATTAGATACTTCGCAAGTAACATCTATGGTATATATGTTTTTAAATTGTAGTAGTTTAACAAATTTAGATGTTAGCCACTTCGATACTTCTAAAGTAACAGATATGCGAAAGATGTTTTTGGGATGTAGCAACTTAGAAGAACTAGATTTAAGTAACTTTAATACAAAAAGTGTTATCTATATGGGAGGTATTTGGGGTAATGGAATGTTTGAAGGTTGTACAAATTTAAAAAGTATAAAATTTGGTAAGAGTTTTGACACATCAAAAGTAGTAGATATGGGAGAAATGTTTTATAATTGTACAAGTTTAGAAAAATTAGACTTAAGTAACTGGGATACAACACAAGTAACAAATATGGCAGATATGTTTAGGAATTGCACCAATTTAAAAGGAATAAAAGGAATAGAGGGTTTTGATACATCAAAAGTAACGAATATGTATACCATGTTTAGTGGCTGTACTAATTTAAAAGAACTAGATTTAAGCAGTTTTGATACATCAATTGTAGAGAGTATGTCTGATATGTTTTCAAACTGTAGTAGTTTAACTAATATTAAATTTAGCTCAAAGTTTAATACAAAAAAAGTAATCAATATGAATGGTATGTTTTACAACTGTAAAAGCTTGATAAGTCTTGATTTGAGTATGTTTGATACATCACAGGTAACAAATATGCGTGCAATATTTAACAATTGTAGTAGTTTGAAATCTATAAATTTAAGTGGTTGGGATACAAGTAGCTTAATTAATATGAGTGACCAATATGGAGGATATGGAATGTTCATGGGCTGTAGCAGTCTAGAATACCTTGATTTAACAAGTTTTGATACCAGTACTGTTCAACACATGGGTACATTATTTTCAGGCTGTACAAGTTTAAAAGAAGTAAAAGTATCCAAAAAGTTTGTATCAGACCAAGCCATACATAAGAGTGGTTGGTTTAATAACTGTGGTGTAGACCATGTAACTTGTGTAGATTGTATAGATACTTCAGTATAATAAATTAACTTAAAAAGATATATAAAACTATATCTTTTTTTTTATTATTTTGATATAATTATATAGGATAGAGTGTGAGGCTATGAAGAATAATAAAGGACAAGCACTAGTAGAATTTATTATTATATTACCAATACTTTTATTAATTATAATATCTATTGTAGATTTTGGTAATATAATATCTAAAAAATATTCTTTAGAAAATGATATAGATACTATAGCTAGTTTATATGAAGAAGAAAAGTATGATGAAATAAATAAATACACTAGTGATAAAAATATAAGTATCAGTTATAAAAAAGATAATGATTTACTAGTAATTACTCTAAATAAAGATGTAAATATTATCTCACCACTCGTAAGTGTAGTAACTGGTAAAACTTATAAAGTATCAACAGAAAAGAGCATATATAGTGAATAATAAAGGTCAAACACTTGTAGTATTTGTAATTATTCTTCCAATTATTTTGTTTGTACTCGCACTTGTAATAGATTTAGGACTTTTTTCTATCGAGAAAAGAAAAGTAGATAATAATACTAAAGACGTTTTAAAGTATTATGTAGATAATATTGATGAAGATAATATAGATACTAAAGTTAATAATTTATTAAATAGTAATCTATCTAATATAAATATAACTTTGGATAAAGAAAATATGAAGTTGACAGTAGAAAAAAAGTACGATGGTATATTTGATATATTATACGACAGTAAAATAAGTATAACTTATACTTATAAAAATAATAAGATTATAAAAGGGTGATAGTATGGCTTTAAATAAGGCAAAAGTAATAACAGTAACGTCAGTAAAAGGTGGAGTAGGGAAAACTACTACTACACTTAATTTAGCAGGTATTTACTCAAGAATGGGTAAAAGAGTACTTGTAATAGATTTAGACTTATACTCTGGAGATATAGCTAGTATACTTAATATAAATTATAATAACGATATATATAATTTATATGAGGATTTAAATAATAATAAATTTACTAATTTAGATGATTATGTAACGAGCTATAATCAAAATATCAAAGTTTTGCCTGCTCCAAAAGATCCACGTTTCGCACGTAAAATAGAAAGTAAAGTATTAAATATAATTCTTTATAAAGCAAGTATGAAATTCGATATAATCTTAATAGATACTAATCATATATTAACTGATATAAATTTATTCGCACTTGATTTTAGTGACCAAATATTATATTTAATAAATAATGATTCTATGAATTTAAAGAATATGAAGACAATGGTATCAATTCTAACTAACATGAATAAGACAAATTATAAAATAATTCTTAATGAATCTAACAGTAAAGATAAAAAATATTATAATAAATACGATATAAAAAATATAATAAATAAAAATGTTAACTATATAATTCCATCTAGCTTTTATATTAAAAATATCGATAAATATATAGTAGATGGTAAGATATTGATGTTAGAAGATAATATATATAAAAAATATAAGAGTGCGAGTAAGATATATGAGATGGTAGCAAACGATGTAATTAAAGGAAGCAAGGTGGAATAATGGCTAGCTCTTTTGTTGAGGAATTTGAAGTAAAAGAAGAAAATATACTAAAAGATATACCTGATTATGAAACTTTTTCTAATAAAAAATTACTAGATGAGTTAAGAGGTAAGATAATACAGAATTTAATAGATAATAATGTACTTAATAAATCTAATAAGGATTTATATATAAAAAAAGAAATCGACTCATCTTTAGAAGGATACGATCTAAGCGTTGTTGAAAGAAGTTACATAAATAATTTAATAGATAACGAGATTAATGGATATGGTCCTATTACTGAACTTTTAGATGACCCAAGTATTACTGAGATAATGGTAAATGGGACTGATGAAATATATATAGAACTAGATGGAAAATTAATTAAGGATGATAGTGTCTCATTTATAAATCAGGACCACATCATAAGAACTATACAAAGACTTATTCAACCAATTGGTCGAACTATAGACGCGTCAAATCCTATGGTGGACGCAAGATTAGCTGATGGCTCTAGACTTAATGCAATTATCCCACCACTTAGTTTAAATGGACCGATACTTACTATTCGTAAATTTAGAAAAGAATTAGAAAGTATCGAAGATTTTTTGAGAAATGGTACTATGACCCCATATATGGCGAGATTTATAGAAGCATGTGTTAAAAGCAAGATGAACATAATTGTATGTGGAGGTACTGGAAGTGGAAAAACAACCCTTCTTAATGTGATGTCATCTTTCCTTGGAGATGATGAACGTATTATAACTATCGAAGACGCTGCTGAATTAAGGCTTGAACAAGACCATGTTATTTCTCTTGAAACAAGAATTACAAACTATGAAGGTAGTGGGGAAGTAACTATAAGAGATCTAGTTAGAAACTCACTTCGTATGAGACCTGATAGAATTATAGTAGGTGAAGTACGTGGTAAAGAGGCATTTGATATGATGCAGGCTATGAATACAGGTCACGAAGGTAGTATGACTACTCTTCATGCAAATAGTCCAAAAGACGCTTTAAATAGACTTGAGACTATGGTACTTATGGCAGTTGAAATACCAATAAAGGCTATAAGAGAATATATTGAAAATGCTATTGATATAGTAATAAATATATCAAGACTAACGGATGGTAAAAGAAAGATAACTAGCATTTGTGAAGTAGTAGGCTTTGATAATGATGAAATTAAATTAAATGAAATATTTGCTTTTAAACAAACTGGTTTAAAAGAAGATGGAGAGGTTTTAGGAGAGTTTGTACTCAATAAAGTTAACGCTAAAACATACGAAAGATTAAAATCACGTGGTATTAATACCTTAGATGATATATTTGAATAGAGGTGAAATATGGAGGGGTTTATAACTAATTATTTAGATATTACAAATGAAGATGTAGTAGTAAATTATGCTCCTCCATCTTTAGTAAGAAGTTATTCATATAAAATAATAAAAAATAGCGATGTAATATATGAAAGTGAAATATTATATGAAAAGACAACCATTACACTAACTGATACTGGATCATATAAAATAGAAGTAGTTAATAATTATTATAACGGAAGTGAGACTATAACAAGTCCTGAATATAAGATAGATAAAGTAGCTCCCATCTTAAACATAAAAAATAAAACTTATAAAATAAAAAGTGGTGATAATCTTAATATAGATATTACTGCTAGTGATATTGTAGATGGAGATTTAACTTCTAATATAACATCAAATATAAGTACAATTGATTTTAAAAAAGAGGGAGTTAAAAAAATAACATATAGTGTTTCTGATAAGGCAGGAAATATCGCAAATGAGACTATTTATGTAACTGTTAGTCCAAATAATACTAATTTAATTAGAGTAGGTCAGGTAAGTTTAGTAGTTATACTTGTACTTATAATAATATTTTTAAACAAATATATAAGAAGTATAAAACTAGAAAAAAGATTTTCCAAATATACTATTAATTCATCTAAGAATAAGTCGATATCTTTATTTGATAATCTATATAACGAATACATGGATTTTATAAATAAAATGTCTAAGATATTATCCAAATCAGTATTCGTAAATAAAAGAGCTAAAAGATACGAAAAGTATGTAGAGGCATTTAAGTTAAGTAGTACTATAGAATTAATGTCTAAAAAAATAGTAGTTGGAGTATTATTTATACTAGCTGGTTCGTCCTTTAAACTACTAGTTGGTGACATAGTCTCATCACTAGAAATACTATTATCATTTATAGTAGGTTTTTATACATTAGATATAATTTACTACTATAAATATATTAAGTATAGAAAGAAACTTGAAAAAGATTTATTTGAGGCTATAAGCGTTATGAATAATGCCTTTAGGTCAGGTATGAGCATAACACAAGCAGTAGAGCTTGTCTCTCGTGAGGTAAATGGTCCTATTGCTAAAGAATTTGAAAGAATTAGAATTTCTATATCACTAGGTTTAGATATTGAAGTAGCATTCAAAAATTTCGCTGAAAGAGTTAATACTAAAGAGGCAGTATATTTATCTAGTAGTTTATCAGTATTAAATAAAACTGGTGGTAATATAATAAAGGTATTTTCATCTATCGAAAAGAATTTATTTGCAAGAAGAAAACTAGAACAAGAATTGAAGGCTTTAACTAGTAGTTCTAAACTTATTATGTATGTATTAATAATTGTACCTATAGTATTTGTAGTATTTATAAATATGTTAAATAAAGATTATTTTAAACCATTGTTTACAAATGCATTTGGAATAATATTGTTAATAATAATGGTTTTGATATATGTCACATATATTATAGTAGTGAGAAAAGTATTAAAGGTAAGGGGTATAAAATGAATGGAATAATAAAGAAAATTTATAGAGTTAAAGATATAGAAAATATAGAAAATAAAATAAATATGTTAGGTAGTGATAGAAAGTTAAAATTTAGCGCAACTGAATTTTTAACTGCTCGCATTATTACTACTATAATACTTGCATTAATACTTGCTTTCTCATCGTACAATTATATATTAATTCCATTTGTATTAATCATTTACTATAACTTATTTTACTATGTATTGATAACAAATGAGATAAATAAAAGAATAAAAAGGCTTGATAGTGACGCTTTATACTTTTTTGAAATATTAACACTCACTCTAGAAACAGGAAAAAATCTAGAAAATTCACTAGAGATAACATGTTCAAATGTAGATAATGAATTATCAAGTGAATTTAAAAGAAGCTTACTTGAGATGAAATTTGGTAAATCTTTAAAAGAAGTCTTGTTAGACTTGAAAAAAAGAATACCATCTGATACAATTAATAATATAATATTAAACATGCTTGAGACTAATATATTTGGAAATAGTATAGTAGATACTATGAATAATCAAGTAGAGTATTTAAGAGAAAAAGAGCTTATGGATTTAAAAGCTACTATCAATAAAATTCCAAATAAGGTAAGTATTATATCAGTAGTATTTATAGTACCTTTAATATTACTTATCGTACTTGGACCATTTTTAATAGATTTATTATAAGGAGATTTTATGAAATATTATTTGGCTGGAATAAAAGGGGCCGGAATGAGCGCTCTTGCGCTATTATTAGATGATTTAGGTTATGAAGTAGTAGGTTATGATGATGCTCGGGACCACAGATTTACAGAAGATAAACTAAAAGAGCGTGGAATTAAAATATATAGTGAGCCTAATAGTGAGATGGATAGTGAGACTATAGTTATATATTCTCCCGCACTAAGACCTGATGAACATCCTGAATTACTTAAGGCTAAAGAGATGAATTTAAAAATATATGAGTATGAAGAGATGTTAGGTAAACTAACTAAGAAATTTGATACTATATGTATATCTGGTTGTCATGGTAAAACTACGACTACTTCTATGCTTAGTCATATAATGTTGGATATGGGTGGGTGTAATTATATAATAGGTGATGGAAGAGGTCATGGAGATAAAAACTCTAACAAGTTTATACTTGAAGCTTGTGAGTATAGAAGACATTTCTTAGCGTATGATCCTGAATATGTAATTATAACTAATATAGAGTTAGATCATACAGACTATTATAAGAGTATGGATGATATGGTACTTGCTTATGAAGAGTTTGCAAACAAAGCTAAAAAGATGGTAATCGCATGCGGAGATGATCCATATACACATTCTTTAAATGTCAATCCTCAAATATATTACTATGGACTTAGTGAAGATAACGATATAAAAGCTTCAAATGTAGAATATAGAAGTGATGGAACTAGTTTTGATGTATTTGTAGAAGATGAATACTATGGACATTTTGATTTGCCTTTATTTGGAAAACATATGTTACTAAATGCATTAGCTGTAATTGCAGTGTGCCACTACGAAAGACTAGATTCAAGAGATGTTTCTAAATCTCTTAAGACATTTGAGGGTGCTTTAAGAAGATTTAAAGAGACATTTATTGGTGATAATGTAATAATAGATGATTATGCTCATCACCCAACTGAAGTAAAAGTAACTATAAAAGCTGCTAGACAGAAGTATCCAGATAAGAAGATAATAGCTATATTTAAACCTCATACATTTTCAAGAGTAGAAGAGTTTAAAAATGAGTTTGCGAGTGCTTTAAACCTTGCAGACAAAGCTTACGTAATGGATATAAACTACGATAGAGAAAAAAAGGAAGATTATCCAAATACTAGTGCTTATACAATAATAGATTTACTAGATAATGGAGATTATATAGAACAAGGAATGGCTGAAAAACTGTTAGAATATAACAATGCAGTAATGCTTTTTATGAGTAGTAAAGAGATATATATACTTGAAGATGAGTATAAAGCACTATTAGAAAAAAATAGTAGATAGGAGAACTATGAAAAATAAAAATATCGGTTTTAAATTGGTTATAATAAGTTTATTGTTGCTACCATGTATGCAGGTTTTATTTATAATAGGTTTTAACTCTAATTATCTAATTAGATTTCCATTTTTCTTATTTATTACTTTATTAAATATAATACTTATTGTATCCCTTATTTTGGGACTGATATTATATATAAAAAATAGTGATATAAAAACTAGATTAAAAAAATGGGTTAGGATAGTTTTATATTCTTTTATGTTTATTTATATAATTGGCTCTAATTTCTTTGTAGTACTTTTATATGGACCAAGAGAAAACTTTAGAAACTGGCTTATAACTACTGCTATGCAAACGATGAATCACCAGTATTTGTGCAAATGGTTTTATAGTGAAAAGACTATAAAAGAAGTATTAGATAACAATTATGTACTTGAAAGTGGTGAATCTACTGATCCAAGTTTAGTAGATAAAAATAAACATGAGACATATAAAAATGAATATGAAAAAGAAATACTAGATGTAGAAAAAGGCACACCGTATAAAATAATTGAACTTAAAGTAAATGGTTGTAAAGGATATTTAGCTGCTATATATGATCCATCTAAAGTAAAATTAGCTGTAACTAAAAGACTTGGAGTATATGGACAGTATGTTTCAAGAATGGCTAGTGATAATAATGCATTACTTGCTATAAATGGTGGTGGATTTTCAGATCCAGAAAATAGTGGAACTGGAGGTTTTCCAACTGGAATAACTATAAGTGATGGTAAAATTATTACTAATGGAGAGTATGGAACTAGAAATCAGGGTGGAGGTATAATAGGTTTTAATAAGGATGATGTACTTGTTCTTTTAAAAAATACTACTGCAGCTGAAGCTATTAATATGGGAATAAGAGACGCAGTAAGCTGGGGACCATTTTTAATAGTTAATGGTAAACCATCATTTATAAAAGGTAATGGTGGATGGGGGTATGCAGCTAGAAGCGCTATAGGACAAAGAGCTGATGGAATAGTATTACTTCTTGTAATAGATTCTAATTCTATTAGAACTAAAGGTGCGGATATGGTTGATTTAACTGAGATTATGCAAAATTATGGGGCTGTGAATGCCGCTAACTTAGATGGTGGAACATCTAGTGTTATGGTTATGCCAAAGGAAATCGCACAGAGTAAATATAACGCACCATGTAAAGATTATGACGATAAGACATATTGTGCGATAAATGATCCAGTAGACAGTACTTTATCACACCAAACTAGACCTATCGCTGATGCTTGGGTTGTTCTAGAGTAGTAACACATTACTACTTTTTCTTATTTTATATGAAAATTCTTTGAAAAACTGTACTGATAATATGATTATGAAGCTCATCAAAAATTTATTTTGACTTTTACTCAATTTTGTATTACAATATCAAATCAGGTGGTTTTATGATTAGTTCTATAAACGATGTTATTAGAAACTCAGTAATAGATAAAGAGTTTTCTCCTTATACATTTGATAAATTTTTAAATATGTGTAAAAACGATGATATACTTAGATTATTCTTATGTGATTATTATAAAATTAATTACTATAAGGCGTCTGTTACTAACCAATATTTTAATTTTCCAACAGACTCTGAATCTATAGAAAGAATTCTTGTTAGATGTATTGATGATAATGACTTTTTAATGTCTATTTATAGGTGCGTAAATATGTTTAATTCTTTGAGTACCATACATAAAATTATTTTGTTAGACAACTTAACTTTTAAAGGACAAGATGAAGCTTTGGCGTCTATTTCTAAATTACATGCATTAGATAAGCTTACATATACATTTAATTGCGATGTAGAATCAATTATAGGTTATTACTCTAATTATAATAAAGGGAAGCGAAGTGATAAGGATTTTATATATACATTTTTATCTGATAAGCTTGTTCAAAATAATGAAAGTAAAGAGTATAATGATGTAATATTTGAATTTTTAAGAATATATTATAAATGCATATACTTTATACAGCAAAATTTAGGAAAAGAGTATTTGATGAAAAATAATATAAAATATTTGAATTTAATATCATCAAATTCTATAGAAAGTTTAATTAATTATTCTAAAAATGATAGAATTTTTCTAGATGTTTTATTAAGGCAATATTTATTTTATAAGACTGAATCAACAGGTATTAGTGAAACTTTAATAAATAATTATGTTGAGGATAACGCGCCAATAGATATTCAAAAAAAATTAAAATTAAAAGGTAACGATTAGTTACTTTTTAGTTTGTCTGTATTTTTAAAATTTAATTTAGCTATATCATATAACTTATTAAAGCCATATTTATCTATTATTTTTTTTGCGCATTCTAAGGTATTATCTCCCGCACCCTTTGGAATATCAAATCCAATTTCTTTAGCTATTTTATCAAACTCTTTTATAAATATATATCTACTTATTATAGACGCGCAAGCAACAGATAAATGTTTATCTTCTCCCTTAGTTAAAAAAGTTATATTTTTAACGACAGCTCTACTATCTTTTAAATAGTTATAATATACGTATTTTTCTGCGAATCGATCTACAATAATATACTCATAATCTTTAATTTCACTACTTAAATTATATAGTACTTTATTATGTAATATAGCTTTAATCTTATTCATATTAATCTCATCTGAATAATATTTATTGTATTCTTTATTTGATAATATTATAGATTTATAAGGTATTTTTTTAATAAGCTTAGGTACTATTTTCAAAATATCACTATCTGTTAATTTCTTTGAATCTTTAACATTTAATTCTTCTAGAAAACTAATATTATCTTTTGATACGTAGGTAGCAGTCACTACTATAGGTCCAAAATAATCTCCAGTACCAACTTCATCCGAACCTATACTAGAACTATTATATATTTTAGGATTATAAGTATTTTTCTTTTCTTTAGTATTTGTATTGCTATTTTTAACATCTACTTTGCCACTGTTAATCTTTTCAGTTGAAATCCAAAAGTCACTTGCAAGGTCTGCGTCTTTTCCTTGAAATACAACTTTTCCTGATTCATATAAAGTTATTACAGTATCGCCATCTTTTGCTTGCCATTTTGCATACTGTGGTGTTTTATCCCTCATACACCATGAAAGTTCCTCACTCATCATATCCTGTGTTTTAGGAGATACTATAAAGCTTATCACACTATTTTTATTCTTTTCCATTATATCACCTGTAAATATTTTATCACAAAATTTGTAAAATTACTTTATTTTTGTCATCTTTTATAATATAATTAAAGTGGTGATACAATGAATGTAGTTGATATTGGTATTTTAATACTTTTAGCTTTTGGAGCTTTGTTAGGTTTTAAAAGGGGATTTACAAGAGAGCTAGTATCTTTTCTTGGAATATTTGTTATATTAATACTTTCATTTATATTAAAAAATCCAATAAGTGTATTTTTATATAATAATTTGCCATTTTTTAATTTCGGAGGTATATTTAAGGACGTTACTGTTCTAAATATATTAGTATATGAAGTATTAGCTTTTATTATTGTATTCTTTGTCTTAGTAATAATATTTAGAGTTTTATTAGTTATTACTAGTATATTTGAAAAAATCTTAAACGCTACAATAATACTTGGAATTCCATCTAAAATACTTGGTGCGATACTAGGCTTGGTACAATATTTAGTTTACATATTCTTTATATTGTATATACTTAGATTGCCAACATTCAATTTTGAACTTGTTCATGATTCTAAGGTTGCAAGTACTATTTTAGATAAAACTCCAATACTTAGTAAGGTTTGTGATGAAACACTTGACGTGTTCAATGAAATAATGGCGTTAAAAGATGAATATGAAAATACAACTAATGTAGATGAGTTTAACCAAAAAGCTTTAAATATAATGATTGAAAAGGGTGTTATTAGTAAAGAGAATGCCAAGTCTTTGATAGAGAAGGGCAAAATAAAAAACGTAACTATTGAGTAGTGTAAAGCTGTGTAAATGAAAAAATGTTTAAAATAAAGAGCTTAAACTAAATTGTCAAACTATTTTAAATAAAAAGTTTATTTATACATAAAAGTCTTTGAAAAAATGTTTTAGATGTGATAGAATATTTATTGAGGTAGATAGACTGCCTACGAGGAGTGATTATAATGACCGAAATTTACAATTTATTGTCATCAAATATTTATTTATATTTATCTATTATAATTGTATTAGTTATTATAACTACTATTTTACTGATAATTGCTTCCAATCAAAAAAATAGGAAAAAGATAAAAGATGATTTTATCGAAGCTGAAAAAGTTGAAGAAGAGTTAGAAAAAATAGAAGAGACTCCTAAATCTAATGAACTTGAAAATATACTTCAAAAAATGCAAGAAGAAATAGATTTAAAGCCTGAGGATGTAGTTAAAAAGTTTGAGGAAGAACAAGAGCAGAAAGCAATTATAAGTTATCAAGAATTGGTTGATAGCGTTAAAGCAGGTAATATAGAAGTTGTAGATGATGAACAGCCAGATGTAAACTTTGTAGAAAAGTTGAATTTAGAAGATAATGTTGAGCCTATAAGTGAGACTTATGAGCAGACTGTAACTCCTGAAATGGTTAAGGACGCTATTGAAACTATTACGACTTCTTCAGTAAAAGAAGAACCTAAGAAATTTCAAAATAGCAAATTTATATCTCCTATATATGGAGTTATGAATGAAAAATTGGAATATCCAACTGTAAAGAAAACTGAAAACATATTAGATATCATGAATACAAGGGATTATAATGCATTAACTGAAGAAATAAAAAGGCAAGAAGAATTTTTGAATGCTTTAAAAGAATTTAGAAATAATTTATAAATTAGGGAAACCTAATTTTTTCGTGTTTATATAAAAAAGAATAGGGTGTCTATTCTTTTATTCTACAGTAACTGATTTTGCTAAATTTCTAGGTTTATCAATATCACAATTATTAAGCTTTGCAACCTCATATGCTAGTAACTGTAGTGTTGGAATAACTAGTATCGGTTGTAATATTTCATTTAATTTAGGAATTATTATTTTATAGTCATAGAAATCTCCATCTATATCCTCGTTTGTTATAAATATTACTTTTGCTCCTCTTGCTTTAACTTCTTTGATATTACTTATAGTTTTTTCTCTTAAATCTTTATCTGTTGAAATAGCGATTACTGGCGTTTCCTTATCTATTAATGATATTGTTCCGTGTTTTAATTCTCCTGCTTGGTATGCCACACTATTAATATAAGATATTTCTTTTAATTTTAATGAACCTTCCATGCATAAGTAATAATCAATTCCTCTTCCTATGAAAAATATATTTTTATTATTATGTATTTGTTCTGCTAAGTATTTATAATCTTCATTTATTATATTTTTTAACAAAGATGGAATTTTTTCTATTTCGGTTTTAAGTATTTTATTAGTTAAGTACATTGTTATAACAGCAAACACAGTAAGTTGTGACAAATATGCTTTAGTAGTCGCAACAGCTATCTCACAACCAGCTTTAGTATACATTACATATTTTGATTCACGGGCAATACTTGATCCTACAACATTAACTATACTAAGGGTATCAATACCTTTTTCTTTTACTAATCTTAAGCATGCTAATGTATCTGCGGTTTCTCCTGATTGTGAAACTAATATTACTAGTGTATCTTTATCATAAAAATTATACTTATATCTATATTCACTTGCAATTTCAACGTAAACTGGAATTTTTGCAAATTTTTCTATTAAATGTTTTCCAATAAGTCCAACGTGATATGCAGATCCACATGCGACAATATGTATATTTTTATATTTTGATAGATCTGGTATGTTTTTAAAATTTTCATCTATATAATTATTGATCGTATTTTCAAAAACAGTTGGTTCTTCATTTATTTCTTTAAGCATGAAGTGTTCAAAACCACCTTTTATGCTAGATTCATATGTACCTTCAAATTCTAGTGTATCTTTATTTATTAAATTTAAATCTTTATCATAAATCTCTATGTTTTGATAAGTTATTTTAGCTATTTCATAGTCGTCTAACAATATATATTTATTTGTATATTTTAGTATTGCTGGAACGTCAGAGGCAATATAGTTCTCATCTTTTCCTCTTGCAATTATAAGTGGACTAGTTTTTCTTAATGCATATAAAGAGTCTAAATCATCCTCACAAATAATTCCCAAAGCATATGAACCTCTAAAAATATTTGTAACTTTATTAAGTGTTTTTAATATATCTTTTTCTTTTTTATAGATATAATCAATGTAGGCTACCGCTATTTCAGTATCGGTAGTACTTTTAAATGAATAGCCGTTTTTTAAAAGTTCTTCTTTTAACTCCATATAATTTTCAATAATACCATTATGTACTATTGTGAACTTATTAGAAGAGTGTGGGTGAGAATTAACTTTACTTGGCTCTCCGTGTGTTGCCCACCTTGTATGTCCAATAGCTAAATTAGATTTAACATTGAAGTCTAATTTAGATTTTAAATTAGCGATCTTTCCTTGCTCTTTAATCGTTATAAGCTTATCTTTATCCTTATAACATATTCCAGCGGAATCGTAGCCTCTATATTCGAGAGCTACCAAACCATCCATAACAGTTTTAATTGCGTTTCCTTTTTTTCCTATGTATCCTGTGATACCACACATTTTTAACCTTCTTTCCATAATAAAAACAAGTGTGTGATATATTTTTTGTTGTAATTTTGATTTTACTTTTTGTAATATATCTATCGAATACACTATCCGCAACAATACCCGCCGAAATTTCGATAATTGTTAACCTCGTCCCCATCAGGGCTGGCGCTTCAAACAAAAGTTTCCTCCTAGTACTTTACTGTTCTTAGTACTATTATATTAAAAAGTTAAAAAAAATTCAATAAAAAAAAGGAATTTGAAAAGTTTTGTCGTATGATATATATAGGAAGATCACAGAAAGGAAGTTATGAAAAAGATAATATATTATGTTTCAAGGTACAAAATACTTATAATATTAGTAATTGCTTTAATAGTTTTATCTTTATCCATTTTATTGCCATATTTTAGTAGTGAAAATGGTGTGGAAGAAATAGAGGAAGTAGTTTCTAATGAAAAAGAAGAGAAAGAAGAAAATGAAGAAAAAGAAGATGTAAAAGAGATTAAAAAGGTCAAGGTTGATATAAAAGGTTATGTAAAGGAACCCGGTGTGTATGAAGTAGAAGATACTTCACGTGTAATTGATGTTATAAACTCAGCTGGGGGATTAACTGATGGCGCTAACACAGAATATCTTAATTTAAGTAAAGTTGTGCAAGACCAGATGGTAATAATCGTATATTCGAACGATGAAATATCTAAATTTAAGGAAACGGATAAAGAGGTTATTTATATAGAAAAGCCTTGTAAATGTCCTGACAATGAGAATGACGCTTGTATATCAAAAGATGATGTAGTTAATACTATAGAAAGTAGTGATAATAACGATAACACACAAACTAGTAGTTCAAATACTGAAAAAACTGATACTTTAGTATCTATTAATTCAGGTACACTTTCTGAACTTATGACTTTAAGTGGAATAGGCGAGTCCAAAGCTAAAGCAATAATCGAGTATAGAGAAAAAAATAATGGATTTAAAACGTTAGATGAACTTATGAATGTATCTGGAATAGGAGAAAAAACATATTCAAAGATTAAGGACAGTATTAAACTCTAATATTTTTATCATAGTTTTGATATTTTTAACAGTTATAAGTATAATTTATAAAATAAATAACGTTTCAAGTAAATATAACATAAATGATAAAGAAATAATTGGAATTGTAACCAATATAAAAGAGGATGATAAAAAGACTACTCTTACTATTAAGGCAAAAGAAAATGTAATTGTATATTATTATCGTGATATAAAAGTTGATTTAGGAGATAAAGTTAAAGTAATAGGTACTTTAAAAGAGTTAAATGGTAATACTAATTTTAATTTATTTAATTATAAAAACTATATGTTAAGTAAAAATACTCACTTTAGTATGAGTGCGGATAATATTATTCTTTTAAATGAGAATAGTAATATATTTTATAAAATTAAATCTTATTTAATAAAAAGAATAAGTAATATAGAAGGGTATAATTATTTAAAAACTTTTATATTAGGAGATAGTAGTTTAATTGATGATGAGGTTAAAAATTCATTTCAAACTAATGGAATAAGTCATTTATTTTCAATAAGTGGTATGCATGTCACACTACTATCTTCTTTAATTTTATATATGTTAAATAAAATTAAAAGAAGTAACGTAAACTATATAATTGTAATAGTATTTCTACTATTTTATATGTTTTTAACTAATTTTAGTGCGTCTGTTATAAGAGCAACTTTACTTTTTATATTTATATATATAAATAAACTGTTAAATTTAAAGTTATCAACTTTTAGGATACTTCTTGTAATACTTTGTATAAATTTAATTTTTAACCCGTATAATATATACAATTCTGGTTTTAAATTTAGTTATATTATATCTTTATATTTAATATCGTTTAGTAAAATAATTAATAGGTATAAAAACTATATTTTAAAGACTTTAGCTACGTCTTTAATATCATTTTTAGCAAGTATACCAATACTTATAAATAATTTTTTTAGTATAAATATTATGACTATATTTAATAACATAATATTTGTTCCTTTAGTATCTATTATAATATTTCCAATGTCTTTAATTGTTTTAATATTTTCTAAACTTGGTTTTGTATATAAGTTTTTAATTGATATTTTAGAAAATGTTTCACTATTTATAACAAACTTTAAAATAGAAATAGTACTTTGCCATGTGAATATATTTGTAATAATTTTATATTATTTAGTAATCAGTTTTGTACTATATATGATTATTAAGAAAAAATATAGATATATTATTATAATAATTGCTCTTGTATTTATACATCACAATATGAACTATATTAAGAATAATGCTTATGTTACATTTATAGATGTTGGGCAAGGGGACAGTGCATTAATACATCTTCCTTTTAATAAAGGTGATATATTGATTGATACTGGAGGTAGGTATAACTATGATACATCAAAGGATATAATAAATTATTTAAAAAGTGAAGGTATAAGTAACATAGATTATTTGATACTTACACATGGTGATTTCGACCATATTGGAAGCAGTATATCTTTAATTAATAATTTCAAAGTTAATAAGGTTATTCTTAATAAAGATGATTTAAACACTTTAGAAAATGACCTAATAAAAGTATTAAATAAGAAAAAAATAAAATATTATAAGGGTGCGACTAAAATAAATATTGATAAGTACAAATTCTATTTTTTAAATACTGAAATTTATGATAATGAAAACGATAATAGTAATGTTATTTATGCTAATATAAATAATACTAAACTACTTTTTATGGGTGATTCAAGCAAAAAGGTAGAGGATAATTTAATTAAAAAGTATAACATATCTAATATTGATGTACTTAAAGTTGGACATCATGGTAGTAACACCAGTTCTAATGAACAATTCATTGATTTGATTAATCCTAAGATTTCTATAATATCTGTTGGCGCAAATAATATTTATGGACATCCTAAACAAGAGGTTTTAGACATACTTGATGATAGCAAGATATATAGAACAGATCTAAATGGCAGTATAAAAGTAATGCTTGGAAGTAAATATAAGATTAAGACTTGTAAGTAATACTAATATTATTAAACTGTAAAAAAATACTCTACAGAAATTATAAAAACTGTAGAGTTTATTTATAATTTCTGCAATATTTTGTATTCAATTTAATAAAAACTGCTTTTTGACTTGAGAGCGGGAATGTGTTATTGTGGTTTAGAGGTGGGGTATGAATTATTATAATGAAATAAAACAAGAGTTAATAAATAATGAAATATATAAGAAAGTTAAGGATTATTCTAAAAATAGAAGTGATTTAACAACTTATTATAATGTAGGAAAATTAATAGTTGAAGCTCAAGGTGGAGAGAAAAGAGCTAGGTATGGAGATAGTTTAATTAAAGAATATTCAATTAGATTAACAAAAGAACTAGGAAAAGGATATACTTTTACTGCTCTTTCTAGAATGAAAAAGTTTTATCTTACTTTTGGAATTGTTGCGACAGTGTCGCAACAATTGACATGGTCTCACTATGTAGAACTATTAAAATTTGATGATATAAATAAAATTAACTACTATATTAAAATAACAGAAGAACAAAATTTAGTAGTAAGAGAACTTAGAAATAAAATAAAAAATAAAGAATATGAAAGACTAGATGATAAAACTAAAAATAAATTAATTACAAAAGAACAAGTTAAAGTGCATGATTTCATAAAAAATCCAATACTTATTAGAAATAGTTATAACTACGAAAAAATAAATGAGGCAATATTAAAAAAACTTATATTAGAAGATTTAGATAACTTTTTAACTGAACTTGGAGATGGATTTACTTACATAAAAAATGAATACAAAATAAAAATTGGTAATGATTACAATTATATAGATTTACTTTTATTTAATATAAAGTTTAATTGTTATGTAGTTGTAGAATTAAAGGTTACAGCCTTAAAGAAAGAACATGTAGGTCAAATCCAAGTATACATGAATTATATAGACAAGAATTTAAAAAATATATATCAAGACAAGACTATAGGAATAATAATATGTAAAAAAGGAAATTCCTTTGTACTTGAATACTCTTCTGATAATAGGATATATGAAACTGAATATAAGTTAGGAAGTGAAGTATGAATTATTATGATGAAATAAAACAAGAGTTATTAAATAATGAAATGTATAAGAAAGTTAAGGATTATTCTAAAAACAGAAGTGATTTAACTACTTACTATAATGTTGGAAAAATATTAAATGAAGCAGGTAAACACTACGGTAAAGGTATAATCAAAGAATATTCTATTAAATTAACGAAAGAATTGGGTAAAGTGTATAGCAAAAGAAATTTATGGTTAATGTTAAATTTTTTTGAACTTAATGTAAAAATGCAGACATTGTCTGCACATTTAACATGGTCACATTATGTGGAACTATTAAAGTTTGATGATATAAAAAACTAACTATATTGATAAAAATTTAAAAAGCATATATCAAAATAAGACTATAGGAATAATAAATAAAAAGGAAATTCTTTTGTATTAGAATATTTCTCTGATGAAAGAATTTATGAAACTGTATATAAGTTAGGAAGTGAAATATGAATTATTATAATGAGATAAAGCAAGAGTTATTAAATAATGAAATATATAAGAAAGTTAAGGATTATTCAAAAAACAGAAGTGATTTAACAACTTATTATAATGTTGGAAAATTAATAGTTGAAGCTCAAGGCGGAGAGAAAAGAGCTAAATATGGAGATAGTTTAATTAAAGAATATTCTATCAAATTAAGTAAAGAAGTTGATAAAAAATATAGTGAGAGAAATTTAAGAAATATGAGACAATTTTATATAATGTTTAAAAGTGAGATTTGGCAGACACTGTCTGCCAAATTGACATGGTCTCATTATGTAGAACTATTAAAATTTGATGATATAAATAAGATTAACTATTACAAAAAAATAATTGAGGAACGAAATCTAAGTGTTAGGGAACTTAGAGATAAAATAAAAAATAATGAATATGAAAGACTAGATGATAAGACTAAAAATAAATTAGTTACTGAAGAAGAACCTAAAGTACATGATTTTATAAAAAATCCAATACTAATTAAAAATAGTTACAACTATGAAAAGATAAGTGAGGCAATATTAAAGAAACTTATATTGGAAGATTTAGATAACTTTTTAACAGAACTTGGGGATGGATTTACTTACATAAAAAATGAATACAAGATAAAAATAGGTGATGATTACAATTATATAGATTTACTTTTATTTAATATAAAGTTTAATTGTTATGTAGTAGTAGAATTAAAAGTAACTGCTTTAAAGAAGGAACATATCGGTCAAATACAAGTTTATATGAATTATATTGATAAGAATTTAAAAAATATATATCAAGATAAGACTATAGGAATAATAATATGTAAAAAAGGAAATTCTTTTGTACTAGAATACTCTTCTGATAATAGGATATATGAAACTGAATATAAGTTAGGAAGTGAAGTATGAATTATTATGATGAAATAAAGCAAGAGTTATTAAATAATGAAATATATAAGAAAGTTAAGGATTATTCTAAAAACAGAAGCGATTTAACTACTTACTATAACGTGGGGAAAATATTAAATGAAGCAGGAAAACATTATGGCAAAAATATAATTAAAGAATATTCTATTAGACTTAAAAATGAAATTAATAAAAAATATAGTTATAGGACACTTTTTAGAATGAGACAGTTTTATAACTTATTTAGCAATGAAAAAGTGTCGGCACTGCCGACACAATTAACATGGTCTCATTATTGTGAACTTTTAATTTTAAATGACATAAACAAGATTAATTATTATATAAAAATTGCTGAAGAACAAAATTTATCATATAGACAGTTACACGACAAAATTAAAACTAAAGAATATGAAAGACTAGATGATAAGGCATAGGGATAATAATATGTAAAAAAGGAAATTCATTTGACCAGAATATTCCTCTGATAATAGGATATATGAAACTGTATATAAGTTGGAAGTGAAGTATGAATTATTATAATGAAATATATAAGAAAGTTAAAGATTATTTTTTTAAATTGGTTAGTGAAGTTGGGAAAATATATAATGCTAGAACGTTAAGACGTATAAGACAATTTTATGTAACCTTTAAGAATTGGTCGACACTGTCGACCAAATTAACATGGTCTCATTATGTAGAACTATTAAAGTTTAACGATATAAATAACAAATTATATAAAAACATGAGTTAATTTAATTAACAAAAATAAAACTTAAGAATATATTATTATGTAAGAGAAAATACGAATAATTTTAAATTAAATAGATATACTATAATTAGAGTGTGTATCCCTTGTTGCAACACCCACTATCATAAGATAAGGTGTTTATATAGATTGAGAGCTTAGGCTCTCTTTTGTTATAAAAAAGGATTAAACATTATAATTGTTTAGTCCATATTTTTCATCCTTTGTATCAAAGAAAAGTTCTCCTTTTATAGGCTTATAAGTTAGATATGCAAAAACTATATAAGATACTATAATAAGTATAAAAGATACAATATTTAATTTATTAAAATCTTTTGCCTTTAAAATAAAATAGCTTATAACTTGTGATAGTATTATTGCAATTCCCATAACTCCAATATTTAAAAACATTTTGGGACCTATCTTATAATAAAATGGAAGATAAATAATTAAAAATATTGGTATGATAGTTAGTGCGGATACAAATAGAGATGTAAAAAAGTTATTATATTTAATATTAAACTTTTTTAAGATTATATAATCTATTACTCCCCACATAATTACGCTAGTAAACATTAATTTTTGGTGTTCCCAAATGGATTCATTAACAGGAAAGAATATTGCTGTAAGACTATTTGGTAAAATTTCATATAAAGAGTGAAATAAAAAACACAGTAAAAATATACCAATTACACTAATAATTCTTGTAGTTTTAAGACTCATAAAAAACTCCTTTCTATTTATACTAATATTGGTGATACTATGAAAATAAGACTTGGATATGCATGTGTTCCTGTTACTATAAATGAGACATCATCTCATACACTTACATATACAAATTATAAAAGATTAGGTAATAATAAAGATAAAAAGTTAGATGATGTAATTATTAGTAATTTTAAAGGCTTAGAAAACATTTTAAAATATAATATTAGAAACGATATAACATTCTTTAGAATGACATCAGAATTAATACCATTACTAACTCATCCTTTAGTTAAATACGATTTCTTTGATAAATATAAAGTTTACTATAAAAAAATAGGCACTATAATAAAAGAAAACAATTTAAGAGTAGATATGCACCCTAGTGCTTATACAGTTTTAAATAGTACAAATGAAGATGTAGTCACATCTACAATTAATATACTCAAAAATTATCATAAAATGTATGAATATATGCAAATTAAGTCTAAATTAGTACTTCATGTAGGTAGTAAAACAAATGGTAAAAGAGAATCTATTAATAGATTTATTACTAACTTTAATAAACTTGATAAAGAAATAAAGGATTTAATAGTACTTGAAAACGATGATAAGAGTTTTAATATTAGAAATGTACTTAATATATGTGAAAAACTAAATATTCCTATGGTTTTAGATTATCACCACTTTAAAGTAAATAGAAATAATGAAAAAATAGAAGATTATATAGAAAGAATATTTAAAACATGGAAGGAAACACCTAAAGTTCATTTTTCATCTCCTAAAGATAAAAAAAATAAAAGAAGTCATAGTGATTATATAGATAGTGATGAATTTATTTGCTTTTTAGAGAAAATAAAGTTTACAAATAAAGATTTTGATGTTATGATAGAAGCCAAACAAAAAGACGACGCTCTTTTTCGTCTAATACGTGAACTTAAGTACAAAACTGACTATAAAATAGAAAAAAATACAATTTTTTTATGAAAAAAAAAGGAATTTCGAAAGTTTTGTCGTTTATTAATTATAGGGGAGTTAGGATGTGATTAAATGAAATTAGATAATAATGCTTTAAATGAAATTAGAAATAGTTTAGATATAGTAGATGTTATATCTAATTATGTTAAACTCACAGCTAGAGGAAAAAACTATTTTGGAGTTTGTCCATTTCACGACGATCATTCACCTAGTATGAGTGTTTCACCTGAAAGGCAGATATATACTTGCTTTTCTTGCGGAGCTACTGGGAATGTATTTAAGTTTTTACAAGACTTTAAAAACATAACATTTATGGAAGCTGTTAAAGAGTGCGCAGATATGGCTGGAATACCTATAGAAATAGGTGGTATAAATAACAAAAAAAATAAATATCAAGATTTATATGATATGTATGAGTTAAGTTTTAAATTTTATCAAAACAATCTAAATACTCAAATGGGTAAAAAGGCTCGTGATTATTTGCACGCCCGTAGTTTGGATGATAATACGATAAAAGAGTTTGGTATAGGATTATCACTTAAAGATAGCGATATGTTAACTAAACTATTAAAGTCTAAAAATTACGATGATAAATTATTAATTAGAAGTGGTTTGGTAAACGATAATGGTTTTGACTTATATGATGTATATAGAAATAGAATAATGTTCCCTTTATATGACTTAAATGGTAAAGTAGTTGGATTTAACGGTAGAATATATAACGGTGAAAATGATAGTAAATATGTTAACTCTAAAGAAACAGATATATTTAAAAAAAGAGAACTTTTATATAACTATCATAGAGCTAGAGAAGAGGTCAGGAAGACTCACAGTATTATTATAATGGAAGGACCTATGGATATAATTCGAGCTTATACAGTTGGAATTAAAAATTGTGTGGCTGCTCTTGGAACTGCATTTGGTAGTGAACAAGCGATGTTAGTTAGAAAATTATCAGATAATGTAGTTTTATGCTTTGATGGTGATAGTGCAGGTCTTAAAGCAACTAAGGCTGCTATTATAGAGTTATCAAAAGTAGGTATAACTCCTAAAATAGTTAGACTAGAAAATAATAGTGATCCTGATGAATATATCCTTAAAAATGGTGGACAAGCATTTGAAAATAAAATTAAGTCTGCTATGAATGTAATGGAATTTAAAGAATCAGAATTAAAGAGTGAATATGATTTAACTAAGCCATTAGATATGTCAAAATATATAAATGAAATGATGGATGAAATAAATCATATGGAAGATCCTATATTACAAGAGGTCACACTTAATAAATTAAGTCGTGAAACAGACGTAGACATAAATTTACTTAAAAGTAAACTAAATAAACCGGTAGCTCCTAAAATAGAAGTTAAACCTAAAGTAAAAGTAAAATTAGATAAATATGTTAAATCAGAAAGAAATCTTATATATTATATGTTACTTAGTACGGATGTAATAAAAATGTATCAAAAAAAGATTACACATATGCCAACAGATACGTATAGACATTTAGCATTTCAAATAAATCAATTCTATAAAGATAATGGATATATGTCTGTTGCGGATTTAATCACTTATCTTGATACAGATTTAGAATCTATAAAAGCAATAGGAGAAATTACATCTCTCAATTTGCCTAGTGAGATTAATTTTGAACTTATTGATGATTATTTAAACAATATAAGGGAGTATAATGAAAAAGAACAAGCAAAGAGTTACAAAGTTAAGATAAAAAACGAACTTGATTACAATAAAAAGTTAGAAATTGCTAAAAAAGCACTTGAATTAAAGATGAGGAGAGAAGAAAATGATAGATGAGATAAAAACGTTTGAAGAAAGAAAAGATGAATTAGTTAAAAAAGGAAAAGAAAAGGGCTTTATTACATATGAAGAGTTAGCACTATCTTTAAAAGGCTTAGATTTAGATGCAGATAGTCTTGATGAATTATACAATGCATTTACTGATAACAATATTGCAGTTGTATCTGAAGGTGAAGATGGTGAGGATGGATCTAGTGATAAAATACTTTTAGATGATAATACTCTTACTAAGGACCTTACAATAAACGATCCAGTTAGAATGTACTTAAAAGAGATAGGTCAAATTAAACTTTTAAGTTTAGCTGAGGAAAGTGAACTTGCAGATAGAATTACTGCTGGAGATGAAGAAGCTAAAAATATACTTGCAGAGGCTAATTTACGTTTAGTAGTAAGTATAGCTAAAAGATATGTAGGACGTGGAATGTTATTCTTAGATCTAATACAAGAGGGAAACATTGGTCTTATGAAAGCTGTAGATAAATTTGATATAACTAAAGGATATAAGTTTTCTACATATGCGACTTGGTGGATTAGACAGGCAATAACGCGTGCAATAGCAGATCAAGCTCGTACAATACGTGTACCTGTTCATATGGTTGAAACTATAAATAAACTTGCCCGTGTACAAAGACAGTTAACACTAGAATTAAATAGAGAACCAAGTGAAGAAGAAATAGCTAAAAAGATGGGTACAACTGTAGAAAAAGTAAGAGAAATTTATAAAATAAGTCAAGATCCAGTAAGTTTAGAGACTCCAATAGGTGAAGAGGATGATTCACATTTAGGAGATTTCATCAAAGATGAAAGAAACCTAAGCCCAGAAGAATTCGCTACTAACGAAATGTTAAAAGAAGAAATCTCTCAAGTGCTTGAAACACTAACTGAAAGAGAAGAAAAAGTAATTCGTCTTAGATTTGGACTTGAGGATGGTAAACCAAGAACACTCGAAGAAGTAGGTCAGATGTTTGGTGTAACTAGGGAACGTATAAGACAAATAGAGGCTAAGGCTTTACGTAAATTACGTCATCCATCACGCTCTAGAAAATTAAGAGATTATATGGGGGATTAATGAATTTATCTAAAAGGCTTGAAGCCGTAGCCACTTTAGTTGATTTGAATAAAAGAGTAATAGATGTCGGATGTGATCATGCATATTTAGATATATACTTAACTTTAAATAACAATAATAAATGTATAGCAACAGACATCAATAATAATGCACTTGAAAATGCAAAAAAAAATATAAAAAAATATAAATTAACTAATAAAATAAAAGTAAAACTTACAGATGGACTTAAAGGTATTGATGTTAATTTGGATGATAATATAGTTATAGCAGGTATGGGAACTCATACTATACTTGATATACTTAAAACAAATAAACTTAGTAATACATTAATTATATCATCAAATAATGATATAGAATTACTTAGAAAAGAAGTAATAAGTATGGGATATTTTATAGATAGTGAGATATTTCTATTTGATAAAGATAAACCTTATATAATAATTAAATTTTTAAAAGGTTATAAAAAGTATAAAAAAATTGATTATAAATTAGGTCCAATTCTTAAATGTAATCTAGAATATAGAAATTATTTAATAAATAAATATAATACAATATTAAATAATATATCAAAAGGTAAATACTTATTGAAACTTAAGTATAAATATATAATATTTAAATTAAAACATTAAAGCAGATTTGTTTACAGATTTGCTTTTTTCATAATTGATAAATTTATGAATATATGATATACTTAACAAGGATAGGTGATTTTATGAAAAAAGGATTTACATTAGTGGAATTACTAGGAGTTATAGTTATTTTAGCTCTTTTGATGTTAGTTGTTTTTCCGAGTGTAATAAATTTAATAAAAAAAAGTTCATCTAAAGCAGATGAAATTACTATGAAACTAGTTGAAAATGCGACTTACGAATATATGGATGAATATATTTCTAGATTCCCTAGAACTAGTGGTAATAGTTACTGTATAACTTTAAATGATTTAATTGAAAAAGGCTATTTAAAGGGACCAATAAAAATAAATGATAAAGATGTAACAAGTACAAGTAGTGTTCAAGTAACTTATAATAAAGAATTTAGTTATGAATTAAAGAGTATAGGGGACTGTAAGGAAATAATTGTAGAATATGCAGATGGTAGTGGAGCAAATAGACCTGAATTAGTAGATGGATTAACTCCAGTTATTTATGATGATAATATTAAACAATGGAAGATAGCAGATACAAAAAAAAAGTGGTATGATTATAGTGCTAAAGAATGGGCAAATGCTGTGATATTAAAAGAGGGAGTAAGCAATGAAGAAGGGACTACCTTGAGACTTCCAACATCACCAGAAGACGCGAGTAATTCAGATGTAGTAGCTATGTTTGTATGGATACCAAGATATGAATATAAAATGCCTGCAACAGTTGAAGATAAAAATAATCCAGATTTGATAGATATAAACTTTGTAATTAAGAATGCAAGTATACCAACAGAAGGATATATATTACATCCAGGATTTACATTTGGTAATCAAACGCTATCAGGAATATGGGTAGGAAAGTTTGAGACGAGTGCAAAAGCAGGAAGTAGTTGCTATAATTATTACAATAATTGTAATAATACTACTCAAGACCCATATATACTACCAAATGTATATTCACTTAGATATCAAACTGTAAGCAATCAATTTAAAACAGCAAAGAAATTTAATCAGAACTTAAATAACGCTTTAGATAGCCATATGATGAAGAATAGTGAATGGGGAGCAGTAGCTTACTTATCACATTCAGAATATGGAAAACAAGATGAGGTATATATAAACAATTGTAAAAATTATATAACAGGAATAGGAGCAGATAGTGTAAATGCTTCGTCAACTGATACTACATGCACAAATGATACTAATAAATATAATGGAACAAGTGGAGTAAATGCTTCAACAACAGGAAACGTATATGGAATATATGATATGAGTGGTGGTGCATGGGAAGATGTAATGGGATATTTAACCACTGCATATGGTTCTAGACCTTGGGGTTCAACTTCATATGATAATTATGCAAAATTTACACAAGCACCAGATGATAAATATTTTGATTCATATACAACAACTACTGCAACGGATGAAGCATATAATGGACATGCTTTAGGAGAAACTTCAGGTTGGTATGGTGATTACGCTGGCTTTGTTTCTTCGGGTTATCCGTGGTTCACTCGCGGGGGCAGCTATAGCGCTACGTCGAAGGCTGGTGTGTTTGGCTTCACCTACATCGATGGCAATAGTGAGAATGGCCGTTCCTTCCGCGTCGTCTTGGCTCCAACTGCATGAGGTTGATTTATATATATAAATTGTATCTAGATAAAAAAGTTTAATACTTTACCGGTATTAAACTTTTTTATGCAAAGAAAGTAGGTCCATCATCGTTTACAATATTTTCCTCTTTTAATTCACTTGTCTTTTCATTTATATTTTTATCTTCTTTATCTACTTTAGATACTCTAGTTGATTTACTAGGCTTTTCAGTTTTTTTAAATTCGTTCATAACTTTAAACATAGTTTTTGCGTTACCAATCATCGGTTTTACTTGTTTTACTAGTGGTATTGCCTGATTAGCAAAGTTTAGAGCTCTTTGAGTACCATTTAATATACCACTTAAAGTTATACCAGATCCACCAAACAATCTTGAAAATAATCCAACTCGTGGCGTGACAAAGTTTGTAGGTACTTGATAAAAATAGGGGTTATAAAAATTCATGACTATCCTCCTCGAAAATATTCTACAATATTATATGATTTATTAAAAAAATGTTTTATATTTTCAAAAAATATGATATAATCAATATATAGTAAGAATAAAAAGAACGGTAGGTGTATTTATTTGAAAGCAAAAAAGAAAGTTTCAAAGAAAAAGAAAGATACAAATAAATTATTTAATTTTATAGGTGATGTGGCAACTGGGACTGTTTGGATTTTTATAAAGATATGTGTTTGTATATATAGATTCTTTAAATATGTTTGGTATGGACTTTTATGGCCATTTATTGGCATAGCGATGTTAATTAGTAAATTTGTAATTAAATCTAATGAGTTAGATGTCGATAAATTAAGAGAAAAAAGCCAAAAAATATATGAAAAAGAAAAGAAAAAAGAGGCTAAGATAAAGAAGAAAGAGCAACCTAAAATTGATACATCAAGCTATAAAAATGAAAATGTTGTATTAGAAAAAAGGAATTTAGGTTACTATATAAACTCTGCTTTGATGGGAATTATATCAGTTCCAAAAGCAATAAAGAAGAAATTTGACAATATTGGATTGGTTAAACAAGCAAAAAATAAAAAGGCATTTGATACACAAACTATGCTTGTAGATTTCTCTGCAGAAGATGAAAAAGATAAAAACAAGGGTAAGAGAATTACATGGGAGTATGTAGCTATTAATCAATCTGGAAAGAAAATTAAAGGTTATTTTGATGCATATTCTAGACTTGATGTTCAATCATTTTTACTTGGTGAAGGCTTGGTTGTATATAGTATTAGAACGAGTAAATTAATACAGACTCTACATAAGAGTATGGGAACAACTAGGGCTAAAGTAAAAAATAAAGATTTAATATTCTTACTTACACAATTATCTACTTATATTAAATCTGGTATTCCTCTTGTAGATGCATTAAACATTTTAATAAGACAAGTTCAAAAGAAATCATATAAGAGTATTTTAAGAGAGGTTACATATGATTTAACAGTTGGAGAAAGTTTTAGTTCAGCTTTGGAAAAAAGAGGAGATGCTTTTCCTAAATTATTAATAAACATGGTTAAAGCATCAGAATTAACAGGAGAGTTGCCTGAAGCGTTAGATGACATGGTTAATTACTATACAGAAACTGAAGAAGCAAGAAAGGAAATGATAAGTGCGCTTACATATCCAACAATAGTATTTGTATTTACTCTTGCTGTTGTTACATTTGTAATGATGTATGTAGTTCCAAAATTTGTAGATATATATAATAGTATGGAATCATCAGAAATTCCAAAATTTACTTTATTAGTAATAGATATAAGTCACTTCCTCGAAAATAATATCATATGGCTTATCTTGGGATTAGTCATAGTTATGTTAATAATTGTATATCTATATAAAAATGTTAAAATAATAAGAACAGTAATGCAATGGATATTCATGCATATACCTGTAGTTAAAGATGTTATCATATATAATGAAGTTACGATGTTTTCAAAAACATTTGCTTCATTACTTGCACACAATGTATATATTACTGATAGTATGGATATTTTAAATAGGGTTACAAATAATGAAATATATAAGATGATGATACTAGATACGGTAGCTAACTTAGCTAGGGGAGATAAGATATCAGCGGCTTTTAAAGATCAATGGGCATTCCCAGTACCTGCATATGAAATGATAGTTACTGGTGAAAAGACTGGTCAATTGCCTGAAATGATGGCGCGTGTTTCAACTTATTATCAGAGTTTGCACAAAAATACAGTATCTAGAATTAAATCTTTAGTAGAACCTATTTTGATAATATTCTTAACATTTTCAGTAGGAGCAATATTACTTGCTGTTATTGTACCAATGTTTAATATGTATCAACAAGTACAAAATTTAGGGTGATTTGGATGTATTTTAGTATATTATTATTATTTTTCGTGGTAGGTGCGATATTTGGTTCATTTTACAATGTAGTAGGATATAGAATTCCAAAAGGACAATCTTTGCTATATCCTCCTTCTCATTGTACGAAGTGTGACCACAGACTTACACCAATAGAGTTAATACCAATATTATCTTTTATTTTCCTAGGTGGAAAATGTAAGGTTTGTAAAGAGAAGATATCGTGGTTTTATCCAATTTTTGAATTTAGTAGTGGAGTTTTATTCGCACTATCATATGCAGTATTTGGTTTTTCACTTGAATGTTTACTTGCTATTGTATTTATTTCAATGCTACTGATAATTATAATAAGTGATTATCAAACTATGACTATACCAGATAGTGTGCTTATATTCTTTTCTATCCTTATAATAATTATAAAAATATTTATAGTTGGATTTGATGGTGTAGGGATTGCTTTACTTAATGGATTAGCAGCTTTTGTATTTATGCTTTTGCTCAAATTATTTGGAGATTTTCTATTTAAAAAAGAATCTATGGGTGGCGGAGATATAAAATTGATGGCAGTATTTGGATTAATGTTTGGATTTTGGATGTCTATTGTATCAGTTTTTATGGCTGCTATAATTGGATTGCCAGTATCACTAATAATGATAAAAAATAAATCTTCACATGAAATACCATTTGGACCTTTTTTGGCAGTAGCTGCTATAATAATAGTTTTATTAAAATTAGATATAAGTACTTTACTTGGAATAATTACTTTACGTTAATTATTCTTTTTTTATCTACTAGGAAAGTGCTCGGAAAGTCAAAAAAACTATTTACAAACGAATGTACTAGTAGTATAATTATACTATCAGGTGGTGAGGCTATGGAAAAGATAATAAGAGGTTACGTATTTAGACTTTATCCAAATAAAGAACAGAAAGTATTAATAGAAAAATCATTTGGTTGTTCAAGATTTATTTATAATTATTTTTTAAATAAATATCCAAATTATATAAATGCATATAACGCTTGTAAAGAAGTAAAAGATTTAACAAAAGAATATGAATGGTTAAAAGAAGTCGATAGTTGTCTACTAAGAGCTAGTATATTTGATTTAGATAATGCTTTTAAAAGATATAAGGATAATTTAGGAGGAAGACCTAATTTTAAATCAAAAAATAGAAGTAAAAATTCATATAGAACAACTAATATGACAAGTACATATAAAGGGCATGAATATAATTCAATAAAAATAGATTTAAAGAATAACCTAATCACACTACCAAAGTTAAAAGAAGTAAGTATTAGAGGATATAGAAATCTAGACAATATAAAAGGAACTATAAAAACAGCAACCATATATAAAGAAGCAGATAAATATTATGTAAGCATTACAGTAGAAGAGTTTATAGAACTACCAAAAGTTATTCCAACCAAGATAGTTGGAATAGATTTAGGAATAAAAGATTTAATAATAACAAGTGATGGAATGTTAAGTATTTTATGGCACATTTTTAGTAAAAAAAATGTGCTATAAAATTATTGTACCAAATTTCTAACGAAGC
>CANQAT010000007.1 GCA_947588925.1 uncultured Bacilli bacterium | reverse complement strand
TCGATTCTCTTTCAATAAAATAAAAAGCAGATATTTCTATCCACTTTCTACTTTTTCCGGAAACTTTCGGAAGAACCTCTTTAGAATATAAATAGTTTTTTATATCTTGTATTATTTCAGAAACGGTTGATAAATACATTAAAATTTCTGTCAAATCCAATTCTTGTCTAACATTTAAAGGACAAGTATGATAATAAAGAATTGAATAGACATATGAGTTAATGTCATCAAGATACAAGATTACATCATTTAAATTGTTCATAAAAAAACACCTCCTTATGAAGTGTTACTTTACATAATTCTCAAACTAAATGCAACATATAATTTTGTAATATTATTTTATTCAGTTATAACTTGTCTCAAACTAAAAACCCATAGCTATTCTCAAACTAAAAACCCATCAATTTAAAAAAGGGTTTTTACTATGAGAATTAAGAAAAATATAAAACATTGTATAATTGTATTGAAATTTTTTAAAAAAAATGATACAATTGGTACAGTACGAGAGTAAAAAGAGAATAAAAGGGTGATTTTATGTATGATGATTTTTTATTAAACGACAATGTTAATTCTAATACATCTCAAAAGAGTGATACAAACTTAGATAGTATGTTTGATAATTTGACTAATGATATCAATAATTTTAATAAATATATCGATACTGTAAACAAAAAAAGAGAAGAAAATAATATTGAGCAGCAAGAATTATTAGAAGAAAAACAAAGATTAACTAAATCTAAATTAGATTTTGAAAAGTATGTGAGTGCTAAAAACGAAGAATATGAAAAGAAGATGGAACAAGTCAATTTATATTTAGAAGAGCAAAAACAAAACTTATCTAAAATGGAACTCGAATTTAAAAATAACATGGATAACTCTTTAAATGAGTTAGAATTATCTAAAAAAGAGTTAGAAATGCAAAAAGAAAAATTTAAAGAAGAAAAAGAACAATTTGAAACTTATAAAGGTTTGGAATTGAATAGGCTTCAGCACTCCCAAGAAATATTGGAATCTGAAAAAAATCAATTTGAAAAATATAAAGAAGTTACTAATGAGAAGCTTGAACTTGAAAATAAGAATCTTCAACAGAAATGTGATAGATTTAAGGACTTAATTAGTCAAATAAATGCAAGTTTTAAGCCAATAAGTGATGAGGAATAAAGAGGTGTGAAATGGAAAATTATAACGATGATATATTTGAATTTAATAGCGATAATAACGATGAACAAAATGAAGAATTTACTTATGATTCAATAAGTGGTCTTGGAGAAAGTGATTATGAAAACGAGGATTTATTTAATACAGAAGTTAATAATGATACAACTCCTGTAGAAAATAATAACTTTGGAATAAGTAGCTTAGATAGCGCAGCTGAAGATACTAATGTAGAAGAACCTAGTTTTGATTATTATACTCAAGATAACGAAAATGAACAAGAAGATGCTAATAACGTAGAAACTCCTACTGAAGATATTAATGAGGTAGAGGCTCCTTCAGACAATGTACCTAATAACACTGAAGAAGAGCTACCAAGCGTTGATGAAAATCTTGAGACTGTAAGTGAACCTGAAGAGGTAGAAAGTTTAGAGCCACAAGAAAATAGTGAGTCTGATGATACAATCACACTTTCTGATACACCTATAGAAGAGTTAAATAAACTAACTGAGTATGAAGAAGATAATATAGATTCAACAGATATAAATGATCTATTTGAAAAAGTTAGTGTAAATGTAAAAGACGCTTCAGAGATATTCAGAAAGAATAATGATTTAAAACAAAAAATCGATTCAAGATTTGATGAATTAAAGAAACTACAATCTGAAATAGAAAATTCTAAAAAGAGTCAGTTTGATGAGATAAACGAATATAAAGAAGAAGTATTAAATAAATTAACTGAGAAAAAAGAAGAAATCGAAAAGAGACTTAATCTACTTAAAGATTCTCAAGCTTCATTAGAAAATGAAAAGCAAGAATTTGAAGAGTATAAAAAGAAAGAGCAAGACAACATCGACAAAGTACAAAAAGAAGTACAGGCTGCATACGATAATAGAAGAGAAGAGCTCGCACATATTGAAGATGTACTTAGAAAGCAAAAAGACGCACTTGATGAAGAGAGGAGTCAGCTCGCCCTAGATAGAATTCAATATGAGTCTGATAAGAATGCTTTAGCTAATAATCTTCTTAAATTCAATGAATTAGTAAGTGCATTTAAAGATGGTGTATCTGAACCAAAAGAATAGAAATACTATTCTTTTTCTGATATAATTATATTGGAGGCTTTTATGAGAGAGTATATTTTGAAATTTATAGAAGAATTAAAGTATGAAAAAAATTACTCTGATTTAACAGTAAATGGATATTTAAAAGATTTGGATTTGTTTTTAGAATATATAAATGAAAACAATATAAAAAGCTTTAAAGATATAGAATATCAAGATATAAGATTATATATAAACTATTTGTATAACCAAAAGTATAATAGTAAAACAATATCTAGACATATTAGTTCACTTAGAAGTTTTTTTAAATATTTAAAAGTAAACAATATTATAGAAGATAACCCGTGCTCCTTAGTATCTAATCCTAAATTGGATAAAAAATTGCCTAAATATTTGAACTTTGAAGATACTGAAAAACTTTTAAATGCCTTTGATAATAATAACTATATTGGACTTAGAAATTCATTAATACTTGAGATGTTATATTCAACAGGTATGCGTGTAAGTGAAATTTGTAATGTAAAAATGAGCGATATATCTATATATAATAAATCTATTACAGTAACTGGAAAAGGTAATAAAGAAAGAATTGTGTATTTTGGTAGTAAATGTTTAAACTTATTAAACGAATATCTAAAAAAAAGTTATAAAAAACTTAATGTAAATAACAGTGAGTATTTATTCTTAAGTAAGACTGGTAAGAAGATAAATGATAGAGAGATTAGATCTATAGTAGATAGTGCCTCTAAAATAGCAGGTATTGAACTTAAAATATCTCCCCATGTTTTAAGACATACATTTGCAACTCATATGTTAACAGACGGAGCGGATCTTAGAAGTGTTCAAGAACTACTTGGACATGAAAACTTGTCAACCACTCAAATATATACGCATTTAACAGATGAAAAAATAAGAAATGTTTATTTAAATGCTCATCCAAGAGCGAGGAGGTAATATGTCAAAACTATATTTTAGATTTGGAGCTATGAACTGTGGTAAGACAACAGCTTTATTGCAGGTTGCCCATAATTATGAAGAAAAAGGAATGAAAGTTATTATAATAAAACCCTCTATAGATAAAAAGGGAGGTAAAAAAATCGTATCTAGGTTAGGTATTGAAAGAAGCGTTGATATATTAATAGGTCCAAAAGAAAAATTAACTTCAAAGATAGATTTTAATAATTTAAGCTGTATTTTGGTTGATGAAGTACAGTTTATGAGCAAATCTCAAATAAAAGAATTATGGATTATTTCAAAATTAAAAGACATACCAGTAATATGTTATGGACTTAAGACTAATTTTAAAGGTAAATTATTTGAGGGAACTAAGGCTTTAATGGAAGTTGCAGATGAGCTTGAAGAACTTATAACTATTTGTAAGTGTGGTAAAAGAGCTAAATTTAATGCAAGACTTGTAGACGGTAAATATGTTAAAGATGGTGAAGAAGTTATAATTGATGGAATGAGCGCTAATCAAATATATGAACCACTTTGTGGTAAGTGTTACATCGAAAAAGTACTTAAAATTAAATACTAAACTTTAGTATTTTTTTTTAAATTTCTAATAAAATTATATAGGTGATATCTTGAGTATAGTAAAAAGTATCAGGTCATACATAAACGAAGAAGAACCTAAAATAGTTATATTAAATAATAAGATAAATATCGTAAACTATAAAGACATTGGACACTTTGATTCCAATAAAATAGTAGTAAAAACTATGTATTTTGATGTAATAGTTAAAGGTAGTGATTTAGTAGTTTCTAAGCTTATGAATGATGAGATACTTATAACGGGGCAATTTAGTGCGATAGAATTTAGGTGATATCTTGAAAAATTATATATTATTTATGTTAAGAAGCAAACTTTATTTAAAAATAAAGGGTAATAATATAGAAAAGTTTATAAAGAGATTAAAAAATAATAACATAGAAATACTTAACATAAATTATATATCTAAAAGTGAGATAAATATAAAAATATATAAAAGTGACTATGATAAGGTTGTTGAGCTTAAAACAATATATGAAATAGATATTATAGATTACTTTGGTATTGCTAGATTTAAAAATAATATACTTAATAATAAACTTATTATAATATTAATATTTATAGCTTTATTTTTGATATATACAACTACAAATATAATATTTAGCGTGGATATTATAACAAATGACTCAAAAATGGAGAAAATATTAAAAGAAGAATTAGATACTTTAGGTATAAAAAAATATAAATTTAAAAAAAGTTATAATGATATTCAGAAAATAAAGCAGGAAATACTAAATAAATATAGAAATGATATAGATTGGATTGAAATAGAAAATATTGGAACTAAATATATTGTAAGATATGAACCAAGAATAGAAAATAACGATACTTTAAACTATCCATTAAGACATATTGTAGCTAAAAAAGATTGTATCATTAAAAATCTAAATATATCTAGTGGACAAATTGTAAAAGGCGTGAATTCCTTTGTAAAAAAGGGAGATATTATTGTAAGTGGATATATAGACTTAAATGGAAATATAAAAGATACAGTAAGTTCTATAGGAACTGTTTATGGAGAGGTATGGTATAAGGTAGAAATCACTTATCCTTTTACATATTATGAAAATTATGAAACAGGAAAAGAGAATAAAGTATTAGTAGTTAAGTTTTTAAATAATGATATAGAATTATTTAACTTTCAAAAATATAAAACTAAAAATATAGAAGAAAAAACAATATTTAAAAATAACATATTGCCGGTAAAATTAGTATATCAATTACAAAGAGAAACTAAAGTAATAAATGAAACATTAAATGAGGAAGATTTAGTAAAAAAAGCAAGTTTAAAGGCTTTAGAAAAAATAAAAAGCAAATTAGGAAGTAAAGAATATATATCTGATTATAAGATACTGAGTAAAAGTGTAAGCGATGATTCTATTACACTAAATATATTTTTTAGCGTAGTTGAAGATGTAACAGATTACGTAGATATAGAAAAGTATAATCAAGATAATAATACTTGAATACTTCTTTGAAACGTGCTATAATTATTATGCTGGAAGAAGCGATAAAATGTCCTATATGAAAAACCTACTAATCGAAATATAAGGGAATCTAATTCATACTCGGTGTTGAAGACCTATTAATTTAGGGATCCTAAAGGGTATGATGTGGTGCCCACCTGGGAGACTAGGTTTTATTCGATTCAGGACTACGCTCTTCTGGCATTTTTAATAGGAGGATATATGGTACAGGATGTAACACTTTTAGAAGATACATATGTAATATTTGATTTAGAAACTACAGGATTTTATCCAAATAGTGGAGATTCAATAATAGAAATAGGCGCTGTAAAAATACAAAATGGCAAAGTTATCGACAGATATGATGAACTTGTTAACCCTAATATAAATATTAGTGATGAAATAACTAAAATAACTGGTATAAGTAATGACATGTTAAAAGGAAAGAGAAATGAAGAAGACTCTGTAAAAGACTTTATGAAGTGGGTAGGAGATCTTCCTATGGTTGCTCATAATGCAAAATTTGATTTATCTTTTCTAGATATGGCATATTTAAAATATAACTTAGGTAGAATAAATAATACCATTATAGATACTCTAGGACTATCTAGATATTTAGAATCAAATGAAAGATATCATAATCTAGCTACTTTAGTTAAAAGGTATAACATTCCTTGGGATGAGCAGAAGCACCACAGAGCAGATTATGATAGTGAAGGAACTGCTTTAATATTTTTACAGATGTTAAAAAAATTAGAGTTAAATAATTTTAAGAATATAAAGGACTTATATAAATATCCATTTATTGTTTTAAGAAAAAGTTAAGAAAAAGTTGACAATCAGTATTATTTATGATAGTATATAAACCCGTAGGGGGATTTATATGATATTTAAACTAACTGATGAAGAAATTGAAGAAATAATTGAATTATATGGAGGTTCAAAACAAGTAATCCAAGATGTTGAGTACAAACTTAATTACTTAGAGATTATTAATGATTTAGAAGACTATAATGAACTAGTTAAAATAGTTATTAGTCAATATGAAACTATTAAATCACAAATCGAAGCAATCAAAGAGAGAAATGCTAATCCAACTAAATCTGAATTAGCTAGCCGTTATATGAGCTTAGATGAAATAATAGAATATGAAATAAATAAAAAATATGAAGATTGTAAAAACAAATCACTAATATAAAAAACGACACTTTTAATAGTGTTCTTTTTTTATAATTAAGTAGGTGATAAAATGAAAATATATTTAGACCTTATCATGATACTTAATTTTTTTATTGATTTTATATTATTACTTACAGTATCAGTAATACTTAAAAGAAATATAAAAATAACCCGTATAATGTTTGGGGCATTTGTAGGTGGAATTAGTATACTACTCTTATTTTTTAATATAAATAGTGTATTATTATTTATACTTAAATTTTTAATAAGTGTAGTAATGACTATAATTACATTTAGATTTGTAAATATAAAATATACTTTAGTAAATATACTATATTTATATATGTCAAGTATTATACTTGGAGGATTTTTATACTTACTTAATATAGAGTTTTCATATAAGCATATAGGTATAATATTCTTTAATAATGGACTATCTATAAATTTTATATTTTTATTAATATTTTCACCACTCATACTATATATTTATATTAAGCAAACTAAAAACTTTAGATTAAACTATTCTAACTATTACAATATAGATATCATATTAAAAAATAAAAAATATAAATATACCGCATACCTAGATACAGGTAATACTCTAATAGATAATTTAACAAGAAAACCTGTAATACTTATAGATAAAAGAAAAATACTATTCGATATTAAAGAGTTTAGACTCATTCCATACATGGGAGTAAATGGTTTAAATATGATTAAAGTTATAAAAGTAGATAAACTGCTTTTTGGTAGTAAAGAGTATAAAAATATATTGCTTGGAATTATGGATAAGATTAGTTTAGATGGAGTAGATGTAATACTTAATAAAAGATTATTGGAGGAATAACATGATAAGAGATATAATTAATTTTATAAAAAAATTACTAAGTAGTGAAGGTGTATATTTTGTAGGCAGTACAGATAAACTACCTGAGCCACTCTCTAAAGAAGATGAGGTAAAGTTTGTAGAATTATCTATGGTAGGAGATGAGTATGCGCGTAATAAACTTATAGAACACAATCTCCGTCTAGTCGTGTTTCTTGCTAAAAAGTATGAAAATACGGGCGTTGATTTAGAAGATTTAGTAAGTATTGGAACTATTGGACTTATTAAAGGCGTAAATACTTATAAACTAGATAAGAATATTAAACTAGCTACATATGCCTCTAGGTGTATAGATAATGAGATTTTAATGTTTCTAAGAAAAAACAAAAGAAGAAGAGGAGAAGTTAGTTTTGAAGATAGCCTAAGTTATGATAGTGAGGGTAATGAGCTCCACTTAGAAGATATACTAGGTACATCTGATGACTTGGTAACTAGACCTTTAGAAGAAGAAATAGAAAAGAAAATACTTTATCAAGAATTAGAAAAGTTAAATGATAGAGATAAACAGATTATGTCACTTAGATATGGTTTATTTGGAAATAAGGAACTCACACAAAAGGAGGTTGCGGAGGCTCTAGGTATAAGCCAGTCATATATATCAAGAATAGAGAAAAAAGTTATAAGCAGGTTAAAACTTCAAAATAGATAATTGTATTAAGTATATTATTTTGATATAATTAAAGTGGTGATACTATGGATGAATTAATAGAATTAGACCCAACATTTACTTTAAGTAGTTTTAAAACTAAAGTAGATAATATATTTGTTATGTTACACATGAGTCTTATGACAGATAACTTAAAAAGAGTAGACCACTTTATAAGTGATAGTGTTATGGAAGAATTTAAAAATAGACTTGCTACTTTAAATCAAAATAACGAAAGAGAAATGTTTGATGAGTTGAATGTAAAGTCAACTGATATATTAAGTGTTGAAATACTTCCTGATAAATATGTTATAAAAGTTAGACTAATTTCAAGATATATGGATTATATAGTAGATAAGACTACCTTAAAGTTTAAAAGAGGTAATAATACATCAAGAATAGAAAAAGAAAATATATTAGTATTTGAGAAAAAAAGAAGTGCGAAAGTGCAAGGCATAGTTAGATTTTGTCCTAATTGTGGACATCCTATGGACGTAAATAAATCTGGATACTGTGAATTTTGTCATAGTACTTACAATCAGGAAGACTATGATTGGGTACTAGTTAGTATTAATACATATTAGGAGGTCGTATGAATCAAGAAAAGTTTAATGAATTAAGAGAAAAATATAAAAACTTTTATTATGATAGTTATGAAGTAGTTGATAACGGCGATACCATAAAAATAATATATCACTTTAAAATAGAAGGATTATGTGAATTTAATCCATACTATATAATCGATAAAAAATATATTAAAAATAATGATATAGATACTAATTTATTTAACTATTTAGTATTTCATATAGGACTTGTTGAGTTAGTTAGTTATTTTAAATGTACTTGTAGTCCTAATGTAATAATAAATGCAGGATATATAGATCAAGATCAAATAAATTGGTTTAAGAAACTATATTATTATGGACTTGGAGAGTTTTTATATAAAAACGGTATAGACGTATCAATGGATAACCTCATGAATATCACTTGTACTAATAATGAAAAAAGCGAGTTTGATGTGACTTATAGACCAAATGGTAATTTAATACCTATTGGTGGTGGGAAAGATTCAATAGTTACTTTAGAACTTATGAAAGATGAGTTTGAAAATAATACTTGCTTTGTTATAAATCCTAAAGAGGTAAGTATTAATTGCGCAAATACCGCAGGATATAGTGATGAGAAAATAGTTACAGTAAAAAGAGTACTAGATAAAAAACTAATAGAATTAAACGACCAAGGCTTTTTAAATGGACATACACCTTTTTCATCACTAGTTGCCTTTGTTACATACTTTATATCATATTTACAAAATAAAAAATATATAATACTATCTAACGAGGGAAGTGCGAATGAACCAACTGTTATAGGTACTAAAATAAATCATCAATACTCTAAAACTTATGAGTTTGAAAACGACTTTAACGATTATACACTTAAATACTTTGGACTAGATATTAAATATTTTAGTCTACTTAGACCTTTAAGCGAATTTCAAATAGGTATGTTATTTTCTAAATATAAAAAATATCATAAAGTATTTAGAAGCTGTAACGTAGGAAGTAAAAGTAATCCTTGGGAGTGGTGCTGCAAATGCCCAAAATGCTTATTTGTATATATTATACTTAGTCCATTTTTATATAAAGATGAGCTAGTAGATATATTTGGTGAAGATTTATTTGAAGATAAAGAATTACTTGGTACTTTATTAGAGCTTGCAGGATATAGTGAAACTAAACCTTTTGAATGTGTTGGAACGTACGAAGAGGTTAGATATGCCCTAAGTCTTACTATAAGTAAATTAGGTGGTAATCTTCCATACTTATTAAAGTATTATAAAAATAACTATGATTTAGAGTTAAATCATAATTTAAAAAAAGAGTTTAATAATGAAAACAACTTAGAAGAAAAATTTATTGAAATTGTAAAGAAGGCTTTAGAAAATGTATAATAGTATAATTGAAAAGATAAAAGATAAAAATATATGTATATTAGGATTTGGTAGGGAAGGTATTTCTACTTATAACTTTATAAGAAGACATTTAAAAGATAAACATCTAACTATAATAGATAAAAAGGATATAAGTAGTTTAATTAGTGACTCTAATGTAGATATAATATATGGGGATAACTACTTAGATAATCTAAATAAATATGATTTAATCATAAAAACACCCGGTATCAGTTTTAAAAATATAGATATAACCGATATAAAGGATAAGATTACATCACAATTAGAACTTGTTCTTGAAGTATTTAAAGAAAATACTATTGGAGTAACAGGTACAAAAGGAAAAAGTACAACAGTAAGTCTAATATATAATATAATTAAAGATCAAGGATATGATGTATACTTACTTGGTAATATTGGTAATCCTATATTAAATGATGTAGAAAAATTTAATAAGGACACTTATCTTGTAATAGAAATGGCAGCCTTACAACTAGAATATGTTAAAGTCTCACCTCATATAGGTGTAATACTTAATTTATTTGAGGAACACCTAGACCACGCAGGAACTTTAAAACACTATTATGAAAATAAGATGAATATGTTTAAATATCAAACGAGTTCTGATATAGGTATATATAGCTTAGATAATAAAGATTTAGTAAGAGAAGTAAACAATAATAAAATATTGAGTAAACTATATAAAGTAACTCTTACAAATCAAAAAGAAGATAATACTATATACTTAGATAGTGATAATGTTATTTATAATAGTGAAATACTATATGATAAAAATAGTAAGAGAAACTTACTTGGGGATCATAACTTATTTAATATAATGGTCTCACTCTTGGTATCAAAATTACTTAATTTAGATATAAGTAAGGCTGTTAATACTGTAAATTCTTTTATTCCTTTAGAACATAGACTAGAGCTTGTTGGAACATATAACGATATAACTTATTATAACGATTCTATTGCGACTATACCTGCCGCTACAATTAATGCAATAAAGACTTTAAAAGATGTAGATACACTAATATTTGGAGGTATGGATAGGGGAATAGACTATAAACCGTTAATAGACTTTTTAATAGAGAGTGGTGTTAATAACCTTATATGTATGCCAACAACTGGATATAAAGTAGGTAAGGGAATAGAAAAGATAAATAACGATAAAAATATATATTATATAGAATATTTAAAAGACGCAGTAAAAAAAGCAAAAGAGGTTACACAAAAAGGCAAGATATGTTTATTAAGCCCTGCTGCAAGTAGTTATGAATATTTTAAAAACTTTGAAGAAAAGGGTAATACCTTTAAAGATTTAGTAAGAAAAAATGACTGATAAGGTCATTTTTCATTTTTTAGATATTCTAAAATTTTCTTTTGATTTTTAAGTATTTCATCAAGATCATCATGTAAAGACTCAAGAATTAATTCACTTTTAAGATCAGTTCTATAATCGTTTTTATTTCTAATTGAATCCTTTTTTGCCTGTCTATTTTGACTCATCATAATTATTGGAGCTTGAAGTGACGCAATACAAGATAGTACTAAATTAAGTAGAATAAATGGATATGGATCAACTGCATTTGTAAGAACAATACCATTTATAATAATCCAAATAATTAAGAAAGCACAAAATAGTATTATAAAAGTCCAACTACCAGCTATTTCAGATATTTTATCTGCAACTTTATCTCCAATAGACATTTTCTTATCGTTTTCTTTATCTACATCTATTGTTATAGGTTCATTAAATAACAAATCTAGTATTTCTTCTTCATCTTTTTCTTCTAAGTTTTGATGAAGTAACATTTTAACAATTTCTTTTTTCCTATTTTCCATATATATCCTCCTATTCAGATTATAGCACAAATTTATAAAAAAGTATTGCAAAAAAAAAACAACTTTGTTATAATGTTATTGTTGTCTTATGGCGATGTAGCTCAGTTGGCTAGAGCACATGGTTCATACCCATGGTGTCGAGAGTTCAAATCTCCCCGTCGCTACCAAATTGAATATAACTCGAACCTTAATTTGAGTTTGATGAATAACTAATTCAGGAATGGATTAGTTTTTTGATATTTATTAGTATATACTTGAAAAGAATAAATGTGATATGTATATAATTAGTTCATATTTAATTGATGAACCAGGATATTTAAAAAATGTGCTAAAAGAGTATAATAGGTATAAAAAAAGCAATTGATCAATTATATTAAAAGCTATTTAAAATATCATAATACGGATAACGCAACTAGTAAATAGTTGCGTCTCCAGGACTCATATAACACTTGGTCATTGAGCAATTACATTGTAGCACATTTTATATTTAAAGTCAATCTGCATACATTTGAATATAAGTGTTAGATATTTGCATTAATTATAAGATGCAATATAACGAATGTGTAACTGAATACCTTTATTTTTGAGAAGGAGAAAAAGGAATACTGTTCCCTTTTTTCATATTATTTTATAAAAGCTCATTAAAAATGTTGAAATAATAAATATCTATGGTAAAATGCATTTAGTTATTAGGTTTTTATCAATTATTCCTAAAGTTTCGGATATACTGCTTATTCATACCAAATTGAATATAACTCGAATTAAGGTTCGAGTTTTATTATGTTTAAAAGTGTGCTATAATAATTGTAGAAATTTGGATGTGCTTTTATGTATTTAAGAAAAAAAGAATTAAGTATATTAAATAATTTAGTCTCTGGACTTACAATAATTACTTTAGGTATTATAGTAGTTATAGGAAGTATTAACCTTTATAATTCGGTTATTACTTTATTAGTATATGCATTTATAATATTTGGTATATCTCAATTAATAAACTTTCTATTAAATAAAAAAATAGTTAGAAATTCTCAAACACTGTTTAAAATAATAATAAATATAGTATTAGGATTAATATTTTTGTTATTTCCAAAACTGCCTATATCATTAATCCCAATAGTATTTTCAATATATTTACTTTTTAATGCAATAGTTAAATTTATAAATTATTCAATACTTGCAGAAGTAAATTTAAGATCAAGATTAAAAGAATTATTATTTGGACTTGTGTTTTTGATATTTTCTTTATTCTTTCTATTTTATCCAACTAGCAAAATCAGTATATTTGTAACAATAATAGGTATATATTGCATTATACTTGGAATTAGTAAATTATTTGAGTTTGTTATAGATATACTATCAGATAAATTAAAACTTAAAGTAAAAAAGAAATTAAGAATGACACTTCCAATATTATTTGAAGCTTTTATTCCAAAAAGGGCTTTAAAACATATAAATAAATATTTAGACGAATTAATAGTAGAAACTAAAAAGAATAATAAAGATTCTGACTTGCAAATATTTATACATTTATCTCCATATGGTTTTAATCAATTTGGACATATGGATATTATGTTTGAAGGAATTATTTATTCATATGGAAACTATGATAAAAATTCAAGGATCTTGTTCACCTCACTAGGGGATGGGGTATTATTTGAAATAAAAGAAAAAGAAAAATATATTAACTTTTGTATAAATAACAGTAAGAAAACTATTTTAGAATATGGCATTAAGCTAACTTTAGAAGAAAAAGATAAACTTAAAGGAGCGTTAAATAATATTTTAAAAGATACAATTCCTTGGAAACCGGATAAGTGTAAAGACAAAAAGAAAATGGATTATGCAAATAAACTCTTACTTGCAACCCACGCTAAATTTTATAAGTTTGCAAAAGGTACATATAAAAGATATTTTGTATTTGGAGTAAACTGTACATATTTTGTCGATATGCTTATGAGAAACTATGTATTTGAAGTATTAAAAATAGTTGGCATTATATCTCCGGGAACATACTATGAATACTTAGAAGAAAACTATAGAAGAAAAAATAGCAATGTGGTATCAAAAATTATATATAGTAAGGAAAATATAGGTGATAAATGTGTTGAAGATAAAAAATAATTTTGATTTGGAATCTACTCTTACATGTGGTCAAATCTTTAGATTTAAAAAAGTTGATGATGAATATATAGTAATTTTAAAAGATAGAGTAGTAAGTCTAAAAGAGGATAAAGACTATATAATAGTAAAATCTAATAATGAAGAGAATTTAAAAGAAATAATTTATGACTATTTAGATTTAAATAGAGATTACGATAAAATAGAAAAAAGTATAATAGAAAAAGATAAAAAGATTGAAAGTGCGATAAAATATAGTAAGGGTCTAAAAATAATACATCAATATCCATTTGAGACCTTAATTGCTTATATTATATCTCAAAGAAACAAAGTAACATTTATTGCAAATGCCCTTAATTTAATTGCAAGTAACTACGGTAAAAAAGTTACATTTGAAGGAAATGATTATTATTTATTTCCAAGTATAGAAGATTTATCTAAATTGACAGTCGAAGATTTTAGAAATTGTAAAGTAGGTTTTAGAGATAAATATTTATATGGTATAATGCAAGATATAGTAAATAAAAAACTTGATTTAACTAGCATTAATGATATGAATAGTGAAGAAGCGCTAAATTATCTTATGAGTTTTAAAGGAATAGGCATGAAAGTTGCTTCATGTATACTTTTATTTGCATATCAAAAACTAGATGTATATCCAGTAGACACATGGGTTAAAAAGTTTATGAAAGACGATTACAATATCGAAGGAGAAAAAAATATTAGAGAATTTACATATAATACATATAAAGAATATAGTGGACTTGCTATACAATACATGTTTAACTATAAAAGAAATAAAAAATGATTTACAAAATATATAAATTTTGTTATAATCATTTAGAAATGAGAGTGATTTGATGACAAATAAAGATTTAGCAGATTTAATATTCCCAAATATTACTAAAACTATAGAGGATTACGAAAAAGAATATCCAAGTAGGAATTTGCCTAGCGGGGCGATAGTTACTAGATTTGCGCCATCACCAACAGGCTTTATACATTTAGGTGGACTTTTTCAAGCACTTATAGATTATACAATTGCTAAAGAATCTAATGGAGTATTTTATTTAAGATTTGAGGATACTGACAAGGCTAGGGAATTAGAGGGCGCAGATGAAATTATTATGCATACTTTAACTCACTATGATCTAATCCCTGATGAATATGAATTTAATGGAAAAACAGTTGGTAATTATGGACCATATATACAAAGTGAGAGAAAAGAAATATATCATGCATTTATAAAACACTTAATAGAAATAGGTAGGGCATATCCTTGCTTTTGTGACAAAGAAGAGCTAGATTTAATGAGAGAAAACCAAGAAACTATGAAAATTAGACCGGGCTATCATGGAAGATTTGCTAGATGTTCAAGGTTATCTATCGAAGAAGCTATTGAGAAAATAAAAAATGGTGAAAAATACGTAATAAGATTTAGAAGTAATGGAAATTTTGATAATAAATTTGAATTTGATGATTTAAGGCAAGGGAAACTTTACTTAAACGAAAATGATATAGATGAAGTAATTATGAAAAGTGAAAATATGCTTCCTACATATCATTTCGCACACGTTGTAGATGACCATTTAATGCATACTACATATGTAGTTAGAGGAGAAGAGTGGTTGCCTAGTGCGCCTAAACATATTCAAATGTTTGAAGCATTTGGATTTGAAGCTCCAAAATACATACATACACCACTTATCATGAAAAAAGATGGTGAAACACTAAGAAAGATAAGTAAAAGAAAAGATCCAGAAGCTAGAATGAGTTATTATGAAGAATTAGGATATCCTAAACTTGCAGTTATAGAATCTCTTATGACTATAATAAATTCTAATTATGAGGAGTGGCACACTTCTAATCCAGATAAAAAATTTACAGATTTTAAGTTTAGTGCGGATAAGATGTCCACTAGTGGTGCGCTTTATGATTTAATGAAACTTGATGATATATCTAAAAATATTATATCTAAAATGACAAAAGAAGAACTATATCAAGAATCTTTAAATTGGGCTAGTACTTATAGTGAAACTCTAAAAAATTTAATAGAAAAAGATCCAGATTATTATAAAAGCATTATAAATATAGAAAGAGAACAAGAAAAGCCAAGAAAAGATATTGCTAAATATTCTGATATAGAAAATTTAATATGGTATATGTACGATGATATATTCTATAATAAAGAAAAAACTTATGAATGGAAAAATATTACTGATAAAGATGAGATAAATAAAATACTTAATACATATATAGATAAGTATATAGATTTATCAGATAAAGATATATGGTTTAACAATATTAAACTCATGTGTGATAACCTTGGATATGCTTCAAATATGAAAGAATATAAGAAAGATCCTAGCGCGTTTAAAGGAAGTGTCGCAGACATATCTACTGTTCTTAGAGTAGCTCTAACAAGTAAGTCAATGACACCAGATTTGTATGAAATAATGAGTTTATTAGGTAAAGATAGAATAAAAGATAGATTTACAAAAATAAAAGAAGGTTAATTCCTTCTTTTATAGTATTCGTATTGTGCGTCATCCATTGTATGTACAGAAAACTTTTCCAAATAAGAATAATTCCCAGCTAGTTCTATAAGCTTTCTATTTTTATATCTATCCTCAATAGAACTAGATATATTATAGCCATAAAATAAAGAAAATGTGTCTAGTAAGAATTCATCATCTTTTTCAAAACAATTAAATATATCTTTTAAACTGGCTCCTTCTAATAGATTTATATAATTTTTTTCGTAGTCAGCTAGATTTTCGTTTAATATTTGTCTTGATTTACAAGCTTCGTATATATCTTCTAAAAGTATAAGATAAATAATCTTTTTATAGTCACTTTTTCTAATTTCTTCAACTAGTTTCATTTCTACTTCTTCATTGAACCTACTACTATTATAATCTATTTCCTCATCGGCCAACATATCATATTCTTCGTCATCTAAATCATCTGTATCTGTTTCATCACAGCAAGTATTTTCATCCTCTAATTCCTCACCATCTTCATCATCAAAATACATACTATCAAATTTTGCCTTTTTCTCTCTAAAAAAGTTTATTAAGTTAATTCTTAATTGTTCAGTTATTAAATTTAAACTCTCCATACTAATCCCCCTAAAACAATTAAATCACAAATAAATATCATTTGTCAATCCTAGGTTGAAAATTTTTAAAAGATGATATGTTTATGTAGTTATTACTACTTATTAATCGCAATAAGAAATATTTTAAATTGTTTTACTCAAAGATACTTGGTCTATTATACTTTTCTTTGTTCAATTCTTCTTTTAAAATAGCACATTTTTCTAAATCTATGTTATACATATTAGATAGACATATTACATAATAAAGAACATCATATAATTCTTCTTCAACGGTTCCTTTTATATTGTCGCTATTTGCAAGACGAATATCTTTTCTCATAGCTCTCGATAATTCTCCAACTTCCTCAACAAGTTTTTCAAAGTATTTATCAATAGCGTTAGGTGTATTATCAATTTTTAATATACCTTCTTGTAAGCTTCTGATAGTTATTTCTTTCATTTGATCCTCCTTTGTTAAATTATATCATCGTTTACGGTAATAAACAAGACAATCAGTTTTGCATTTTTTGGTAAATTTGTATTGTAAAAATTTAATATTTGTGTTAAGATTAATATGTTTGGAAATGGCCTGTTGGTGAAGTGGCTTAACACATAGCCCTCTCAAGGCTACATACAAGGGTCCGAATCCCTTACAGGTCACCATTTGAATTCTAATCGTTGATTTTCAACGATTTTTAAATTTCTATTAATTTTTTGCAGTTAAAAAAATCATTAACTATCGTTTATTTTTGTAGTATTATGTACGTGAGATATACAAGATAGTTAGGTGTTTCCCTCTGTTCTATTAAACCAAATTTTTAACCCTAAAATAATTTAGAATAGAGGTGATGTCTAAAGGCGATTTATGGAATATATCGTACTGCTAATTTTAGTTATTATGGTTATGACAAAATTTTACAATCAAGACTAAAAGAAAAACACCTATTTACACATAATAGGTGTTTTTCAAAGACTAATTTTTAGACAGAGATTAACACCTAACACGTCAATATCAAGTGTATCTCTTTTTATTGTATGTGATTTCCACATCCATATACATAATATCATAAAAATTAATTTTTATCAAGTTTTTATTTATATTGGATTGCGCTACTTCTTTCACATGCAATTAATAAATTCTAATAATTCCATAATTCCATAATTTGACATTTTTTTAATATTTTGTTATAATCGACAATGTGTCTTAAAAAAGGCATAGAAAAGTTAAGGAGAATTATTGTGAAAAAAGTAAAAATTTATTTTATAATTTTTATATGCGCGCTAGTTCTATCTTTAATAGATACGAGAAACATTTCATCAACAGAAGCTAATAACGATGAAGAAAAGATGGTTAAAATTTATGAAATAAGCGCAAAAAAATTAGAAAATAAAAACATTATCAATTTTTATGAGACAGATACTGGCAGAAAAGAATTTGCTAAAATGAAGTTAGAAAAAGAAAGAGAAGAAAGATTAAGATTAGAAAAGTTAGAAGATAACTTGAGAAAAAAAATAGTGAATTATGCTGTAAAATTCGTTGGAAATCCATATGTAAGTGGAGGTACTAGTTTAACTACTGGTGCGGACTGCTCAGGATTTGTACAAGCAATATATAGACAGTTTAATATAAAACTTCCTAGAACTACAACTGATCAAGCTAAATCAGGCGAAGAGGTTATTATAGAGGATATTAAACCGGGTGATATAGTCTCTTATGGTTATGGGACTACAGTTACACATTCTGCAATCTATATCGGTAATGGTAAAATAGTCCATTCTTCAACGCCAGAGCTTGGGGTTAGGATAGATAAAATTAATATAATCCCTATAGTTAGTATAAGAAGTGTTATTTAATTTGAAAAAAATTGTTGCAAAAGTCATATAATATGTTATAATATATATGGCTTTTTAAATTACACACCCATGGATTTATATATCTAGTGCCAATTGGTGATGTATAAAGTTGAAATGAGTGGAAGAAATAACGAAAGGAATGATATTATGGCAGTTGTGTCTATGAACAACTTATTAGAAGCTGGAGTTCATTTTGGCCATCAAACAAAAAGATGGAATCCAAAAATGAAAGAATACATTTTTACTTCAAGAGATGATATTTATATTATCGATTTACAAAAGACTGCAAAGAAGATAGAAGAGGCATATAATGCACTTCTAGAAATTTCAAAAAATGGTGGTAAAACTATCTTTGTTGGAACAAGAAAACAAGCTCAAGAAGCAGTTAAAGAAGAAGCTGTAAAAAGTGATTCTTACTATGTTACTGAAAGATGGTTAGGAGGAACACTTACAAACTTTAAAACTATTAGAGCTAGAGTAAAAAGACTTGAGCAAATAGAAAAGATGGAAGCAGATGGAATATTTGATTTACTTCCTAAAAAAGAAGTAATTGGTCTAAAGAAAGAGTATGCTAAATTAGATAAAATTTTATGCGGTATTCGTTCAATGGATAAACTTCCACAGGCTATGATTATAGTAGACCCATCTAAAGAAGAAATTGCAATACGTGAAGCTAAGAAATTAAATATACCTGTATTTGGAATAGTTGATACAAACTGTGATCCAGATATGATAGATTATGTAATTCCTGCAAACGATGATGCAATACGCGCTGTTAAACTAATTATGGGTGTTTTAAATAACGCTATACTTGAAGCTAACGGTGGTAGTATTACTGATTATGTAAGTGGAAAGACTGATGAAAATGGTTCAGACATCATGAAAAGAGCAGTTGAGTCAGTAAAACGTAAAGAAGAAAGAAAAAATGTTGAAAAACCATTTGATAAAGAAAAATCTTTTGATAAGAGAAAGTCATCAAAAAGTTTTGAAAAAGAAGTAAAAGTAGAAGAAACTAAAGAAGTAGTTGAGGAAAAAAAGGAAACTGTTAAAGAAAAAGCCACAGTTAAAGCTAAAGAAGATTTAACTGTAAAAACAGTAGCTGAATTAAGAGACCTCGCTAAAGAAAGAGAAATTAAAGGATATTCTACAATGAAAAAAGCTGAGTTATTAGAAGCTTTAAAATAAATAAAACGAAGATGATTTAAAAATCATCTTTTTATAAGATAAGGAGGATTATTGTGATTACTGCAAGTCAAGTAAAAGATTTAAGAGAAAAAACAGGTGCTGGAATGTTAGATTGTAAAAAAGCACTTGAAGAAACTAATGGAGATATCGACGCTGCAATCGATTGGTTGAGAGAAAAGGGGATATCTAAAGCTGCTAAAAAGGCAGATAGAATTGCTGCAGAGGGTGTAGCTGCAATACTTACAAAAGGTAATAAAGCCGTAATAGTTGAAGTTAATGCAGAAACAGACTTCGTTGCTAAAAATGAAAAATTTACAGATATGGTAAATACCATACTAGAAACTATTATAGATAGTGATGCTAAAACATTAGAAGACGCACTAAAGCTTTCTACAAATGAAGGAACTATAGAAGAATTAATAGTTGCTCGTACTGCAACAATAGGTGAAAAACTAAGCTTTAGAAGAATGAAAGTAGTAACTAAAAAAGATAGTGAGACTTTCGGAGATTATATACATATGGGAGGAAAAATTGCAGTTTTAACTGTAATAGATGGCGCAAATGAGAATGTTGCAAAAGATGTTGCTATGCATGCTGCTGCAATGAAACCTTTATATGTTAAAGCTAGTGATGTACCTACTGACGTACTTGATAAAGAAAAAGAAATAATGAAAGAACAACTTTTAAATGAAGGTAAACCTGCTGATAAGATTGATGGAATATTAGTTGGAAAAGTTAAAAAATATTATGAAGAAGTATGCCTAGAAAATCAAATATTTGTAAAAGCAGAAAATAAAGAAACAGTTTCAGATTATGTTAAAGCAAATGGTGGTACTATAACTGATATGATTCGTTTTGAAGTTGGCGAAGGTATGCAAAAAAGAGAAGAAAACTTCGCAGAAGAAGTTGCAAAACAAATGCAAGGTAAATAATCCTTGCTTTTTTATTGACATTAAAAGTGACTGGTAGTATACTTTAAATAGATGAATAAACATAAAAAATAAGGGAATAATTATATTAGTTATTCTTTAATTTAAAAGGCAAATGCATAGTGCTTCTACGCAAAAAGTGTAAAGCAAACAAATGTTCCTCTTGACAGGGGGGGGGGGGGGGGGGCAATGAGATAATATAGATAGATTAATATGGGAGGAATAGAATATGAAAAACGAGGGATTTACATTAGTAGAGTTACTAGCAGTAATATTAATATTAGCTTTTATTGCTATAATAGCAGTACCACTAGTATTAAATATAATAACAGAGGCAAAGATAAAATCATTAAAGATAAGTACAAGTGAATATATAAGAGCAGTAAATACGTCTCTTATAAATGAAGAAGTATTTAATAATGTAAAAGATGGATTATACACTATTACTGATAATGGAAAGAAAATAGTACTAGGAGATAAAGAGATATTTATAAACTATGATGGAAGAGGATTAAAAAGTGGACTTCTATTAATAGAGAACTCAAAAGTAACAAGAGTACTAAAGGGACTAATAGATGATTACTATGCAAGAGTAACAGATGAAGATATAGAGATACTAAAAAACTTAAATGAGAGTACTTTAGTTGATGGAAATACTTTTAATACAAAAATAAAGACATTAGTAGGAGACACAATAGAAGATGGAAAATATGGAAGAGATTATGCAGATACGACAGTGAAAAAGATAATCTTTTTACAAGATAGTGTACTACCAGAAGGTTTAACAAAAGAAGAATTAGAAAATTTTAGACATATAAAAGTATCTACAGATAAAAGTGAATATGAAACAAATGCATATTATGATGATAAGAATGGAACAATCTATGTATATAGTGATGGATATATAAGTTGTCCAACAGATCTTAGATGGATTTTTGCGAATTTTCAAGTAGTAGAAGAAATAGAATTAAATTTAATAAACACAAGTAAAGTAACGATTATGACTTGGATGTTTCAATATTGTAATTCATTAAAAAATATTAATCTTATAGGAATTAATACAAGTAGTGTAACAGATATAGGAGGTATGTTTTCAGGATGTAGTAGTTTAAAAGAACTAGATTTAAGTAATTTTAATACAAGTAGTGCAAGAAGCATAGGTGATATGTTTCGAGACTGTATAAACTTAAAAGAGATAAAAGGAATAGAAAATTTTGATACATCGAATGTAACAAATATGTGTGCTACATTTTATAATTGCAAAAGTTTAACGAGTCTTGATTTAACTAGGTGGGACGCAAGAAAAGTAACAACTATTGGGACTTGGAATGGAGGAATGTTTACATTTTGTAGTAGCTTGAAGAGCATAAACTTTGGGAAGAATTTTACTTTAGAAAATGTTACTGATTTTTATAATAATTCTAATGGTCTTTTTAGGGGCTGTAGTAGTTTAGAATATTTAGATATAAGTATGTTTAAAACAATCAAAGTAACAAATATGTCCAATATGTTTAATGGATGTACCAACTTAAAAGAAATAAAAGGTCTAGAGAAATTCGATACATCTTCTGTAACAAGAATGGATGGAATGTTTTATGGTTGTAGTAGTTTAACAAGTCTCGATTTAAGTAATTTTAATACCTCGCAAGTAGAAAATATGGGTTCTATGCTTCGTGGCTGTACGAGCCTAAAAGAAATTAAGGGACTAGAAAACTTTGATACATCAAAGGTAACAAATATGAATGGATTATTTTCCGATGATAGTAATTTAGAGTATCTAGATTTAAGCAAATGGAATACAAAGAGTGTAACAGTTATTACTTCTTGGGATTGTTCATTATTTCAAAACTGTACCAATCTAAAAAGTATTAAGTTTGGAGAGAATTGTACATTTGAAAAACTAGCATATATGACTAGAATGTTTAATGGGTGTACAAATTTAAGTAAGATAGTAGGACTTGAATATTTTAATACATCTATTGCAATAGAAATGGGAGGAATGTTTAATAATTGTAGTAGTTTAACGAAACTCGATGTAAGTCATTTTGATACTTCAAAAGTAACTTTTATGCGCAACATGTTTGCAAACTGTACAGGTCTAACAGAATTAGATTTAACAAGTTTTGATACACATAGCGCTACTGACTATGGCATGTTTTGGGGCTGTACTAACTTATCTGTTGTAAAGGTAACTAAAGATAAATGGAATTTGCCAGATAGTTTACTTAATGGAATACCTGCTAAGACATATACTTATGTAGATTAATAAATAAAATAAGAAGTAACAAACTACTTCTTATTTTCAATTAATACATCATCTATAATAGATATATGTATTGCTATTTTTTCAAGCTCACTTATTATATTTAATTCTTCTTTAGTTAAATAAAATTTATACGTTATATTATCTTCATACTTTTTATCTACAATGTTTTTATTACTCAATATATAATCTACTAATTTTAAATTATCATAATTAAACTCTATTTCAATTAAATAACCTTTAATAAGTTCTATAATATCAGTTAATTTTAAAGCTAGAGAAACACTTGATGAATATGCTCTTAAAAGTCCACTAGCTCCAAGTTTAATCCCACCAAAATATCTTATAACTACTGCAAGTACATTTGATAAATTATTTTTCTTAAGAACATTTAAAATAGGTAGTCCACTAGTCCCACTAGGCTCACCATCATCAAAACTTTTCTCCATATTATTAACAATATATGCATAACAGATATGCGTTGAATCATTATATTCATCTTTTAAACTATCGATAATACTTTTAATTTCTTCTATATTATTAACTCTATATAATTTAGTTATAAATTTTGATTTTTTAATTATTATAGTATTTTCTACATTATTTTGAATAGAATACATAATATCACCAAAAGAATTATAACTTAAATAAAAAAATAAATCAAATGAATATGCATATAATAAAAGTATAAAAAACTACTTGACAAAAAGGTAATTCTAATCTATAATTAGTACATAAGCCTTTTAGGGAATAAAAGTTTTGATTGAGAGAAGTAATAATATAAACTAATTAAAGCGAGTTAGGTATGGTGGAAGCTAACAATCAAGCATATTATGAATAACACTCATGAACTGTTAACTTGAACAAAGTAGAGTTTTCCGGATGTAACCCGTTAGCCGTTGCACGATTTATTAGAATCGGTAAAGTGGTCATTTGACAATTTGGGTGGCACCGCGGTTATTTCGTCCCAAGCAAGGTGAAACTATTTAGATTTGCTCAATTAGCTCAGTCGGTAGAGCGCACGGCTGTTAACCGTTAGGTCGTAGGTTCGAGTCCTACATTGAGCGCCATTTTAAATGCCTGATTAGCTCAGTCGGTAGAGCGCACGGCTGTTAACCGTTAGGTCGTAGGTTCGAGTCCTACATCAGGCGCCATTTAAAAATAGTACAAGCCTTTGGCTTGTTTTTTTGTTAGGAGGATATTATGGTAACAAAGGAAAACTTAAAAGATTATGCAGCAAAGCTAATGTTTGATATGGATGATGAAGGATACGAAAGAACTCTAAAAGAGTTTGAAACAGTAGAAAAGCATATGGAATTAATAGGTAAAATAGAAAATATAAAAAGCGTTGAACCTCTTGTATTTCCATATGTTATATACCATGCAAACTTTAGAGAAGATGAAGCAAAAGACAGTTTAACTACTGATGAAGTTTTAGCTAATGCAAAAGATACAAAAGCAGATCAAGTAAAAGTACCAAAGGTGGTGGGTGAATGAAAACTATAATGGATCTAAGAAAAGATTTAGATGAGAAAAAAGTTACAAGCGATGAGCTATTTAAAATCGCAATAGAAAAAGCACATACTTATCAAGATGAGTTCAATTCATTTGTAACAATTATGGATAAAAAAGAAGAAAAAGAGTCTAATTCACTTCTAAGCGGTATTCCATATGCTTTAAAAGATAACTTTTCAACTAAAGGAATACTTACAACTGCTTCTTCAAACATATTAAAAGATTATGTTCCAGTATACGATTCAACTGCATACAAAAAGTTAAAAGACGCAGGAGCAGTACTTGTAGGAAAAACAGTTTTAGATGAACTTGCAATGGGCGGAACAGGTACGACTGGACACACAGGTATAGTAAGAAATCCTTGGAATAAAAATAGAGAAATAGGTGGCTCTAGTGCTGGATCAGCTGCCGCAGTTGCCCTTGGTATAGTTCCATTTTCAATAGGTTCAGATACAGGAGATTCCATTAGAAAACCAGCCGCATTCGGTGGGTTAGTTGGATTTAAGCCTACATACGGTAGAATATCAAGATATGGATTATTTGCTTTTGCTTCAAGTCTAGACCATGTTGGATGTTTTGCAAGATGTGTTAGAGACGCTGCAATTGTTACTGATATATTAAAGGGTCAAGATGAAAAAGATATGACCTCACTTCCAAATGAAGATATAAAATATACTGATGTAATCGATAACGATATAAAAGGTATGAAACTATTCTATATAAAAGAAATTACAGATAAAACACTTTATAAAGACGCAGGAGAAGAAACTTTAAAGATATTAGATAAATTTAAAGAGACTATAGAAGAGTGCAAAAAGCTAGGATTTACAGTTGATGAAGTATCATTTGACGATAATCTTTTAAAAGCACTCTATCCAACCTATATAACAATAAGCTCAGCCGAGGCAACAAGTAATAATTCAAACCTAACAGGAATTCCTTTTGGACCTCGTGGAGAAGGAGGCAGTATAAACGAAATAATGTTTGACGCTAGAACTAAAGGCTTTAGTGAACTTATAAAAAGAAGATTTATACTAGGTAGTTATATACTTCAAAGAGAAAATCAAGAAAGACTATTTAAAAATGCTTTAAGATTAAGACATATAATAGTAGATAAGATGAATGAGTTATATAAGACTTATGACGCTATGATACTACCTGCTAGCGGAGGAGTTGCGCCTTTCTTTGATAACGAAATAGATAGAATGAGTGATAGATACTTGATACTAGAAAACCATATGGTAATAGGTAACTTTGGAGGGTTTCCTAGCATTACTATTCCAAATGGATTTGTAGATGATATGCCTATTGGAATTAATATAACTGGTAAAGCTTTTGATGACGCTAAAGTACTTAATATAGCAAACAAAATAGAAGATAAACTAGGGTATAAGGGATTAATAAAGGAGGAATACGATGTATAAAGTAACAATTGGACTTGAGGTACACTGTGAGGTTAAAACAAATTCAAAAAACTTTTCAAGTGCGAAAAATGCATATTCAGAGTATCCTAACGAAAACGTATCTGTTGTAGATTTAGGACTACCCGGAATACTTCCTGTTGCAAACAAAGAAGCATTTAGAAAATCCTTACTTATGGCACTTGCTTTAAATTGTAAAACTCCTGATATAGTAATGTTCGATAGAAAAAACTATTACTACCCAGATCTACCTAAAGGTTATCAGATAACACAAGAGACAAAACCAGTTGGAGTTAATGGGTATGTCATGATTAACGTGGATGGTGAGGATAAAAAAATAGGAATAAATAACATTCACTTAGAAGAAGATACTGCCTCACTAGACCACTTTAAAGATTATTCATTAATAGATTATAATAGAGCAGGTGTACCACTTCTAGAAACAGTAACAGAGCCTTGTATGCACTCATCAACGGAGGCAATAGCTTTCCTTGAAGCTTTAAAAGGGATATTCTTATATACAGGAGTATCAGAAGCACGCACAGATAAAGGACAGATGAGAGTAGATGTAAATATATCACTTTCAAAAGATGATACACTGGGAACTAGAACTGAAATGAAAAATATAAATAGCTTTAATAGTGTACGTCTTGCAATTGAAACTGAAATAAAAAGACAAAAAGAGGTTCTTGAAAATGGTGGAGTTATATTACAGGAAACTAGACGCTTTGATGAGGATACTTTAACTACTCATTCACTTCGTTCTAAAGTAGACGCAGTAGATTATAAATATTATATTGAACCAAATATACCACCTATTAAAATAACTGATGAGTGGATAGATGAGATAAAAAGTGAAATACCTATGTTACAATTCGATAGAATTAATAAATATATGGAAGTTTATGGTCTATCTCGTTATGATTCAGAAATACTTGTAAAAGATAAAGCAGTATCAGATTATTTTGAAGAGTGTGTATTTATAGGTTGTAATCCAAAAAGCATTTCAAATTGGATAACAACTTCAGTACTTGGATACTTAAATAAAAATGAACTTGATATAAAAGACTTATCTTTAACTCCTAAAATGTTATGTGAATTAATTGATATGGTCGATAATAATAAAATATCATCTAAGCAAAGTAAAGAAGTATTTTCAAAATGTTTAGAAGAAAATAAAGAACCAAATATAGTGGTTAAAGAGCTTGGACTTACTCAAATTACAGATGATAAAACTATACGTGATATAGTTACAAAATTACTTGATGAAAGACCTGACTTAATAGAGGATCACAGAAAAGGTAAAAACACATTTGATTATTTTGTAGGTCAAGTTATGAAAGAAACCCGTGGTAAGGCTAATCCAGTACTTACGAGGGATATAATAAATGAAGAAATGGAAAAAAGGTGATAAAATGTTAGATGTAAAAGATATATATAAAGATTATGAAAAATATTTAGATAAAGATATTACAGTACAAGGTTGGATAAGAAGTCATAGAAAACAAAAAGATTTTGGATTTATAGATTTTAATGATGGTACGTATCTTAAAAACTTACAAGTTGTTTATGATAGTACATTATCTAACTTTGATGAGTTGAGTAAAATGAGACTAGGTTCTGCTGTTAGCATAACTGGTAAATTAATTAAATCAGAAGGCACACAAGACTTTGAACTTAAAGCAAGTAACGTAAAACTAGAAGGGGATTCAAAAGATGATTATCCACTACAATCTAAAGGTAGACCAACTCGTGAATTTTTAAGAGAAATTGCATATCTTCGTCCTAGAACAAATCTATTTAATGCAGTATTTAGAGTAAGAAGTATAGCCGCATATGCAATACATAAATACTTTCAAGATAGGGGATATGTATACTTCCACGCTCCAATAATAACATCAAGTGATTGTGAAGGAGCAGGAGAGATGTTTCAAGTAACCACACTCGATTTAGATAGAGTTGCAAAAAGTGGTAAAGTTGATTACAGTAAAGATTTCTTCTCTAAAAGAGCGTCTCTTACAGTAAGCGGTCAACTTCAAGCAGAAACATTTGCAATGGCATATAAGAAAACTTACACATTTGGACCTACATTTAGAGCAGAGAATTCAAATACAAAATACCATGCTTCTGAATTCTGGATGATTGAACCTGAAATTGCGTTCTGCGATCTTGATATGGACATGGATATAATGGAAGATATGTTAAAATATGTAGTTAAATATGTACTAGATAACGCCAAAGAAGAGATGGAATTATTTGATAAATTCGTTGAAAAAGGTTTAATAGAAAAATTAACTAAGCTTATAAATAGTAAGTTTACAAGAATAGACCATGAAGACGTAATAACAATACTAAAAAAAGCAGATGTCAAATGGGAATTTGAACCTGAATACGGAGAGGATATCGCTAAAGAACACGAAAAATACATCACAGAATATTTTAACGGACCTGTATTTATTAAAAACTGGCCTAAAGATATAAAAGCATTTTATATGAAACAAAATGATGACGGTAAAACTGTTGCAGCAGTTGACCTTGAAGTACCGGGTGCAGGAGAACTTATGGGTGGATCACAAAGAGAAGATGACTATGATAAGTTAGTTAAACGTATGGATGAACTAAAAATGGATAAAAATTCCATGGATTGGTACTTGAACCTAAGAAAATATGGTGGATGTGTTCACTCAGGATTTGGTATGGGATTTGAAAGATTACTCATATATCTAACAGGAGTAGATAATATAAGAGATGTAATTCCATATTATAGAACACCCGGAAATTGTGACTATTAAAAAAATGGCAAAATGCCATTTTATTTTTGTGTGCTTGCCTTAATAAACGAATCAAAGAGTGGATGAGGACGAGTAGGTCTTGATTTAAATTCTGGGTGGAACTGTGAGGCTATAAAGTGTTTATGATTTGGTAATTCTATTATCTCAACTAGATTAGCTTTTTCATTTATCCCAGAAAACACCATACCTTTACTTTCTAATAACTCTTTATATTTATTATTAAATTCATATCTATGACGATGACGCTCTAGTATTTTATCTTGATTATAATCCTTATATGCTAGTGTTCCCTTTTTAAGTGTACATTCATAATTTCCAAGTCTAAGTGTTCCTCCCATATTTACAATAGATTTTTGATCTGCCATCAAGTCTATGATAGGATCTTCACAAGTTGGATTAAATTCAGTAGAAGAGGCCTCAGTAAGTCCACATACATCTCTTGCAAATTCAATTACAGCAAGTTGCATTCCTAAACATATTCCAAGAAAAGGAATGTTGTTTTCTCTTGCATATTTTATCGCTTTTATTTTTCCTTCAATCCCACGACTTCCAAAACCACCGGGTACTAGTATTCCTTTTGAATTTTTAAATATTTCCTTTAAATTTACTTTAGAATCTTCTAAAGATTCAGAATCTATCCAATTAATATTAATCTTAGTATTATACTTATATCCTGCATGCTTAAGTGATTCTACAACTGATATATATGCATCGTGCAACTCAACATACTTGCCAACTAGAGCAATTTCTATTTCATCTTTTAAGTTGTCTACTGTTTTAATTAATTCTCTCCAATATTCAAGATTAGCTTTTCTAACAGGTAGTTTAAACTGTTTAAGTATTATTTCATCTATCTTTTGGTTATAATAATTAATTGGAATTTCGTATATATTTTTAACATCTATAGAATCTATTACATTACTAACAGGTACAGAACAAAATAGTGATAACTTATTTTTTATATTTTCACCTGTATTATATGGTGCGCGGCAAACAAGGGCGTCTGGGCGAATACCCATATTTCTTAAGTCTCTAACACTATTTTGCGTAGGTTTAGTTTTAAGTTCGTTAGATCCGTATATAAAAGGTACTAAAGTACAATGTACAAAGAAAGTATTTTCTGATCCTTTTTCATATTGAATTTGTCTTAAAGCTTCTATAAAACTTTGAGATTCTATATCTCCAACAGTACCTCCAATTTCAGTTATAACAATATCCGCACCACTCGTAATACCAGCTTCGTATACTTTATTTTTAATTTCGTTAGTTATGTGAGGTACCATTTGCACTGTAGCTCCCAAATAATCCCCGTGGCGCTCCTTATCGATTACTGATTTATATATTTTTCCACTCGTAATATTAGATGTAAAGTTTAACTCTTCATCTATAAATCTTTCATAATGACCTAAGTCTAGATCAGTCTCACATCCATCATAGGTTACAAAAACCTCTCCGTGCTGTATCGGATTCATAGTCCCGGGATCAACATTTATATAAGGGTCAAACTTTTGCATAAATACTTTATATCCCCTTGACTTTAAAAGTAGAGCAATTGATGAGGCGGTAATTCCTTTGCCAAGACCTGATACAACTCCTCCTGTTACAAATACATATTTTGTCATAAATACCTCCTAAATTATATATCTGTCCATATTATAGCACACCCCTAATATTAAAAAATAGTCTTTTATTTGTAATTTATACGTGGTATAATTAAATTGGACACCCCTAAAGTAGCAAACATTATAGGTGAATATATGAATAAATTTAAAATTAAAATAAGTGGTAAAGATTTTCATTTTTTAACTAGTACATATATTGTAAAAGGTTCTAGGAAAAAAAGAATGGCATTAGGTAAAAATAAAAATATTATGATGTTTAAATACGAGCGATCAGATTACAATTGTAGTGAGGCATGCTCTGAGAAATTAGCTTACGAAATTGCTAAAATATTGGGTTATAAATGTGCTAGAATTGAACTAGCGTTAGATGAAAATATGGTATTTGGGGTTCTTAATTATTTGTTCTCAAATGAAAATATTCATATGGATGCAAGTGCATTTTTAAATAAATATGAGTCAGAAAGGAAAAAGTATTACACAATAAAAAATATAAAACAAACATTAGACGATATGGATAAAACTCTCTTCTTCGATTTCATTAAAATAATGATTTTTGATGCACTTATAGGAGAACAAGATAGACATGAAGAAAATTGGGGTATAATTATTGGCCTTAAATCATATAAAATTTCTCCTTTATACGATAATGGGTGTAGCCTTTTACGAGAATTTAAGGATGAAAACTTTTTAAATAAGTTTTACAGCAAGGAAAAAGATTTTGAAACATATATTAAAAGAAGCCAATCCATGATATATAATGAAGATGGGAAAAGAATAAAACATTTTGATTTAATTAAAACGTTGTATGATATGTATCCTAATTTTGTTAAATTAGAAATACTAAATTTAAAAAAACTATCTGATAAAAAGATAATTACAATTGTAAATAAAATTCCTGACAATTTAATAACGTTACTACATAAAAAATTTATAATAGAATACTTAATAAAGAGAAGAGATATACTTCTTGATATAATAGAGGGGTGATAGCATGAAAAATGAATTATGGTTAATTTGGAAAGATCCTGTTACACGCAGACGTTATAGAGTTGGTACATTAACAAAGAATGATGAAAATTATGTATTTAGATATACAAATCCTGAACTTAATGATGCTATTGATAATGGGTTTGAGTACTTTCCGGGCTTTAAAGATATTGACAAAACATATGTAAGTGAAAAGTTATTTGCCAATATTTTAACGAGATTGCCAAACAAGAATAGACCTGATTATTTGGAAATTTTAAATGCCTATAATTTGGAAAGCAATTCTACCGATTTTGAAATTTTAAAAGCAACAAAGGGAAGACTAATAACAGATAGTTATGAATTTGTACCTGCTTTTGATTTAGATAGACTTGAATTTGATGTAGCTGGTACTAATTATAGTAGTGATATTAATTTGTGCAAAAAGTTATTAAAAATAAATGATAAATTATACCTAGAACCAGAATTAAATAATAAATATGATGAAAATGCTATAAGAGTTGTTTATACTAATTTAGGGAAAAAGTATTATATAGGTTATGTTCCTAGGTACTATAGCAAACAGTTATTAGACGCATTAAAAAGTGGTACAGATTATTCTGCAATGATTAAAAGCTTAAATTTTGAATCTGAATTATCTGATGAATATATCACAACAAATGTCAAAATAATTTTTAACGTATAAAGTTGGTGTTACACCAATTTTTTCTTTATGGAAGATTTTTATCAGGTAGTTAAATATGTTTAAGATTTGTAAATGTAAAATTTTTTTGCCTTTTGCTTTTATTTGAATATAATGTAGTAGGAGGTCTTATGAAAAAAATATTAAAAGCGTATAGGTTTCCGTTAATACTTTTAATTTCAATAATGATAGGTTGTATAATTGGAGTAATATTTGGTGAAAATGCGATGTATTTAAAACCATTTGGAACTGTTTTTGTTAACTTACTTTATACAATAGTAGTCCCACTAGTATTCTTTACTATATCTAGTAGTATTTCAAATATTAAAAGTTTTAAAAAATTAGGTAAAATTTTTACATATATGTTCATTGTATTTATCTTGACAAGCGCAATTGCTTCAATATTTACTTTAATTAGCGTTAAACTAGTAAATCCAGTAGGAAATGTTACTTTAGAATTAACAGAAGGTTCAACTGAAGCTATTAATTTAGGGGATAAAATAGTAGATATGATAACTGTGCCAGAATTTAATCAACTGTTATCCAAAAGTAATATGTTGCCACTTATAATATTTTCATGCATAGTAGGATTTGCAGTAAGTATGTTAAAGGATGAAAAAAGTAAAATATCAAATGGCTTAAATACAATATCTAAAATAATGATGAACGTAATTAAAATAATTATGTATTATGCACCTGTTGGACTTTGTGCTTACTTTGCCTCACTAGTAGGTGAATATGGTGGGGAGATAATAGGAAGTTATGCAAGAAGTATGATATTTTACTATGTACTATCTATAGTTTATTTCGTAATTTTTTATACACTTTATAGTTTTATTGCTAGAGGTAAAAAGGGAGTAAAAGAATTCTATAAAAATATATTTACACCAACAGTAACTTCACTTGGCACTTGTTCATCGCTTGCAAGTCTTCCAGCAAATTTAGAATGCGCAGAAAAATTAAATATCGATGATGATGTTGCTAGAACTACACTTCCAATAGGTTCAACTATTCATATGGAAGGTTCTAGTATGGCGTCTATACTTAAAATAGCATTCTTATTTTCAATATTCGGTAAAAGTTTTACAGGAATAGATACATATTTAATAGCTATATTAATAGCCGTATTATCTGGAGTTGTTATGTCTGGTATACCGGGTGGTGCGTTCATAGGAGAAATGCTTGTTGTCTCACTTTATGGTTTTCCACTTGAGGCATTCCCAATAATTGCAACAATTGGTTGGATAGTAGATCCACCCGGCACTTGCTTAAATGTAGTTGGTGATATTACAAGCTCTATGCTAATTGAAAAACACGTCTCGTAACGTGTTTTAATTTAACAATTTTTAGTGTATAATACTTAAAGGAAGTGATACTATGTTTATAGATGAAGTAATAATAGAATTAAATGCTGGACGTGGTGGTAATGGATGTATGGCATTTAGAAGAGAAAAATATGTTGAAATGGGTGGTCCATATGGAGGAAATGGTGGACACGGAGGAAACATAGTCTTTGAAGTTGATGAAGGCTTGAATACATTAATAGACTTAAGATATAAAAAAATATATAAGGCTAAGGATGGGCAACACGGAGAAGGTAAAGGGTGCAACGGAAAAAATGCAGATGATTTAGTAATAAAAGTTCCTATTGGTACTGTAATAACAGATACAGATACAAATCTTATAATAGGAGATTTAACTAAGATTGGTGATAGAGTAGTGGCTGCTTATGGTGGTAGAGGTGGAAGAGGTAATATGGCTTTTGCAACTCGAAATAATCCCGCACCAGCGTTTTGTGAGAATGGGGAACCGGGAGAAGAAAAAAAGGTTAAAGTAGAACTTAAATTACTTGCGGATGTTGGACTTGTTGGACTTCCTAGTGTAGGTAAAAGTACATTTATAAGTGTAATTAGCGCTGCTAAACCAAAAATTGCCGCATACCATTTTACAACTTTAATTCCAAATTTAGGAGTAGTTAAAACTAAAGATAATCGCTCTTTTGTTGTAGCTGATTTGCCCGGACTAATAGAAGGTGCCTCACTTGGTGAAGGATTAGGAGATAAGTTTTTAAAACATATAGAACGTACAAGAGTGATCGCACATATTATTGATATGTCCGCATTTGAAGGTAGAAATCCAGTTGAAGATTACAAAATAATAAATAAAGAGCTAGAAAACTTTAATAAAAAATTGCTCGATAAACCACAAATAGTTATAGCTAATAAGATGGATTTGCCTTCATTTAAAGAAAATTTAGAAAAATTTAAAAAAGAAGTAAGTGTTGAAGTATATCCTATAAGCGCAGTTACAAAAGAAGGAATAGATGAGGTATTAATTAAACTTGCTGATATGCTAGATACGATAGAAAAACAGCCTTTATATGAGGAAGAAAAATTTGAGAGCCATGTACTTTATAAATTTAAAGAAGAACAGCCATTTAAAATATATAAAGAGGGTAATACCTTTGTTGTTACAGGTGATGAAATAGAGAAATTACTTAAAATGACTTGGTTTTCAAGTGATGAAGCATTTGCTAGATTTTCTAAAAAACTAAGAAAATTAGGAATAGATGATAAACTAAAAGAAATGGGAATTCAAGAAGGAGATACAATACGTATCTTAGATTATGAATTTGAATATAAAGAGTAAAATATAATTATTATAGTGATAAAAAGTTTGCAAAAAGTTAAAATAATTTGCAAATTTTTTAAAAAGTGTAAAGCAAACAAATGTTCCTCTTGACAGG
>CANQAT010000006.1 GCA_947588925.1 uncultured Bacilli bacterium | reverse complement strand
GAAGCAAGTGGACAAAAACCAAGTAAAGGAACAATAGTACTAGAAGAAGGAAAAATAACAGATGTATATGAAATGAATATAGGAGAATATGAATTAGAATTAAGAAATAAGAATCTAGTATTAAGTGAAGAAGTAGAAGAAATATGTAGAATAACATATAAAACAAGTGAACCAAATAAACCAGAGATAGGGAATTTAATACCAGTAAAGTATGATGGAAATAACTGGATAATAACAACAAGTAATGATTCAGAATGGTATAACTATAGACACCAAGAATGGGCGAATGCAGTAATACTAAAAGAAGGAATAAATAAAAATGTAGGAGATACATTAGTTATACCAGATGATTCAGAAGGTGATTCTGATATAATAGGGATGTTTGTATGGATACCAAGATATGAATATAAAATAGATGACGATTATGGAATGTGTGGAGAAAGTAAAACGCTTCCAGGAGCAATCGATATACAATTTATTCCAATAGATAAAGAAGAAGCAGATGAAAATTACATATTACATCCGGCATTTATATTTGGGGATGAAGAGTTAAGTGGAATATGGGTAGGAAAATTTGAAACAACAGGAACAGGAGAAAATCCAACAATATTACCAAATCAACAATCATTAGTGAATATAAATGTGAAGACAATGTTTGATACAGCCCAAAAATTATCAAACACATATTTTGATAGTCATATGGCAAAGAATAGTGAATGGGGAGCAGTAGCATATTTATCACAAAGTAAATATGGCAAATATGGAAATCCAAATTATGAGGGAGCAAACAAAGAAATATATAAAAATGATTCAGGAGAATATCCAAGTGATAATGTTTGGAATGCAAGGTATACAGGACGAAGTAGTGGAAAGCCATCCACTTCTGGTTATTCAAAAGAAGGAACATGTACATATGATAATATAAGTACATCAACAAAAGAAAAAATAAACTTATGTGGAGAAGGGGCATCAACAACAGGAAACATCACAGGAGTATATGATATGAGTGGAGGAGCTTTTGAACATGTCATGGGCTATGTAGATATAGGAGCAGAAGAAGAAGGAAAAGAATGGGGTTCAAGATACTACAATGATACCTGGAACAATCTTGCAGGATTTACAACAATATGGAAAAATACTCCATCAAATTTAAAATATTATAAAGAATATCAAACCAAAGATAAAACTTCATCAAATGGTGCATTCTCAGAAACAGCATGTAATGGAGGAAACTGTTATGGAGAAGCCCTTAGCGAAACAAGAGGATGGTACAGTGATAATCAGAATTATCCATATTTGGTGTACCCTTGGTTCTTACGTGGAGGCTACTTTGGCGTTGGGTCTGGTTCAGGTATGTTTCACTTCTACTACAACAGTGGCAATGCCCTCCCCTACATTGGCTTCCGCGTAGTTTTCGCAGCTGCGTAGCAGCTCACTCTAAATGCAAGTAGTATAATATAAACTATAAATAAAAATTACTCATAAATTGGAAAGAATGTATTATCCTGCCCACACGCTTTTTTGTTAGCTGGATATGGTAGGCGCCCGAAATTTATTTTGGCTGCCTACCTCGCTTAGGATAAGCATTTTCCTTGTTTCAGTTAGTTTTTAATACAATGATTTATAAGCAGTAAGTTTTTTGATTTAAATAATATTATTAAACTAAGGCAGTGTTTATTTGCGTTATGTTTGTATTATTAATTTAAAACTGAGACAAGAATTATCTTAATTAATTTTGAGATTAAATAATGGTATATCTAATTTAGATATATGTGGAAATTAGTCTGTAATAGTTTTTTCGTTAGTTCGTCGTACCCTTGGCTCTTTCGTGGAGGCAACTACAACAATACGTCCGGTGCGGATGTGTTCAACTTCCTAAAATCCGATGGCAATAGTGGCACTAACCACGGTTTTCGCCTCGTTTTTGTAGTTTCATAGGTTTTCGTTTAAATATAATAATTTGATTATAAATTTAGTAAAAATTAATAAAAGTTATACAAGTAAATACTAAAATAAAAACTGATAAATGAATTTTGATTTATCAGTTTTTAAATATATTAAATTAAAAAATTTTTATTTTTTCTCCTTTATTAAATTTAAATTTATCTATTGGGAATTCAAATGTATAATATACATGTTTTTTAGGTAATATAACTCTATAAGGTTTAAGATTTTTATAAATATATAATATATTATAATCCTTATCAGTCATAACAACATCAATTTTACTTAACATAAAAAATGTATGAATAGAATTACATTTTGGAAAACACATACAATAATTAAAATTTCTTTTAAACATTAATCCTTTAAATCTATTAAAAAAATTATTACAATAAATTAAATCAATAGTTTTATTATCTTTTATAACTTTCATTTACTCACCATAGAAATTATATCATGTTATTGACAAAATAACAAAAAATATATATAATTGTAATAGTACTGGAGGTTAGGAGTATGAGAACTTTAAATAATAAAGGACAAGCTTTAGTTGAATATTTACTTATCATAGCCGTTATAAGTGTAATTGTAGTTAGTTTAGTTAAATTGTTAGGTGGATATTTACATGACTCTATAACTAAATCTTCATGTGAAATATTAAATAAAACTTATGTAGAAGGTATAAAACCTGGAGAAGCAACTTGCGAATAATTATTGACAAATAATTATTATTAGATTATAATACAATTTATCAATGTGATGACTGGCTTGGAAACCACGAGCAATATTTTAAAAGATATTCGTCTAGAATAAGTAAGGTGGAACCGCGATAATTCGCCCTTATATATTCTAGATTTTTTTAAATTATGGGAGGAATAATATGAATAATGAAATGGATAAAATGGTGAATTTATGTAAGCAATATGGATTTATATTTCAAGGTAGTGAAATATATGGAGGATTAGCTAATACTTGGGATTATGGTCCTTTAGGAAGCAGACTTAAAAATAATATAAAAGATGCATGGAGAAAAAGATTTATTCAAGAGAGACCTAATGCATATGAACTTGATTCTGATATTTTAATGCACCCAAAGGTTTGGGAAGCATCTGGACATGTTGAATCTTTTGCAGATCCACTTTTAGATTGTAAAGAATGTAAAACTAGACATAGGGCTGACAATTTAATAAATGACTATACTAATAGTTCTATTGGCGATGGTATGACTAATGAAGAAATGGTTAAATATATTAAAGAAAATAAGGTTCCATGTCCAAAGTGTGGTAAAAGTAATTTTACAGATATTAGACAATTTAAACTTATGTTTGAAACTTATAGAGGAGTTACACAAGATGATAAAAGCGTTGTATATTTAAGACCTGAAAATGCTCAAGGAGAATATGTAAATTTCTTAAATGTACAGCGTAGTATGAGAGCTAAATTACCTTTTTCAATAGGTCAAATAGGAAAGGCATTTAGAAATGAGATAACTCCTGGTAATTTTACTTTTAGAACTATTGAATTTGAACAGATGGAATATCAAACATTTTGTCGTAAAGGTGAAGATACCAAGTTATATGAATATTTTAAAGAATTTGGTAAAAAATTTTTTATGGATTTAGGTATACCAGAAGATAAACTAAGATTTCATGACCATGAAAAACTTGCTCATTATGCGAAAGCTGCATGTGATATAGAGTATTTATTTCCTTTCGGTTGGGGAGAGATAAATGGTACACATAATCGTACTGATTTTGATTTAACTAGACATACAGAGTATAGTGGTAAAAGTCAAGAATATTTAGACCCAGATACAAATGAAAAATATATTCCTTATATAATTGAATCTACATATGGATTAGATCGTACAGTACTTGCAGTCTTATTTAATTCATATCACGTAGATACACTAGATGATGGAACAACAAGAGAAGTACTTAGTTTACATCCTTTTCTTGCTCCTTATAAAGTAGCAATCTTACCACTTGTAAAAAAATTTCATAGTGAAAAAGCAAAAGAAATTTATGATAAATTATGTAAATCATTTATGGTTACTTATGATGAATCTGGTAATATTGGTAAACGTTATAGAAGAGAAGATGTTATAGGAACACCATTTTGTATTACTGTAGATGATAATACTATAAATAATAATACAGTAACTATAAGAGATAGAGATACTATGGAACAAATAACTTTAAATATTGATGGGATAGAAGATTATATAAATAAAAAAATAGTATTTTAGAAAATGACTTAAAAAGAGTACTGAAAAATTTACAAATATTATTGTAAATAAACACAGTAGTCTTTTTAATTTTTATGGAAAGTGCTTGGCAATATAAGCAAAAAAATCTTTACAAGAAAAAGTTATATCTGTATAATAATATTTGTAATATAGAATTGAGGATGTAATCAATGTTTTATAACAAAAATATAGAAGAATTATATAATGAATTAGATACAAGTAATAAGGGTTTATCTTTAAAACAGGTAAATGATAGATTAAAAAAATATGGTAAGAATTTATTACCTAAAAGGAAAAAAGATAGTATATTAAAAATATTTATAAATCAATTTAAAGATCCTATATTACTATTATTATTAATTGCTGTTATGGCATCTATAATTACAGGAGAAATTATAGATGCGTTTGCGATAATATTTATAATATTACTAGATACATTAATGGGAACTTATCAAGAGTATAAAGCTAATAATACTATAGAGTCATTAGAAAAATTAGTAACTAATAAAACTAAAGTAGTAAGAGATGGAAAAGTTATTTTAGTAGATGCTTTTGATTTAACTATAGGAGATTTTGTAATATTAGAATCAGGAGATAAGATAAGCGCAGATATAAGAATTATTGAGTCACATAATCTTATGGTTGATGAAGCAATACTTACTGGAGAAAGTATACAAGTAAATAAGAATAATTGTAAATTAGAAAAAGAAAATATACCATTATCTGAACAAACTAATATGGTATTTTCTGGTACTACGGTAGTAAAAGGTAGAGGAAAAGGGATTGTTGTAAATATAGGACTTAAAACAGAAATAGGAAAAATTGCTGATAGTATAAATAAAACAGAAGAAGTTAAATCTCCACTTACGATTAGAATTGAAAAATTATCTAAACAAATAAGTATTTTAATTTTATTTATTGCGCTTATAGTAGCTATTTTACTTATTTTAAGTGGTGTTCCATATAATGAAATAATATTATCTGTAATAGCTCTTGCAGTATCAGCTATGCCAGAAGGATTACCTCTAGCTCTTACTATGGCACTTACAATCGCATCTAATAAAATGTCTAAAAGAAATGTAGTTGTAAGAAAGTTAAATTCAGCAGAATCTCTTGGAAGTTGTACTGTAATAGCTAGTGATAAAACTGGGACTTTAACAATAAATGAACAGACTGCTAAAAAAATATTACTTCCAAATAATACTAGTTATGATATATCTGGAACTGGATTTGAATTAAAAGGAAATGTAACTGGAAATAACATTGAACTTGCTTATGATATAGCTATGCTTGGAGTTATTAATAATGAGGCTAGTATATCTGATAATAGAAAGATTGGAGATTCTATAGATATAGCCTTTTTAGTATTAGGTGAAAAACTTAATATAGATATAAAAGATATAAAAATAAAAGAAGTTATACCATATGAATCAGAAAATAAATATTCAGCAGTTTTTTATGAAAGAAATAATGAATTATATTGTACTGTAAAAGGATCTTTAGAAGTTGTAAAATCTTTTTGTAAAGATATAAGTCTAATAGAAGATAATACTAATTTTAATGTATTAGATAATCAAAACGAATCTTTAGCAAGCGATGGCTATAGAGTAATTGCGATAGCATGTGGAAAGATAAGAAATAATAGTGAATATAATGAAAAATCAATTAAAAATTTAACATTTATGGGAATGGTAGGATTTATAGATCCTATTAGAGATGATGTATTAGAATCTATAAATAAATGTAAGAGTGCAGGAATAAAAGTTCTAATGATTACTGGAGATCATCCACTAACTGCATTTTCAATCGCAAAAGAATTAAATTTATTAAATAATTATGATGAGGTAACTACTGGAGAAGAAATAGATAAAAAACTTAAAGAAGGAGATTTTGCTTTTGATGAATTTATTAAAAGTAAAAAAGTGTTTGCTAGAGCAACACCAATTCAAAAATTAAATATAGTTGAATCATTAAAAAGACAGGGTGAATTTGTTGCAGTAACAGGAGATGGAGTAAACGATGCACCTGCTTTAAAATCGGCTAATATAGGTATAGCTATGGGTAGTGGAACAGATATAGCGCGTGATACTGCTGATATGATTATAACTGATGATAATTTTAAATCTATAGTATCTGGGATAGAAGAAGGAAGAGTAGCTTATTCAAATATTAGAAAAATTATTTTGTTTTTAATTTCTTGTGGACTTGCAGAAGTAATATTCTTTTGCTTAGCTATTATTTTTAATATGCCTATGCCACTTGTAGCTATACAACTTTTATGGCTTAATGTAGTGACTGATGGTATTCAAGATTTCGCTCTTTCATTTGAAAAAAAAGAAGATGGAATATTATATGAAAAACCTAGAGATCCTAAAGAATCTATATTTAATAAAAGTTTATTTAAGAATATATGTGTATCAGGTATATCTATAGGAATTATAGTATTTATAGTATGGAGTTATCTATTAAATAAATTATGTATGGAAATAGTAACCGCACGTTCTTATATTATGGCACTTTTAGTATTTATTCAAAATATACATGTATTTAATTGTAGAAGTGAAACCAGTTCAACATTTAGTATACCACTTAAAAATAATTTATTAATTGTAATAGGGGTTCTTGCTTCAGTATTACTTCATATTGTTGTAATGGAAATAGATTTTATATCTAATATATTAGAAATAGTAAAAATACCTATGATTCATTTAATATATTTATTATTAATATCTTTATCTATATTAGTAATACTAGAAATATATAAAAAAATAAATAAATAAGACATAGTAACTTATGAATAATTAGTAAAAATGTCTCTGTTTTTGGTAACAAATAATTAGTGAAAATGTCTCTACACATATTTTTTATTGACAATAGGCAATTATGTGATAGGCTTCTTAGCCAAAGGCTTATTTTATCAGCTCTTGGCAAGCCGAAAACATCACATAATTGAGTCCCTGTTGTCAATAAAATGGACTAGTAAGCCAGGACATTTTTACTAATTATTCGCTTTTAAATAGGGACATTTTCAAAAATTATTCACAAAAATAAATAAATAAGACATAGTAACTGTTGATTTTATATTTTTAATATGTTACAATCTATTAACGAGGTGAGATTAGGTGTTAAAAAAGATTTCTTTATTATTAATTACATTATTTATGGTTTTCTCTTTAACTGCTTGTGGTAGTAAAAATGTTAAAGGGACACTACCAGATATAATGGATAAAGTATATAAAAAATTAGATAGTGAAACTAAATCTAAATTAGAGAATATAGAAGTAACTAAAGAAAATATATACAAATTTATAGGTACAAAGAAAATAGAATATAAAGAGGCTTTAGCTTCTGAGTATGCTAAAGAATATGTTGCTTATTCAGTCGTATTAATACGTGCGAATAATGAAGAAGATGTTGAATCTATAAAAACTACAATAAAAGAAAATATAAATCCAAATAAATGGATTAGTGTTTGGGTAGAAGAGGAAGACGTTATAATTAAAAGTAAAGGCGATTTAATTATTGTTATTGTAGTTGCTGACGAAGATACAAGAAAAACAATAGAAAAAGGATTTGATCGTTTATAGGATCTTCAGTTTGGAGATCTTGTTTTTTGTAAAAAAGTATCTTGAATAGTTCAAAAAACTTAAACTCAACGAATAAATTAACTTGAATAAAATATTCTATAGTAGTATAATTCTTATAGGTAGGTGTTTAATGTGGTATGGATTTGGCTTGGAGTTGTAATTGCTCTTATACTAATAGAAGTTTTGACAACAAATTTAGTAACGATATGGTTTGTAGCTAGTGGAATAGTAGCTCTTATCTTATCACTATTCATAGATGAGTATTATATTCAATTTCTTGTATTTGTAGTTCTTGGAATTATACTTTTATTAACTACAAGAGAACATTTATTAAAACTTATGAAAGGTAAATATCAAAAAACAAATTTAGATAGAGTTGTTGGTATGATTGCTGTTGTAACAGAAGAAATAAGTAAAAATAATCCCGGAGAAGTAAAAGTAGATGGAAAAAGATGGACTGCTATTTCTAATAAAAAAATAAAAGTTGGAAGTAGTGTTAAAGTTTTAGAGATAGACGGAGTAAAATTGAAGGTAGAGGAGGTAGATGATTAATGGAACTTTTAATTATTATTCTTGTATTAGTTGTAGTGCTTGTGCTACCAAATATAAAGATAGTACCACAAGCAAAATCTTATGTCGTTGAAAGATTAGGTTCATATTTATGTACATGGGGAAATGGTTTACATATTAAAATACCATTTATAGATAGAGTTTCTAATCAAGTAACATTAAAAGAAATTGTAAAAGATTTTGATCCACAACCAGTAATTACTAAAGATAATGTAACAATGCAGATAGATACTGTTGTATATTTTCAAATAACAGATCCAAAATTATATACATATGGAGTAGAAAATCCAATAAGTGCGATAGAGAATTTAACTGCAACTACACTTCGTAATATAATAGGAGAACTAGAACTAGATGAAACACTAACAAGTAGAGATTTAATTAATTCAAAGATGCGTTCAATACTAGATGAAGCGACTGATCCTTGGGGAATAAAGGTAAATAGAGTAGAAGTTAAAAATATTATTCCACCTAGAGATATTCAGGAAGCTATGGAAAAACAAATGCGTGCTGAGCGTGAAAGACGTGAGTCAATACTTAAAGCAGAGGGAGAAAAGAAATCAGCAATACTTATTGCTGAAGGAGAGAAAGCTAGTGCGATATTAAGAGCAGAAGCTAAAAAAGAATCTCAAATAAAAGAAGCAGAAGGAGAAGCTGAAGCACTTTTAAAGATGAAAAATGCTGAGGCAGAAGGTATAAAAATAATAATGAGTGCGAAACCAGATCAAAAAATAATAACATTAAAAAGTTTAGATGCGCTAAAGGATATAGCAAACGGTCAATCTACTAAGATTATTGTTCCATCTAATTTACAAGATATCGCAACTATTGGTACAACTATAAAAGAGATGTTAAAAGATGAAAAGAAATAGTCTTGAATATATGAAAAATATATTAAAAACATTAGTTTGGCCTATTATATTTGTAATAGGTCAATTTTTAATACAATATATTTTTGTTGCAATTTTTAATTTTAAGGAACAAGGTAGTTTAACCAATAGTGAATTCTTGGAATATATAAAAACAGAAGAATATATTAATAAATTAAATGAATATATAAATTCAAACGCACTTTTTATAGTTTTAATAACTTTTATTATATTTATGCCTATTTTCTATAATATGTTTAAAAAATATAAAGTAAAAAATAATTTTAAATTTAATGATATATTTATACCAATATTATTCGGTATTACTATTTCTTTGATATATAATATAACGCTTTATAATTTAAATAATGTAATATATTTTACTGATATTTTTAAACAGAGTGAATTACCAATATTAGTAGAGATAATATCTTCTTGTATATGTGGACCTATATTAGAAGAAATACTATTTAGAGGAATTGTTTATAATAGATTAAAAACATTTAATAAAAGAATGACTGCTATAATACTATGTTCTATAATATTTGGAATATTTCATACTAATATTATAGAAATGATATATGCATTTGGACTTAGTTTCATGTTTATATATTTATATGAAAAGTATAAAACTTTAAAAGCTCCAATTTTAATGCATATAGCTTTAAATACTACGATTGTATTAACTATGAGTATAATTGTTAAAAATTATGTTATACTTAATTTTGGAATATTAATAGTTTCTTTAATAGTTTTATTAATTTTAAAAAAATTTATAATAAAAAATGTATAAATAAAAAATTAATACATAATATAATAATGTCAACGGTAAAGTTGACATATAGATAGATCATACATACTGATCTATCTTTCTTTATATAATTTTATAAAATGAAGAATTGAACTTGTGCATTTTTTGCACATCTTCAATTCTTGAACATATGGTAAGTTTAGAGTGAAATATTATAATCTTGATATAATTATTTCTAATAGAAAACAAATAAAAAATAGTAGAAATTAATTGTTTAGTATTATAAATAATAGTATAATATATGTAGAAAGATTATTAGATTATATAAAGAAGGTGTAAATGTGAATGATAAATTAATCGGTACTGAAAAAAATATTTTATTTTATAATGATGAAGAAGGGAATACTAAAGTAGAAGTATTACTCAAAAATGAAGATGTTTGGTTAAGTACTGAAGCTTTAGCGACTCTTTTTAATATAGATAGAAGTGGTATTATTAGGCATATTAATAATATTTATAAAGAAGTAGAATTAAATGAAAATTCAACTTGTGCAAAAATTGCACAAGTTCAAAATGAAGGAAATCGTAAAGTTAAAAGAGTTTATCAATATTATAATCTAGATATGATTATTTCTGTTGGATTTAGAGTTAATTCTAAAAAAGCAATCAAATTTAGAACTTGGGCAAATAAAATAATTAAGGATTATATGGTTCAAGGATTCGCACTAAATGATGAAAGATTCATGAAAGCAAATAAAATAGATCAAGAATATTTTAAAAGATTACTTGAAAGAATTAAATTAATTCGTACAAGTGAAAGAATGTTTTATCAAAAAATTACTGACATATTTTCAGAATGTTCAATTGATTATGATAAAAATAGTGAAGAAGCAGTAACATTTTACAAAACAATTCAAAATAAATTTCATTTTGCTATAACTGGACAAACTGCCGCAGAAATAGTTTATAATAGAGCAGATTCTGAAAAGAAAAATATGGGTCTTACAAATTGGGAAAAATCACCTGATGGTAAGATACTAAAATCAGATGTTATTATTGCAAAAAATTATTTAGACGAAAAAGAAATTAAGAATTTGAATAATTTAGTAAACTTATTTTTAGATATAGCTGAAAACAATGCCGAAAGAAATATTGCAATGTCCATGAATGATTGGAAAAATGAAGTAGAAAATGCTTTAAAGATTTTTCATTATAATGTACTAGAAGGAAAGGGTACAGTTTCTCATAAACAAGCATTAGAAAAAGCAGAAAATGAATATGAAAAATATAAAGTTATACAAGATAGAAACTATGTATCAGATTTTGATAGATTATTAAATGAAACAAAACAAATAGAAAACAAATAAATTGTATAATGTACTTATATTATTAAAATAATATTGATAATATATACGTTACAAAATTAAGAAAATGTATAAAAAAAGTTTACATTTCTTTTTTTTTCTATGTAAACGTGCTATAATAATAATGGTGATAAGATGATAAAGCACATAAATAATACAGATGTAAACTATGTAGATTATGGTACAGGAGAGAATGCTTTAGTACTTTTACATGGTTGGGGTCAAAATATTAGTATGATGCAACCAATCGGAGATAAACTACAGAAAAATAATAGAATAATAATTGTAGATTTACCTGGATTTGGAGATAGTCCTGAACCAACAACTATTTGGACTATGTATGATTATGCTTCTTGTATAAAACAATTATTAGATAGTCTAAATGTAAGTAATCCAGTACTAATTGGTCACTCATTTGGAGGAAAAATCAGTTTGATATATGCAAGTAAATATAAAGTAAACAAATTAATATTATTTGGAAGTCCATTTAAAAAAGAAATAAAAAAAATTAGTACTAAGACAAAAATATTAAAAAGTTTAAAAAAAGTTCCTGGCTTAAATAAATTAGAAAATGTTGCTAAAAAACATATAGGATCAAGAGATTATAGAGAAGCTAGTGAGTTTATGAGAAAAATACTTGTAGAACATGTTAATTTAGATATAAGTGAGGATGTAAAAAAAATAAAATGTCCAACAATAATAATATGGGGAACTATGGATAGTGAAGTTCCAATAGAACGTGCTTATGAACTCGAAAAATTAATTAGTGATTCTGCAGTAATTCCATATGAGGGATGTACTCATTATGCATATTTAGAACGTATAGGAGAAACTATAAATATAATAAAGAGTTTTATAGGAGGAGAGTAGTATGACTTTGTTTTTAATATCGCTTATACCTTATTTAATTTTTACAATTTATAAAACTAAAAAATCATTTCATATGTTACAACAAAATTATTATGATGATGATAATAGATATTTTAAATGGTTACTTACTAATATAACAAAGGTGGCTTATGATAGTGATATATTATTTGTACTTATAATATTTACATTATTCTTTGATATAGGATTTACAATAGGATTATTTATAATAATTTATGGGATTATATTTATTTCTTATAGAAATAAAAAAGTAGTTGCTAAAAAACCTTTAGTAGTAACCGCAAGAATAAAAAGATTATCTATAACAGTATCCTTAATGTATTTAATTATGATAATACCTTTTATAATAAGCTTCTCTTATGATAATTTAGTATATGCTTATTTATTATTAGGACTTATGACATATTTAAATTATTTTGTAGTTATGACTGCTAATGTAATAAATAAACCTGTTGAAAAATGTGTTTACTATTATTATAAGTTTAAGGCTCTTAATAAACTTAAAACTATGAATATACCTGTTGTTGGAATAACAGGTAGTTATGGTAAAACTAGTAGTAAAAATATAATAAATGATATATTAAATGTAAAATTTAATTCATTTGCTACACCTAAAAGTTTTAATACTCCATATGGGCTTATTAATTCTATTAACAATTATTTAGATAAATTTAATGATATATTTATTGCCGAAATGGGAGCATTTAAAATAGGAGAAATAAAACAAAATTGTAAAATAGTTAGACCAAAGTATGGAATAATAACTGTTATAGGAGAAGCACATTTAGAAAGCTTTGGATCTAGAGATAACATTATGAAAGGAAAGTTTGAATTAGTAGAATCACTTCCAAGCGATGGACTTGCAATTCTAAATAAAGATGATGAATATCAAGTAAAATACAAAATAAAAAATGATTGTAAAGTAAAATGGATTGGAATAGATAATAAGGATGCAGATTTATACGCAACAAATATAAAACTATCTGGTAAGGGTACTAGTTTTGATTGTATATTTAAAGGGGATAAAAATAAGTATCACTTTACAACTAAATTACTTGGTAAACATAATGTATATAATATACTTGCTGGAATATTATTAGGACATGAGTTAGGTCTTAGTATAGAAGAACTCGAAAGAGGAGTTAGTAGTGTGAATGTTATAGAACACCGTTTAGAACTTAAAAAATATGGTAATATTAATATAATAGATGATGCTTATAATTCAAATCCTGTTGGATCTCGTATGGCTGTAGAAGTTTTAGGACTTATGGAAGGCACTAAAATAATAGTTACGCCTGGTATGATTGAACTAGGGGATAAACAATATGAACTTAATTATAAATTTGGAGAATATATAAGTAAAGTGTGTGATTATGTAATATTGATAGGTAAAAATCAAACAAAGCCTATATATGAAAGTTTAATAGAGAATAAATATAATAAAGACAAAATATTTGTACTTAATGATGTTAGAGATGCATTTCCACTTATGAATAGACTTGCTCAAGGAAACACATATGTACTTTTAGAAAATGATTTACCGGACTTATTTAACGAATAGGAGAGATGTATATGAAGATTAAAGTTGGTGTAATATTTGGAGGAGAAACTGTAGAACATGAAGTAAGTATAATATCTGCAGTTCAGGCCATGGAAAATATAGATAAAGAAAAGTATGAAATAGTTCCAATATATATAAGCAAAGATAGAATTTGGTATACAGGTAAAATGCTTATGGATATAGATGTTTATCAAAATTTTGATGATTTAAAAAAATATGCTAAACAAGTAGTTTTAACAAAAACAAAAGATGGATTCTATCTTCAAACTACAAAAGGGCTATTTAGAAAAAATATAACAGATATTGATATAGCTTTTCCAATAGTACATGGAAATAATGCGGAAGATGGAACTATCCAAGGATATTTAGATAGTGTTGGAATTCCATATGTTGGAAGTAGAGTTTTAGGAAGTGCGTTAGGACAAGATAAAGTAGTAATGAAACAAATTTTTAAAGATATGAACTTGCCTATTGTAGATTATATATGGTTTTTTGATAGTGATTATGCTTTTGATAGTGAAAAAGTCTTTGAAGATGTAAAAAAATTAGGATACCCAGTAATAGTTAAACCAGCTACACTTGGTAGTAGCGTAGGTATTACTTATGTAAAAGATGAAAACGTACTAGCTAATGCGATAGAAGAAGCTATGAAATACGATGTTAAAGTAATTGTTGAACATGCAGTACAAAATTTAATAGAAGTAAATTGTAGTGTGTTTGGTAATTATTCACATCAAGAGACAAGCCTAATAGAAGAAGTAACAAGTGATGAAGAATTCTTAACATATGAAGATAAATATATAGGAGGATCTAAAGGAAAACTTAAAGGGTCACATTCTAAAGGAATGGCAAGTGCGAGTAGAATAATACCAGCTCGCATAAGTGATGATTTAACTCATGATATTAAAGAGACTTCAAAAAAAGTATTTAGGGCACTTAATTTAAGTGGAGTATGTAGAATAGATTATTTAATAGATAAGAAAACAAATAAATATTATGTAAATGAACCAAATACAATACCAGGAAGTTTATCCTTTTATCTATGGGAACCTACAGGTAAAAAATATACACAACTTTTAGATGAGATGATTACCCTAGCTATAAAAGATTATAAAAATAGATCAAAGAAAATTTATTCATTTGAAAGCAATATATTAGCTAATTATGGAGTTAAAGGCTTAAAAGGTATGAAAGGGAAATTGAAATAATTTCTCTTTTTTGGTATTATAAAAAATTTGAATATAATATTAAAAATGTGAATAAAATGTTTTATCAGGAGTAATAATTTTAATACAATTATTTTTTAATTTTGATACAATTATTTTTTAATTTCTCCTTTAAAAATTTTATGTAATTTGATATACTTATAATGAGGTGAAGATATAGTGAAAATAAATTTTTTAAAAAATAAAAAAATTATAAAATTATTTTTATCCTTAATAGTTATAGTATTTATGTTAACTATTGTTGGTGGGTGTAAGAATGAGGAGAAAAATGAAGATAAGATAGATGATGATAAAACTGAAGAAAAGAAAGTAGAGATAATCGACTTGGATTCTGATAGTAGACCATATGCCGTTATGATAAACAATATATATACTGTATGGGGATATCAATCAGGAATTCAAGATGCATATATAGTTTATGAAATAATTGTTGAAGGTGGATACACTAGATTAATGGCTTTATATAAAGATAAAAACTTGGATAGAATAGGATCTGTTAGATCATCAAGACATTATTTTTTAGATTATGCACTTGAAAATGATGCGATATATGTACATTTTGGATGGAGTCCACAAGCACAAGATGATATGAAAAAATTAGGAGTAAATAACATTAATTTTATGAGTTATAATGGATATACTAGAGATACATCACTTGGATTAGCTTTAGAACATACAGCATTCACAACAACAGATAAAATAAATAATGGTATAAGCTATTATAAATATAGAACGACAACATCATCTAAACCATTACTTGATTATAGCGCTGAATCTATTAATCTAGCAAATATTGAAGGAAGTAGAGTAGCAAACAAAGTAGATATAACTTATTCTAATAGTAGATCTACGTCATTTGAATATGATAGTACAAACAAGGTATATAAGAGATTTCAAAATGATAAAGCACATATCGACCACGAAACAAAACAGCAATATACTGCTAAAAATATAATTACATATCAAGTAAAAAATACATCAATAGATTCTTATGGGAGACAGACTCTATATAATATAGGTAATGGAGAAGGATGGTATATATCAGAGGGATATGCTGTACCTATTACTTGGGAGAAAGAATCTAGAAGTAGTAGAACAATATATAGATACAAAGATGGTACAGAAATAAAAGTAAATGATGGTAACACTCATATAGAGATTCAACCGCTTAATCAAAAAATTACTATAGAATAAGCCTTGATTTTCAAGGCTTTTAAAAATTTTAATAAAAAACAGTAACAAAAGGCATTATAATTTTGTTAAAAACATGATATAATGTAGTAGTGTTTGAGGTGAAATAAAAGGTATGACAAAGTACACAAAAGATGAAGAATACCTATTAATTATAAATAATATAATGCATAATGAAGAATTTCAAAAAATGAATAATATTAAACATCATAATACTACAAGAATGGATCACTCATTAAAAGTATCTTATTATTCATATAAAATAGCTAAAGCCTTAAAGTTGGATTATAAGGATGTAGCTAGAGGTGGACTTCTTCATGACTTTTATACAGAGGAGATAAGTAATTGTGATTCAATAAAAGATAAATTGTTATTGTTTTCTGTAAAACATCCTAATGAAGCTGTTATAAATGCAACTAATCAGTTTGAACTTTCAGAAAAAGAAATAAATATAATAAAATCACATATGTTTCCTATAGATTATAAAGTTCCAAAGTATGCAGAGAGTTGGGTTGTAAGTTTAGTAGATAAAGTATTAAGTTTAGGAGAAGTTTCAAAGAAATTTAGTTATAAACTTACATATGTTTTCAATTTATATTTATTATTTGTATTTAATATAATAAAATAGACTTACTTTTGTAGGTCTATATTGCCTTTATTTTAAAGGTAATATGTCCTCGTAGCTCATCGGGATAGAGCAAAAGTTTCCTAAACTTTAGGTGGTAGGTTCGAGTCCTATCGAGGACACCAGATTGATTGATACTCGGACTTTTATGTTCGAGTTTTAAAATGCTTAAATTTATGATAAAATATTTATGGTTTAAATTGATATATTTGTCAATTTAGAAAACACACTTGCATATTGTCAATACCAATATGCTATGTAAGGAGAAATATTATGTTGTTAAAAAATTGTATTTATTTTATCATAATAATGGTTAGTTTACTTTCAATACCAATATTAATTTATTCAATAAAAAATAAAAAAAATTGTAAATGTATTAAGATAATTAACTTTTTTTATATAACGTATTTAATTTTAAATATAGTTGTTATACCAAATGTTTTAAGTGTAGATATAGGACCTGAGATTTTATTTTTAGCATTAATATCGTTGATTGCAATAATAATATATATTGTTTCTATTATTATATGTTCCAAAAAAATTAAAAAAGGCAATGAAATGATTTCTTTTTCAAAGAAGTCTATATTAGTTATATTATTATTTATTATATTACCTATTTTGTTATTATCATGCAGTTTATTTAGAGAATATTATTTAATAATTAATAGCGATTTAGTATTAGTATATAAATCAAATGGTAATGGAGGAATAGGCGATAGCCATAACTTTGCTTATGCAATTAATGAAAATTATTTTAAAGAAATTAGTTTAGGAATTGCAACTGGCGATTACAGTTTAGCAAAATATTTACCTAAAAAATCAAAAAAAATTGATAATATTGAAAATATAAACAATTATAACGTTTCTCTCGATAACAATGAAAAATATATTACAATTTATAAAAATAATAAACTTATTCATAGAAAACAAATTAATCCGAATTATTACAACATTAGTTTTGATGGAGGTTTTTATATAAATAATAATTAAAGGTATAATTTGGTTATATTGTTGTTATATTTTAAAAAATTTATCATACTCCTTCCTTTAGGGCACCGGATTGATTTATACTCGAACTATAAAAGTTCGAGTTTTAAAATGTTTGAATTTATGTTATAATTTTTATAGTTCAAATTGATATATTTGTCAATTTAGAAAACACACTTACATATTGATAATATCAATATAGAAAAAGGAGATAAAACATGGAACAAATATATAACAAATTGGTAAGAGACAAAATACCTGAAATAATTAAATCAAATGGTGAAGAACCAATTACTAGAGTTCTAACTGATGAAGAATATAAAGTTGAACTAGAAAAAAAATTAAATGAGGAATATCAAGAAGTTTTAAGTGCGACTGGAAAAGACAGAATAGAAGAATTAGCCGATATGTTAGAAATAATGAAATATTTAGCTAGATTAGAAGATGCAACATTAGAAGAAGTTATTTCTATTGCACAAGAAAAAGGAACAAAAAAGGGAACATTTGAAAACAAAATATTTTTGGAAAAGGTATTGAGAAAGTAATAAATTAGAATTATTAAATTTTATTAGAAAAGTTGTTGTACTCATTCCTTTGATTAATTAGATTGATTGATATTCGGAATTTTCAAGTATGACAAGACGACTTGCAAAAAAGTTGCTTTTATGTTATTATGAATATGTGCATGATACTTGCATAAAATAAAAAAGGGAATACTTAACAATGCAATGTTGAGTACTCGCCAATATATTGGTTAGCGCTTAATCTTGTTAGATTGAGTGCTTTTCTTTTACATAGATACTATATTACAAAAGTAAAAAGTAAGGCTATTAGTAAAAAGATAATAAGAATAAGTGATAAGATTAAAAAATCTTTCTTAAACATACTATCAGCCTCCTTCCTTATAGAAGTCGGCAAGCACTCAACTATAAAATATTCCCTATACAATTATATCAGACATTTGTTCTTTATACAATAGAATTTGATACTAAATTTATAACAATTTAGTAACAATTTAGTAAACACCTTTGTATATGATAAACGAATATTTGATTTTTTGTAAGGAGATGGTAATAGTTATGGAACCTGTAATTAGAAAAAGAAAAATAGAAGATTCAAATGAATTAGCGCATTCTATCGCAACTGTTTGGAATACAACATATAAAGGAATCGTTGATGATGATTTTTTAAAGGGATTATTAAATCATGAAAAACAAAATGCTGAAAGATTAAAAAATAATATAAATGATCAACCAGATTATTACGTTTTAATTTTACAAGAAAAAATAATTGGTTGGATTTATTATACTTTAGATAGTGATAGATATGAAAATGCAGCTGAAATTCATTCTTTATATATTCTAAAAGAATATCAAGGAAATGGTTATGGGAAATTGTTATATAATTATGCTGTTAAAAATATTATGAAAAAGGGAATAAAAAAATTAATAATTGGATGCCTAGATGGAAATCCTTCTAATAATTTTTATAAGCATCTTGGTGGAAAGTATATAGGTAATGATTTATTTAGAGAAAAATATATAGAAAATATATATTTATTTGAATTATAAAAGTGTCGTATTTCAATTTTGCAACTCTAAATACTTAGTTAATATAGTTAAATGGTTTATGAAAAACCATTTTTTTGTTAATGAATAATAAAAATGCAAATGCATAAAATAAATATATAGATAAATTATATAAAATTTAAAAAATTTTAAGATTTTAGCACTCACTACTTGAAATTGCTAAAAATTGTGATATAATTATATGTGTAAAGGATATAAATGTCATTTACGGGTATTATAATTGTATAAGGAAAGGAAGAATGAGATATGATGATGATACCAAAAAGAAATAATGATTTTGATTTATGGAGAGATGTATTTGATGATCCATTCTTTAATAATCATGAAACAAAAATAATGCGTACTGATATTAAGGAAGGTAAAGACAACTATTATATTATGATTGATTTACCAGGATATCAAAAAGAAAATATCAAAGTTGATATTGATAATGGTTACTTAAATGTAACTGCAACTATGAACGACCATGACGAAGAAAAAGAGGAAGGAAAATTTGTACGCCGTGAGAGATATTTTGGAGAATGCTCAAGAAGTTTCTATATTGGCGATACAATAACTGAAGAAGATATTCATGCAACATTTACAAATGGTACATTAAAACTAGAAATTCCTAAGAAGGAAGAAAACGAACAGATTAACTCAAAGAAATACATAGAAATATCTGATTAGGAATAATAAATTATTATAAATTTATTTGGGATAACTATAAAAGTTATCTCTTTTTGTAAATGTATGGTAATGTAATAGTTTGTTGGTCTTAGAATGAAATAATATGTTATAATAGAGAAAAATTATGAAGGTGATTTATGAAAAAAGTTGTAATAGGAATGAGTGGAGGAGTAGATAGTAGTGTTGCTGCTATAATGCTTCAGAAAATGGGCTATGAAGTAATTGGATTATTTATGAGAAATTGGGATTCTTATGCTGATGGAGAGTTAATAGATGCACCAACTACAGAACAAGGAATATGTCCACAAGAAATTGATTATAATGATGCTAAAGCAGTATGTGATAAGTTAGGTATTCCTTTACATAGAAAAGATTTTATAAAAGAGTATTGGGATTATGTATTTACATACTTCTTAGATGAACTTAAAAAAGGCAGAACTCCAAATCCTGATATAATGTGTAATAAATATATAAAGTTTGATATGTTTGTGAAAGAGGCAAAAAAACTAGGTGCAGATTATATCGCAACGGGACATTATGCAAGATTAGAAAATGGCAATTTATTAAAAGCAATTGATGAAAATAAAGACCAATCATATTTTCTTTCTCAAGTAAATAGGGAGCAATTCAAAAATGTATTATTTCCATTAGGTAATATAAAAAAACAAGAGGTACGTAAAATTGCACTTGAATATGGTCTTATTACAGTAAATAAAAAAGATTCTACAGGTATATGTTTTATAGGAGAGAGAAATTTTACCAATTTTTTAAAGAATTATTTACCAAACCAACCTGGGGATATAGTAAATATAGATACGAATGAAGTAATAGGTAAACATATAGGACTTATGAACTATACTATAGGACAAAGAAGAGGACTTGATATTGGTGGATTTCCTGATAGAATGTTTGTAGTAGGTAAAAATCTTTCAAAAAATATATTATATATATGTATCGGCGAAGATAATGATTATTTAGTAACTGATTCTTGTATAGTAGATACTATAAATTGGCTTTCTGATGTAAAGCCAAGTAAATGCATGGCTAAATTTAGATATAGGCAAAAAGACAATCCAGTTGAATTAGAATATTTGGATAATAATGAGATATTAGTTAAATATAAACAGGGAGTTAAAAGAGTAACTCCAGGACAAGCTTGTGTATTTTATGATGGCGATGTATGTCTTGGTAGTGGGATTATAAAAGAAGTAAGAAAAAATAACGAGAAGTTATGGTATTTGTAAAAATGTTATTATCATAAATTCTGAGAAAATATTTATATCTTAAAATTGTTGATATAATATGGTATAATAATCTATATAATTAGGAGTGAATATTATGGAATATGATTTTTTTATAGCAGGAAGAGCACGAAATAGAGATAATATTTTAAATATATGTAATTTGTTAGATAAATATAAAATATCTTATTATTGTTTTTTAAAAAATGAAGATAATTGGGGATATGGTAATAGTAATCAAACGCCAGAAGAAAGACAGCAAGAATTTGAATCATTAGATTTAAAAAGTGATATTGTTTTAAATTTGTTTAAACAAGATATGGAAGGAGAAAAAGCATCAAAAAATTTATTGTTAGTTTTACCTGCAGGTAAAGCAGCTCATATAGAATCAGGAATTGCTTATGGTATGGGCAAAAAATGCTATGCAATAGGTAATTTTGATTCAACAGATACTTTATACAATATTTTTGATAAAATTTTTTCAAACGAAACTGAACTAGAACAATTTTTAAAAATATATAATAAAAACATCTGATTTCAGCAATAGTTGATACGCATGAAGTAAGTATACATTTTTTGTTAGAATATTCAAAGTTATTAGATATAATTATACTAATTTAATTTTAAGAAAGGGAAGAAATTATGAATAAAGAATATGAGTATAGTTTTAAAGTAAAAGATATAAAAGATTTTATAAATTATTGTATTATTAATAAATATAAAAAGAAAGAAGAATATTTACAAAATCGAACATTATATAAAAATGGTGGTTCTATAATGGCACGTATTACGGAAAATATTTATGATGATAAAGTTACAAAAGTATTAAATTTTAAAGATGATAATTTAAATGATAATGCGTTAAAAATATCAAGAGAATCGAAGGATTTAATTATTAATGATTATAATCAAGATTTTGTTTATTCTTTAATAGAAATATTAAATTTAACAAATAAAAAAATATTGAAAAGAAAAAGATACGTTTATGAAAAAAATAATGTTAAATTTGAAATTGATGAATATATAGAACCGGTTATGAATGTAATAGCAATAGAAGGATTAAAAGAAAATGTTGATAAAGTTTATAAAGATTTAGAAGAAATTATTAACTGTAATAAGACTGATTAATAATTAAAAGGTATTTTATATGAAATTTTTAATAATGAATCTAATAGGATTTATTTGAAGTAATTATTTACTATTTGTTATATCATGGGAAAATATTATTCAATTAATGAAATACATACCATAGGGTAGAACACAATATAATTATGACAAAAAGAGAATTTTTTCAATTTATTATAATATTACTTCTATTATTAGTTGTAATAATTTTACTTCTAAAATAGCAAAAGCATCTGATTTCAACAATAGTTGATCTCAGATGCATTCCATATAAGGTATAACATCTGATTCTAGCAATCAAATGTATCCTTTTTATTATATGCAAGATTTCTTGCTAAATATATAATATCATAAAATTAATATTTATGATAGTTATAATATAAATGGAGCGAATGATAAGAGGTTTTAAAACCTTTTATCAAAAAAATATCCCTCACTCGTTAAATAGATTATATTCTATTTTTATACATAAATCAACATTTATTGAGAAACTCACCAAAAATAGATAAATATCTGATAAAAATTCAATGGCTATATATGAATTTATTGATATTTATAGTATAATTATATCAACTGATACTGGTAAAGGAGGTATTATGTTAGAAGATAGTGATAAATATTTTGAAGTACTAAATGATATTAAAAGGACTTTAATAACAACTAGGAATAAAATAGTTGAAAATGCTAATAAAGATTTAATTTTAATGTATTATAATATAGGTTTAAAATTAATTGAAAATAATAAATGGGGAACATCTTTTATTGATACCTTAGCAAAAGATTTAAAAATAGAATTTCCTACAATTAAAGGTATGTCAGCAAGAAATTTAAGATATATGCAAAAATTTGCTAGTGAATTTGATAATGATGAATTTTTGCAAGGAGTCCTTGCAAAATTATCTTGGAACCATAATCAAGTATTATTAGATAAAATTAAAGACAAAGAAATTAGAAAGTGGTATGCAAAAGAAACAGTTGAAAATGGCTGGTCTGTTTCTATATTGACTCATCAAATTTCTCTTAAATTGTATGAAAGACAAGCTCTTTTAGAAAATAAAACTACTAATTTTGATGAAACTTTACCAACACCTAATAATGTACAAGCAAAAGAATTATTAAAAGACCCTTATATTTTTGATTTTATAACTGCTGATAAAGATGTGAAAGAACTTGATATTGAAAGAGAATTAACTACTAATATTACCAAGTTATTATTAGAACTAGGTAATGGATTTGCGTTTGTGGGAAGACAATATCATTTAGAAATAGAAAATGAAGATTATTATATTGATTTATTGTTTTATAATTTGAAAGTTAGAAGTTATGTAGTTATTGAACTGAAAACAACTGAATTTAGACCTGAATATGCGGGTAAACTTAATTTCTATTTAAGTGCGGTAGATAAATATATTAAAAATGAAAATGATAATCCAACATTTGGGATGTTGCTTTGCAAAGATAAAAAGAAAGTAACAGCAGAGCTTGCTTTAAAAGATATTAATAAACCTATTGGAGTAAGCGAATATAAGATATTATCAGAAATTCCAGAATTTTTAGAAAATACGCTTCCAAGTATAGAAGATATAGAAAAAAGATTAGAGGAGGACTATAAATAGAGTAAAATATTTTGTAATAATTCAAAATACTTTTTATTCATTCTTATAAAAATTATGAAGGTGATTTATGAAAAAAGTTGTAATAGGAATGAGTGGAGGAGTAGATAGTAGTGTTGCTGCTATAATGCTTCAGAAAATGGGCTATGAAGTAATTGGATTATTTATGAGAAATTGGGATTCTTATGCTGATGGAGAGTTAATAGATGCACCAACTACAGAACAAGGAATATGTCCACAAGAAATTGATTATAATGATGCTAAAGCAGTATGTGATAAGTTAGGTATTCCTTTACATAGAAAAGATTTTATAAAAGAGTATTGGGATTATGTATTTACATACTTCTTAGATGAACTTAAAAAAGGCAGAACTCCAAATCCTGATATAATGTGTAATAAATATATAAAGTTTGATATGTTCGTGAAAGAGGCAAAAAACTAGGTGCAGATTATATTGCAACCGGACATTATGCAAGATTAGAAAATGGCAATTTATTAAAAGCAATTGATGAAAATAAAGATCAATCATATTTTCTTTCCCAAGTAAATAGGGAGCAATTCAAAAATGTTTTATTTCCATTAGGTAATATAAAAAAACAAGAGGTACGTAAAATCGCACTTGAATATGGTCTTATTACAGCAAATAAAAAAGATTCTACAGGTATATGTTTTATAGGAGAGAGAAATTTTACTAATTTTCTAAAGAACTATTTACCGAATCAACCTGGCGATATAGTAAATATAGATACAAATGAAGTAATAGGTAAACATATAGGGCTTATGAACTATACTATAGGACAAAGAAGAGGGCTTGATATTGGAGGATTTCCTGACAGAATGTTTGTGGTAGGTAAAAATCTTTCAAAAAATATATTATATATATGTATAGGTGAAGATAATGATTATTTAGTAACTAATTCTTGTATAGTAGATACTATAAATTGGCTTTCTGATGTAAAACCAAGTAAATGCATGGCTAAATTTAGATATAGACAAAAAGACAATCCAGTAGAATTAGAGTATTTGGATAATAATGAAATATTGGTTAAATATAAACAGGGAGTTAAAAGAGTAACTCCAGGACAAGCTTGTGTATTTTATTATGGTGATGTATGTCTTGGTAGTGGGATTATAAAAGAAGTAAGAAAAAACAATGAGAAGTTATGGTATTTGTAAAAATGTTATTATGATAAATTTTGAGAGAATATTTATATCTTAAAATTATTTAAAAATGGTATATTAAATATATATAATGAAGAGTGAAAATTATGAAATATGATTTTTTATAGATGAAAGATAACTAAATAGAGATAATATTCATTTGTCAGAATTACAAGATATTTATAATGTAAGATTAATGAGTGTTGGTTATAAACTAAAATGAGGTATTAAAGGTACCAATATAAAACAAAAAATAAAAAAAGTGGTGTTATAAATGGAATATGTAAAATAATTAAGAAAAAATATAGGTCATAAACCAATATTAATGTGTTCATGTGGATGTTTAATTTTAAATGATAAAAACCAAGTATTACTACAAAAAAGAAGTGATGATAATTTATGGGGGATCTTGGAGGTAGTATGGGATTAGGAGAAACAATTTTTGATACTGTAATAAGAGAAATAAAAGAAGAAACTAATTTGGATATAGATAAAATTCTTCCAATGTAACAAGCCATTTAAGTGTGTAATAAAAGATCTACAATTGAAATATAATAATCTTAAAAAAAGTTTATTTAAAATTAAAAAATCATTCCAAAATAAAGAAATTTTTTAAGAATGCAAAGTGAATGTGTACTTGGAATATATGGTACTTCACATTTTGATTATGAAGTACAAAGAATAAATTCAATAAATATTATATCACATAAAGAAGACATATATGTTCATTTACCTTAAGAATGGCAAGAATGGAGAATTTTTTATAAATTAAAAGAGTTGAAGTTGCAAGTATCTGGCTGGTGACGATAATGGAAAATTTGTAGGTCAAAAAATAGAGATGAAGCACAAAGCTTATTACTTGAAAATAAAGAATTTGATGATTTAAGAAGTTATGAAATTATATCAAAAATTTTTGAATTTCTTGGATTAAAATCTAAAAAATTTTTAATTATTACAGAAAGTGAAAAAAATATAAAACATGTTAGAATGCGAATTTAACGTAAAAAGATTTACAAAAGATACAGAATTATGATATAATTTATTAAAGTATATAGGAGGGTATAAAAATGAATGACATGATACTATAAAAGATTTTTCTGACTTAGTTAATTGTAATGAAACATTGTTATAAGATCATATAAAAGAGTAAAGGGCTTTATTAAATAATAAAGAACAAAAAAATAAATAGTGTTAATTATTATTTTCAAAATCAAAAGTTATCTAAAAATATGAGTGAACTTGAAATTGCTCAACAAACTTTAAAAGAAACAAATAATTGTCAGTAAAGGAGATAAAATATATGCGAGAGGATTTAGAAAATTTAAGAACTGAATTAAAAAATAAGATAGATGAGATAATTAATAATTATATCAGTACAAATGATAACACAATATTAGAAATACCAGATGATAATATATATATGGAATTTGATATAGATAACAATAGTTATATTGCATTTACAGAGAACTCAAAAGAAGATGACGAATTTGAAATTATGTTCGCAAAATTAAATGTGATAGATGGAAATAAAATATTAAGGAATATAGAAAATGATTTAGAATATCAAAATGTTGTAAATGAGTTCAATAGAAGATTGTCACTAGTGGAAGGGGAATAATTATGATGACTGAAGAGAGTATTATTAAAGAGCAAATTGCAGAATTAGATAGGGAAATAGAAGAACTGAAAAAAAGACTTCAATCGGTAGATAATGCAACTGTATATGGGAGAACAACTGTAAAAGAATTTAACAGTGATTTAGGTATTTATTTACCTGTTGAAACAATGGGGAGAGTACCTATGCCAGATGAAGAGAAAAAAGCGTTATCAGAACAAATTGAGCTTGAAATAAGAAATTTAGAAGATAGAAAAAAAGAATTGCAAGATAAATTATTTTTGATAGAGTGGAAAAAACCAGAAAATGTTGCTGCAAGAGAAGCAGAAGAGGAAGCTAAGAAAAAAGAAGAAGATGAACAAGCACTTATAAATTCACGAAGAGCGCATGATCAAAAATTTCAAGATGAAGATTTAAGTTTAAGTAAACTAAGAGATTATCTTGAAATAGCAGGTATGTACGATTTGTCAGAAGACTTATTTGATTTGCGTTTTGCATTTAGAAAACGCAATGATGATTATATAATTGAAGAAGCAGATTTACGAAGTAAGGAAAGAGCTTTTACATTAAAAAGGCAAACAACAAAAGATGAGTATAAACAAATAAAAAAGACTGTAATAAGATTGTCAAAAAAAGCAACTTATATGGCAAAGAAATATAAAGAATTATATAGATTATATATCAAGGCTTATGCAATTGTAGACGATATCGAACGTAAAGGTATATCTAAAAAGCCAGCCAGTATACGAAGAGAATTATTAATTGAATATTTTAATCAGCCTACAAGCCCTCATTTTAAAGGTGAAAGTCTAGGTTACCAATTACTTGAATTTTATAGAAATTTTAATAGTAAATATAATGAGGATGTAAGGAATCATAAAATATAGAAGGCTGATAATGAAAAACCTAAAATTGCCACAATTAACCTGAAGTTAATATATAATTGAAGTTTGCTTAAATGATTAGTAAAAAATAGTGGCTATAGATGATTCAGTGTGGAGCAAAAGATAGCTATTTAGAAAATCTAGTAGGGAGATAATATTAAAGGTTATCTCTTTTTTGCGCTCCAGGCATGGCATATAACTAGGTAGTGAAAATCCACTATACTTGTAAGTATCTGTGAAGTATTAGGGAAACACAACGCATTAATAGTGATGTTAGGTTAATGGAAGTGTAAAATAAAATCGTGGCTCAATGAGCAGAAATTTGATAAAATGTATTATCATCTTTCAACTAGACCATTATCTAAAAGTACATACTGTAAATGGTAAAATAGAATTGGACAAAAATGGCAATCTAGGAATTGGACAGTTTTGTACCAATTCTTTTTCATTAATTGATATAATAAAACTGTCTTTTCTAAGATAGTGAAGGAGTTGATATTAATGAGAAAAGATGTAAGAAATGAAATAATAAGAATTGGAGGTGATAATATTAATAAAAGTGAGCTGGCAAGAACTCTGCAATGTTCAAGACAAACTATTTATAATCGAGAAAAAAGATTAAAAAATCCAAAAGCAAGAAAAATGGTTGAAAGAGCAAGTAAATTAGATCCATATAAAGAAATAATTGATACAAAAGTAGATAAGTATAAAAGTAAAGCTATGAATGTTTATAAGTTTATAAAAAAACAAGGTTATACAGGAGGATATGGAATAGTAAAAAATTATATAAAAAAGCATAAAAATTTACAAATAAAAAAAGCTACAATTAGATTTGAAACAATCCCTGGATTACAAGCTCAAGTAGATTGGAAGGAATCAATGAAATTAGTTAATAAAAATGGAGAAATATTTGAGATCAACATATTTCTTATGATACTTGGTTATTCAAGATATAAATATATTGAATTAACAAATGATAGGAATCAAAATACTTTATTTAAATGTTTGGTTAATGGTTTTGGATATTTTAATGGATGCCCTAGAGAAATATTATTTGATAATATGAAAACAGTAGTTGATAAAGCAAGGACAATAACGACAGAAGTTGTATTTAATAAAAGATTCAAAGAATTTAGTAATGATGCAGGATTTACCCCACTTGCTTGTATAGGATATCGGCCTGAAACAAAAGGAAAAGTAGAAACTTTAGCTAGAATAATGGAAAGATTAAGACCATATAATGAAGAATTTGAGACTTGGGAAGAATTAGATAAAATAGTAAAAGAAATAATGGAAGATATTAATAATGAAGTTGTACAAGGAGTTGGGATAATTCCAAGTGAAGTTCATGAAAAAGAAAAAGAGTATTTAAACTCATTACCGTTATGGGATAGATTGATAAACTATTATGAGCCTGAAAAAACATATAAAGTATCAAAAGAATCCATGATAACGTATAAAGGTAAAAAATACTCAGTTCCAACATATCTGATAGGAAAACAAGTAACCATATCAGAGAGTGATTCCAGAATCAATATATATTATAACATTACAGATTTTATTTGCCAATATGAAATAAGCGATAAGTATTTAAATTATGTTACTATTCACAGCCGATTTAAATAAATAAATAGAAATATACAAAAAAAATAACAAGTTATCTACAAAAAAGTGTGGATAACTTTTCTTATGAAATCCTTTGAAAAATAAGGCCAAATCACACACTTTAGGTTGAAATTATATCAAAATTTTGATATAATAATTATAGTAGAAAAAGGTGTAGTTATGGCGATAGAAACAAGCTTAAGTAAATTACAAAATCAAGTAGATAAATTACAAAAAGAAAATACTAAATTAAGAGATTTATTAAATGCTCAAAAAGAAAAAAATAAAAATTTACAAAAACAAATTAAATATATGGAAAAAACTATGGAAGAAAAAATTACAAAAGCAATAGAAAAATTTTCATATGAATTAATAAAAGAAAACGAAATGTTAAAAAAAGAGAATGAACATTTAAAACAAATATTAAATCATGATAGTAATAATTCAGGTATTCCTACAAGTAAAACACCTATAGGAAAAGAAAAAAGAATACCAAATTCAAGAGAAAAATCAGATAAACTTAAAGGAGGACAATTAGGTCATAAAAAAACAAAATTAGAAAAATTTAAGGATGAAGAAATAACAGATACATATATACATTCTTTAGAAAATAATAAATGTTCTTGTGGAGGTGAATTAGTTTTAACTTCTACAAGAAGAAAAGATGAATTTGATATACAAATAAGATTGATGAAAATAAAACATGAATTTGGAGAATATATATGTAATCATTGTCATAAAAAAATAAGTATACCAATACCAGATAATTTAAAAGAAGAAAATCAATACGGAACAAAAGCCCAAGCCTTAGCTATATCATTACTAAATGAAGGATGTGTATCATTCCATCGTACCAAAGAATTAATAAGTGGATTTACAGGTGGAGAAATGAATATGAGTGAAGGATATATATCAAAATTACAAAAAAGATGTTACGAAAAATTAGATAAATTTGATAATGAACTACATAAAGAAATATTAAAACAAAAAGTAATAAATTGGGATGATACAGTAATAACAATAAATGGAAAACAATCTTGTTTAAGATTTTATGGAACAGAAAAATTAGCTTATTATAAAGCTCATGAAAAAAAGGACAAGGATGGATTAGATAAAGATAACATTTTAAAAACATTATCAAAAGATACAGTAGTAGTACATGATCATAATAAAGTAAATTATAATGATGATTATGAATATACAAATGCAGAATGTTGTGTACATTTAATGAGAGATTTAAAAGAGCTAAATGAAAATCTTAAGAGGGACTGGATAGAAAAACTAATGACTCTATTAACGACAACAAACCAAAAGAGAAAAGAATATATAAAACAAAGTATAATGTATTTTGACCAAGAAGTAAGTGACAAAGTAATAAAAGAATATGATGAGATTATAAAAGAGGCAGAGGAAATAAATAAAAAAGATTTTAACAAATATCATGGTAATGATGAAAAGAATTTAATAAAAAGATTAATAGAGTACAAAGAAAATTATTTACTGTGGGTATTAAGGTTTGATGTTCCGTTTTCAAACAATTTAAGTGAAAGGAGTTTAAGAAGTAGTAAAACAAAAATGAAAGTATCTGGGCAATTTGCCAATATAAGTAATGCAGAATATTATGCAAGAATAAAATCTTATATAGAAACATGCAAAAGAAATGGATACAATTCACATACCGCAATAGAGAAATTATTATCTGATACTCCTTATACAATTGAAGACATGAAAAAAGACTAAATTTTAGTCTATTTTGTGGTGTTTTAAACTACTCGGCTGTGAATAGTAACTAAATTATCGAGAAAGTGATTTAAAACAAATAATGAAAAGTGAAGCATATAAAAATAAAACAGAAGAAGAAATACAAGAGATAATAGAATTAAAAAAGAAAGATAAAATATTAGGAGTGAATATAGATGAATGAATATAGTAAATTATTAAACAATTTAGAATTATTAAAACTAGAAAAATTTAGAAGTTATTTACCAAATTATATAGATGAAATAGTAAAAAAGAAAATACCATTTCAAACAGCTCTATTAGAGCTTACAAATAAAGAAATAGAATATCGAGATGAAAGGGCATCAAAAATACAAGTAACAGTATCAGCATTTCCATATGAAAAAGAACTATCGGAATTTGATTTTGATTATCAACCATCAATAAATAAAGATGAAATAGAAGATTTAAATACATTAAGATTTTTAGAGAAACATGAAAATATATTATTTGTAGGATCAAGTGGAGTTGGAAAAACTCACTTGGCTATATCAATAGGAATAACAGCAGCAAAGAAAAGATATTCAGTATATTTCATATCATGTCATGATTTAATAACCCAATTAAATAAGGCACATTTTGAAAATAAACTAGAGGCAAGAATAAAACATTTTTGTAGATATCAGTTATTAATCATAGATGAGATAGGATATTTACCAGTTGATAAACAAGGAGCAAATTTACTATTTCAACTGATAGCTAAAAGATATGAAAAGCATTCAACAATAATAACAACAAATATGGTATTTAGCAAATGGGGAGAAGTCTTTAGCGATAATACACTTGCCAATGCCATATTAGATAGATTATTACATCATTCTCATGTAATAAATATAACAGGTAATTCTTACAGAATAAAAGACAAAATTGAACAACTTGATGGCAACCAAAAAGGATAGCATTCTATCCTAAAAGTGTCCAACTTTGAAATTGCCATTTTTGTCCAAAAACTTATTGACATTTACACATACTATAATATAAACTGAACCGCCGTATACCGAGCGGTATGTACGATGGTGTGAGAGTGACAAATTAAAAAGAGAAAACTCTATTTAATTTTCTTTACTCGATTTAAATTTTTTTCGTGTCTTTAACCTTAGAAAAAAATAACGCCTCACAAATCCTTATAAAGATAAATAAAGGGAAAAATAAAATTTAAAAAAATTATTTTTTCATCACATTTTAAAAATCAAATTTTTTAGTTTTTCAAGAGTAATATTTTCTAAAGTATCTTTCAAATATAAATTACTGTCATCATAAGAAAGTAGGATTAAGCAAGGATGTATTACCACTAATAATTATTTTGTGTGTTTCAAATAAAGATAGATTTTTTTCAAAATAAATGTTCTTGTCCGATACAAATTCAAGGTTAAGTTTTGCCATTTTTGCCCAAAAACTTATTGACATTTATATTTGTATTTGATAAATTAATTATAATGCAAATACTATTTAATTTGCCATGTTTTAATGAATTCTATTAAGAAATTTACTAGGAAATATAGTATAATGAATTTAGATAGTGAGAAAGAAATTTAAAATTACATGTTTGATTTTATTAATTGATAATAGGAGGAAAAAATGAAAGTATCACAAACATATGATTATGGAAAAAATGATCATATTAATAGAGCAAACATAGCACTTATTTGTAGCCAATATTTTGGGATTAAAGATGTTTCACCTAGTTTATACCAAATAGCAGCACCAGTATCAGAATTAGCGTATACAAATAAAGATGGTGAAAGAATAAAAAATAGAGATGAAATTGATGAAGCAATTCCTTGGAATGAAAGAAGTATGAGAACTTTTGGAGTAGTTTATAGTTATGAGTCAACTGCAAGTTTTATTGGTATGGATGGTAGGACGTATGTTGTTCCAAACGATCAGCCAGTTCTTGAACATTTAAAAGAGTGTGGTTATGTAATTGCACCTTATGGAAAAAACTTAGATGGCAATTCTAATAAAGACGATAGTTTAATTTTTGAAGAAAAAAATGGAGAGGATTTTTTGGGCTTTAGTCAAGTTGTAGTTGATAGAAACCTTCCAAATGAAATTGTAAAAAAGATTGATGAAATGGAAAATGGTAGACAATATTATAAACATAATCAAGCTTATGCAAAGATTGTTAGATTTGGTGGTACCTTAGGCTTAATGACTGCTTCCGAAGAAGAAATACAACAATTATCTTTAAGTGAAAGAAAAGTGGCTAATATATGCACATATGGTAGAGTTACACAACTACAAAATTTTGAAGATTATGTGCAATTTGCCTTACAACAATATTATCTTAATGACCAAAACTTTATAAATTTTCACAAATAACAATTTCTTTCACTAGCTCTTTCAATTTCAAGTTGCTCTAGGATTGTAAGCATTCTAATAAAGAATTTACCATTAGCAGTATCAGTATTTATTTTTTCATCAACACTTTCCAAACTACAATTATATTCTTCAAGCATACTACAAATATTTTCTAAATCTTTAATAGAACGAGTAAGTCTATCTAATTTATAAACAATTATTTTATTAATCTTTCCTTCTTTCATATCGTTAATCATTTCTTTAAATTTAGGCCTATCCATATTTTTAGCAGAAATACATTCTTCACGATATATCTTGTATATTTTATAAACTATACATAGAAAAGGAAATATAGAACTTGATACTCCTAAGAATCAATCAAGCATTAGATTTATTAAAGTTAATTTAATTACTATTTTAAGATTTAAAATAGTAAAGAATATGTATATTAAGAAATTTGGTTATAGTGTTGATTATTATATTTTTGGTGGTATAAAACCTTTGGCTCCTACTACTATTGATAGGTATAAATTAAAAGCTTGTAATAAAGCAAATTTAAAACCAATAACTCAATATGAATTTAGACATAGTTACACAACTCGTATGATTTATAAAAAAAGCCCATAGATTATGTTTCTAAATCTATGGGACATAGTACTGTATCTATGACAGTTGATGTTTATTTGCATTAGAAAAGAGCACATTTGACACCAGCACTCTTTTCCTACAAAAAATATCTAATATATGCCTCAAATCTTTATTTTAAGGCTTTATTACAACATTTTTCAATGTTATAACCTAAATGGAGCGTATAAAGAAGAAGTCGAATAACTTTTCTCACACCAATAAGTTAGGTAGTAATAACTACTAACTAATAAAATTATATCATAACATTTACATTTTGAATGAAAAAGTTGTTATTTTTTTTAAATTAAATTACAAAAGTATCTAAAAATATGCTATAATATGTCCAAGGAGGAATTTGTTATGATTAATATTTATACTAAATCGGCAGAAGAACTTGAAAAAGAAAATGCAGATTATAGATTTGGTGCTGCATTAGTAAAAGGAATTCCATTTAAAGCTTGCCCAACTTATTTAATGAAAAGAGATGGAACGAGAGTTGATACTAAAGATTTAACTGAAGAACAAATTATAAGTTTAATAGAATCTGATGTTAGAGATTTTAGTTCTCCAGAAGGTTCTTATAAAAAGACCGGTAGATCAGTCCTAGATACTTTTAAATTAATTAATGCTGTAAAAGATACTTGGACACCATCTTATGCTGCATTATTACAAATTGCTGGAATGGAGCAACAATATGGCCATGTAATCGCTGATATTATGGGTAGTGTTGATAAGAATGATGTTAGAGGAAAAGCAAGAACTATTGCTAGTTTTCAAAAACAAAGTAGTGGTGATTTTTCACAAGTAACAACTGATGAAATAATGACCGTCATTCAACAAATGGCTTTTAACGAAAAAATGAAAAAACAATCGGGAATGAAGAGATAAAGTTTCCCGCCTTGCTTAATTATGTTATATAAAAGGGTTTCAAAAGGGAATATTCCCTTTGCACACCGTTATTGGCTTTGCCAATAACGTAGTGTGTTACCATTTCGGAAAAATGGTCTTATTAAAGCCGAGCATTTGAAATTTGCTCGGCTTTTTATATATCTATATCTTTATCATTGTCATAATCATAATTGT
>CANQAT010000005.1 GCA_947588925.1 uncultured Bacilli bacterium | reverse complement strand
TCCCTAACTTTAAAATAGCAAGTGCAATCATTCATTATGATGAAACAAGTCCACATCTTCATATAATTGGTGTTCCAGTTAAATATAAAAATAAATATGGGATGTCTAAACAAGTTGGAAAATCTGATGTCTTTACTAAAGAATCTTTAACAAAAATTCAAGATAAAATGAGAGTGCGTTGTATGGAAGCTTTTAACAAAGAATATCAAGTAAATTATCAATTAAAGGCTAAATTAAAAGGCAGAAATCGAGATTATCATATAACTGAAATGGAAAACTACCAAAAGATAAAAAAGTCTATTGAAATACACCAAAATAATTTAAAAAGTGCTAAAGAAAAAACAGAAAAATTATCTAATAATATTTCTGAAATTAAAGAAATTCTTGAAAATTTAAAATCAAAAGGACTTATTAAAAATCAGTTAGTCATAGATGTTAAAGATCGTGATAAAGCAATTGTTTTTATAGATTTAATAGATAAAACTATCGCTGAATATCAAAATATTCAAGAGTTATCTGTTACCTTAAAAGAAATTAGTAATGAGTTAATTAGTAATCGACAAAGATTAAAATTATTAACAAAAAATAACGAATCACTTAATCAAGAAGTTGATAAATTAAACGAAAATATCAAAGAAAAAGAAAATGAAATTCGAGAATTAAAAAAAGAAAATCATTCTTTAAAATCAGCACTTGAACATTTTAAAGAAATGATTTATCGATTAGTTCAATTTCTTATGGATAAAATTTTTGTTAAAAAAGACAAAAGATATGAAGAATTTGCTAAAGAATTATATGAACATGGTGCTTTAGATAAAGATAATTTTGAAATAATTTCAAATCCAAATAAATTGAATAAATCAAAAGATTATGCAATAGAAAAAGATGATATTGAGCATTAATGCTTTTTATCATCTTTTAGTTTTATTGCAACTTTACATTTAATTCTTATTTCCTCTTCATTTAAATTATAATACATAATCAGTCTTTTAAATAATTATTTTAATAATTATCCCAAGGCATATCAATTACAAACAATGCAGTTGGTTGTCCTACTAGTTGTACATCAAATTTTAAACTAGGTTCAACTTTACTACTTGCATTATGAATTCTAAATGATATTTGCCAACCATTATCCATTATTAACTCTAATGTTGTCTTAGAATCTTTTTTAAAATCTAACTCAACAATACGGGTTGGTAACTCTAATATTTGTACTTCTTGTAGTGGCTTATTAGAAAGAGACGATTGATTTAATGTACCATATATATTGAATGGTATAATTCTAGTAATTCTTTGAGAATCAATACCAATTAATTTGTAAAAATCGTTAATACCTAACAGGTAACTTATCATTTTTTTAGTAACTTCTGAATCATATTCTTTATATTTATTATTTAATTCTTTCATAAATGCATTTAATATAGGAACATAAAATCTTTCATCTTTGTTCTCAATATCACGCCACATTACATTTTTGCGTCTTAATTCTTTTAATTCTTCAAAATATGGTTTTATTTCATTAAAATATTCTTGAGAGCATGGAATATTAAACCATTTTTTTCCAAAATCTAAATCCATTGATAATCTAGAATGTTTCAATGCATAATGATTATGTTTTACTGAAATTCCAATTTCCCAATCAATAGATTTTCTAATAACTAATACATCTCTCACATCTCCAGCAATTCCAGCATCATCAGATTGTAATGATATTTCTAATTCATCAGAACCATCTTCTACTATTCTTGGTTCCATAGTTAAGATTGCATTTATACCTGCACTTGCAGATTTTATCATAGTATTTCTTTCACTTTCAGGAATGCTATTGAATCTTTCCCTTGCTATTTTCATACTTGAATTTTCTACAATTTTTATCTTTCTATATTTTGATACTATATCCTGAATAGAAAGAACACAGGCATATTCATAAGCTTTTCCATTTACAGTAGAATGGTCTGTTATTAATCTTGGCATAAATCCTCCTTTATCTTTAGTGCAATGTAATAAGCTAGATTAACAGGTACAGCATTTCCTATCATTTTATATGCATCAGTTAAATCATTATATTTAAAAATGTAACTATCAGGGAATGTTTGTATTCTAGCACATTCACGTACACTTAGTCTTCTATATAAATCTTCTTTTCCAGGTACAAATATTCTCTTATTTTGAGATATAAATTGCATTTTCGGTGCTTTTGGATGAATTGGAGCATGTCTGGCTCCTGCTTGAATTGTAAATGATGGTTCATCCCAACTTCTTACTCTATTTCTAGACATATAAATGGTTGAATAACTACCTATAAAATATTCATGATTTGGAAAACTTAATTTATCTCCATTTGTTTTATTTTTTTCTTTAGCAGGTAATGGCTCTCCTAAATCAGAAATTGCATCTTTCAATGTAAGTTTTTTATTTCTTGGTTTTGGGAAAACAAATTTTTTATTTAAATCTTTTCTAAATCCAACAATTATTACACGGCTTCTATCTTCTGGTACATCAAAATCGTTTGCATTAACTAATTGATAATTCACATTATAACCAGCATCAGTAAACGCTTTAATAAATCCATCAAACGCTTCTTTATGTTTAGGGTTTAATATACCTGGGACATTTTCTACTAAAAAGAATTTAGGTTTCTTAATTTTAAGAATTCTTATATAATCATAAAATAATTTACCTCTAGAATCATTTATTCCTCTACCAGCACCAGCTTCCGACCAACTTTGACATGGTGGTCCACCTATGATACCATCAGCGTCTGGAATTTCTTCTGCTTTTATCTTAACAATGCTTCTTCTGTCTAATACCGTATTTGGAAAATTAGTTTCAAAAGTTTCCCAAATTTTAGGATCAAATTCATTAGCCCAAATTGTCTTAAATCCAGCTTTTTCAAAACCCAAATCAAGTCCACCAGCTCCACTAAATAAAGAAACTATATTCATCATTACACCTCCTTGTATGTTGATATATAAATTTTTTTACACGTATTATATTATATCATAAAATATTAAAAATTCCGATGTATTTATATTCTCGTTAGTATTAAACAACTATATTACATAGAAATAAGATTCCATCTTCAACTCGTTTTTTAATGGCTTTTAATTGGATAAATGTGTATCGTCCTGCATTCCCATGTGTTCCATCACTTAAAATGTGGTAAAGTTCTAATATATTCTCAATATCATTATCTATAAATTCTTCAGCACCTTCTAATTCAATGCCTTTCTTTTTAAGAAAATATTTAATTTTCCATCTTCTAGTAGCATTTCCTCGTTCTGTTTTATCACAATTAGGAAACATATTAAAAACTTCTTCATCTTGAGCATAATTATCAAATATATCTGTAAATATCTCTCTTGAACTCGTACAAAAGTGCCTTGTAGCATCAGGATTTTTTGGATTCAAAGAAAACAATGCACCAGTCCAACGATCATTCAAATCAGGAGACAATACATTTAATTTATCGCCAATAATTGAATCATTTAATGAAACTTCAATTTCAGTATCATCTTGTGGATTTTCAAGGGTATTTGCAACAACTAAGTTATTAGCATTTTCTTGTTCTATTAAATCGTATAATTGTTCCTGCTTTGCATTTACACTTGACAAACTTTCATAATTATCAGTGACTCTTTGATAACTCGTATTTAAGTTTCTAACACTAATAGAATAAGTCGTAGTATTTCTTAAATTATAATTAAGCTTATTTAATTCACTTTTTATTTTTTGCTTATTTCTTCTTAACTCAGTATTAAATCTTCTTACTTGCGTATTATAATTTCTCACTGCTCTATTATAGTTGTTTATTGCAGTTCTTTGCTTACTTTCCAATCTTCTCAACTGACTTTTTAATTGCGATGTACTAATTTTTCTTACCATTTTTATTTCCTCCTTATAAAACTTTTAAGGAGTTACAACAACCATTTTGTTTATATTTTTAATTTATTATCTTTTTTTCTTTTCTCTTTGTGATAAAGCGCTTCCAGCAATACTTTTATTTGTCTTAGATGTTCTTCCATCACGAAGTACTTTTGATGCTTTTTTTGCTACTTTTAAACTCGTAGTTTTCTTTGCCATACTATCATTCCTTTCATTTATAATTGTTCGGTTTTACACAGATAGGAATAAAGTATATACAAATTCTTGATTTTTTATTTAATAATTATGTTATTATAATAAAGAGCAAGTCAATCAAATAGTTCTTTATTTGCTTATCTGTGCTTGTGTTAAATGATTGTTGTAACTGCCAATTACAACGATAAAAACCTTACAGACTCCAATCTCTGTAAGGTTTTATTTTTTACTGCAATTTATATTAAAACTACAATTCACATCCTTTTAAGACAAGAGTCTTTTGAATTTTTACCACATCAAATATAACATTATTATTAGCACTTGTCAATCAAGATTGCTACATTATTAATTTTTTATTTATTATTTTCTAAATTTATGATAGAATATCATTAATGGTTGATATTTTATATATCGAAACGTTATGAGTGAAAGTTGTAGATATCTTCCACAATCGCTCCAGATTGATAGGAAACTCGGAAAATTCTTCGAGTATATATAAAAAACTACTCTTAAATTTAAATTGAGAGTAGTTTTATTTTTGTCAATTTAGAAAACACACACGCATATTGACAGCCAATATGCGTGTGAAAAAATGATTATTCATTAAAATCATTTTCGTTATTTAAAATACTAATTAATTCATTTAATTCATTTTGTTTTTCCAGTATTTCATTTTTTAAATTTTCTATATATTTTTTTATATCTTCTATACTATTATTTTCTTGCATTATTTTTACCCTCACTCATTAATTGAATTTTAACCTTAATATCTTGAATTTGCTTATCCAAATCATCTCTTTGACTAGTTAAACTTGATAATTGTTTTTTTAATGCTTCTAATTCTGGTGATGTTATTGTATCATCTTTTTTATCTTCTTTAATTTTAATATACTCTAAATAAAAATCTACTAAATTTTTTGAACGACTATTTCTAACATCATAATCGTTCAAATAATCTTTCATAGTTAAATTAGATCTATCTATATTTGATCGAAAAAGTCCTCTATATACTCTTCTTATAAAAGGTATTCCTAATTTTGAACAATCTTTTTTAAAATCTTCTTCAATTGGATTTAGATGGCTTTTAAGTAAAACATCACATACTAAATCCTCTCCAAAATATTTACACCTCAAAATATCAATCATTCTAAAAAATGTATTTCTAGTTACTTTATCAGGTATTGACTTTAAATCCATAGTAATAAAATCATTTAAAGTATAAATTCCTCTATTATGTAAGCCAATTAAATTTTGCCCAAAATACGGTTTTGAATTTAAAAATGGTTCATCCTCTAATCTCATTTCTAAAGCTTTATTATCGTCCATAAAATCACATCCTCACTTGTAGACGCTCATAACTACATAATAATTATATCATAAAATAGAAATTATTTTAATATATTTTTTATTGTTTTCTTCTAATACAACGACATCATATAGTCCTAATGTAGATGGCATTATATTATCTTTTATTCTATCTTTAATAGTTCTTTGTAATAAATCAATATTACCATTTATGCCTACAATGTCACCTTTATCATTAACACCAATATAAATATTACCACCATTAGTATTCAAAAATGATATGACTTCTTCTTCAAATTTGTCTGTTAATTTAACTTTAAATTCATTTCTTACATCTTCAATTACATCTAACATAGTTTTACCTCCTGATTCTTGTAATCTAATTATACCATGTCGTAAGAAAATGTCATAAGAAAGTTATTAAAATTCCTTGTAATTTTCTAATATCTTCAAGGTTAGAATTTTTAGTGATATGATTATTTGTCGTAAGAAATGTCGTAAGAAAATGTCGTAAGAAATTTATTAAATTTTTTTATTTCCTAATAAATATTGCAACTAATATAATTTGCAGTATAATTATATTAGTTAGTGATTATTACTATCTATCAATAAAGTTAAAAGTTGTCCGACTTCAACCTTTATCGCTCCAGATTGTATTTTAGTCGAACTTTTTAGTTCGATTTTTCAATTTAAAAATGAAAAGTTGCCGAAAGGTTGCCGAAAAGTTGCCGAAAAGTTGCCGAAAAGTGAACGAAAATGTTGGATATTTAAAAAAATTTAAGCACCTAAAGATAGAAATAAAATATCATTCATAACTTTATATAAAATTTAAGGATGACTATTATGTAAAGTAAAATATGAAATTTCTAGCCAATATTTTCGTAAAAATTCTTTACACTTGTATTTGACATTATGCATATAATGTTGTATAATCGCGTTAGAAAGAGAGGTATTTTATGAAAACGTTGATATCAAAAATAATTATTGGAGTTGTTTTGGGTACTGCAACAGTTGGGACTTGTGTCATTGGAGTAAACAAAATCTTAAATGTAGACCATAATAAAATTAATAACTCTTATGAAAAACAAGCACTTTCAGTTAATAGGACAACTGCTTTAATAGAAGCAGAGGAAGATGTACGTGAAACAAATGCAAAAGTTGATATAGCAAATGAAGAATTAAAAAAGAAAACAGAAGCTAAAGAAACTGCAGTAAAAAACTTAGAAACTGCCCAAGAGGCTGTAAAGCAAGCAGAAGAAAAGAAAAAAACTACAGAAAACGAATTTGAAAAAGCTGTAGAAACGAAAAATGAAGCTGAAGCTACAGTAAAAAAAGCAGAGGAGGCTAAAAGATTAGCCGAAGAACAAATTCAATCTGCAAAAACAGATGAGGAAAGAAAAATTGCTGAAGAAGCAAAAAGATTAGCTTTAGAAGAAGCAAAAAAAGCAGAAGAAGAAAGACAAGCAGCTTTAGAAAAAGTAGTAGCTGCACAAGCAGAAGCAAAAAGAGCAGCAGAAGAAGAACGAAAAGCTTTAGAAGAAGCTAAAAAGGCGGAAACAGCTAAAAAATTAGCCGAAGAAGAAGCAAAAAATGCTGAAGAAGCGAAGAAACTTGCTGAAGAACAAGCACGTAAAGCTGAAGAAGTAAGACAGGCTGCTTTAGAAGAAGCTCAAAGACTTGAAGAGGCAAAAAAAGCAGAAGAGGAAGCAAAAAAGGCTGAGGAAGCAAGAAAGGCAGCAGAAGCAGAGGCTCAAAGACTTGAGGAAGAACGAAAAGCTGCAGAAGAAGCAAAAAATATTGAAGAAGCAAAAAGACTAGCAGAAGAAGCTAATAAAAAAGCAGAGGAAGCTAGACTTGCTCAGGAAGAAGAAAATCGTAAGACTGCAGAGGCAAAAAAGGCAGAAGAAGAAGCAAGAAACGCACAGGCACAAAGAGAAGCTGCAGAAGAGGCTAGAAGAATTGAAAAAGAAAAATTGGCAAAAGAGGCATTAGAAAAAACAACACCAACTACTCAAGCTAACAGTACTCCTAGTACTACAGAAAACTCTAGCCCAAGTGAATCAAAAACTACAAGTACTGAGGATATTGTTGCGACTATTAAAAATGCAGTAGATAATACTGTTGGAGCTACGAGTTTAACAGTTCGTAACGTTAAAGAAAATTGGACAAAAATGTATGATAAAAATAGTGGAACAGAATTAATTGTTTATCATAATGGCGCCAATGATGGTAGTTCTATTCCTTCTGGTGTGTTATACTCATATACTGATAAATCAAATATTAATGCTAAACAAGTGTCTTTATTTAAAGCAGCGTCTAGTTCTCCTTGGACAATTCCAAATGTTAAGGGATCTACAGGTTGGGATATGCAATTTAGTGGAAAAAGAACAGTTGGAGTTATTGAATTAGAATTAGTTAAAAACTTAAGATTTCTTATAGATGCTACACCACTTACAACTAATAGTTTAAAAGGCACTGCTTATAATGATATAGGTTCGTCTGTTAAATTCTACCGAGTAGCTATTTCAAATAGTTCATTTAATAGTTGGCTTTCTGAATATTATTACGATTCTGTTGCAACCGATACTGTAATGATTGATATTGGTATTAGTAATGATTATGTAAGCTATTTAAAAGGTACAGTATTAGGAAATAATAAGACTAGAAATTTTGAAATTGTTTTAGTAAATGCTAATATGACTCAAGTTCCAACTGCTAGTGAATTGGGAATAACTGATGTTAGTGCACTAGAAGAAGAATACAAATCTCATTATGGTTGTAAAAAAACGTGGGATAAAGATAAAAATGGTAATGATTACTATTATTGGACTTGTGACCCAAATAGATCTGCATAATTAAAATAATTTTTAATTAATATAAATAAGTTCATACTTTTTAAGAGTATGGCTTTTTTATTGATGATTTTAACATTAACCATAAAAATTTGAAAGAAATGTAAATGGTAAATAGAATTGAACAAAGATGGCAATCTAGGAATTGGAGGTAATAATATTAATAAAAGTTGGAATGAAAACTATTGTATTTAAATTAAATTTTTTATTAGATAATTATAAAAGTAGGGTAGGTAAAAAAAGATGATATTTTGCATTAATATGCGTATCATCTTTTTATTTTAAATTATATTTTTGTTTAAATTCTTTAATGTAAGTTTTTCTAATAGCAGGTAAAATTTCAGACGCAACTTCTATAGAAATATCATTCATACTAATATTTGAAGTGTCTAATAAAATCATTGAATCTACACTTTCTTTAAATAAGTCTTTTAAGTCATTTAGGCTTTTGTTATACTCATCTATATTCTCTAAATTTAAGAAATTTCTTTTTTCAAGTGCTAAACTAGAATTATAATCGCGTTTTAAAGAGGTTAAAGAATCAGCATAAGTAATAACTAAAAAATTAATTAATTCTTTTGAAATCTTTGAATATTTTTTCTTAGCCTCTAAATATAAATCCTCAGGCATATCTTTTTTTAGTAAACATCTATAATTCCATATCTGTCTATCATTTAAAGACCTATCAATTATAATTATATCTTTTTTATCTTCTAAAGCCTTTTGTAATTGTTCATGTACTAATTTAATTATTTCTAAATTTCTATCAGAAACATCCATGTCTTTTAATTCATTTTTTATCATCTTTTTATAATTCTTAGAAGTTGTAAATTCTTCTATTATAGATACATCGAATCCACCTTTTTTAAAGAAATCGTATAAATTATTTATCGTAGTTGTTTTGCCAGTTCTAGGTGTACCTGTAAATTCTATAACAAATGGTTTAGATGGTGTGATTAAAGATTTAAGTTTTTGTAATTCTAGTTTTTGAGCGTGTAACTTCCTAAGTTTTAAATAGTAGTCTTGGTTATTATCAAATATAACATCCTTTAAAAAAGTATCTTCACTCTTATAAAATACTTTGTCTAATAGTTCTTTTAATCTTTTAAATATAGGAAGGTCTTCATCTATACCATTTATTAAACTTTCATAAATATTTGTATAGTACCATTTTTGAGATTCTTCTCCTCTTTTAAAAGCACTAAAATCTCTTTTACCAGTTTTTTCAAATTTTAAAAATAAATCTTCTAAGTTATCTATTTTATCAGCGCATATTATTAGTTTATTTCTAAGAGGTAATGTTTTAGTATTTTCTATGGTGTGCTTTTTCCTTTCTTCCCAAGATAATGATTTATCAGGCTCTGATGCATCCATTACAAGAGAGGCTATATCATTACCAAATTCTTTTTCAATATCTTCGATAGTATATTTTGTATCTTCTACAACATCGTGTAAATAAGCAGCAACAACGACATTGTCATCATACCCATATGACTCTAAAAGTTGTCCAACTTTAAGTGGGTGCATTATCATAGGTTTATCAGTTTCATTTTTTCTAACTTGCCCCATATGAGCTTTTATAGTAAATTCTTTTGCTTTTTCTTTAATATCCATATTCTTCCTCCATTCATACTTATAAACATTATAGCAAGTATATATTAGACATAATTTTATATATTGCCTTTAATATATGTTTTAAAAAAATTTTCTAGTTCAGTTTCGTTTTTAAAGATTTTATCAAAAATATTGTATAAAGTATCTGTTGTATCAAATTCACCTATAGCATAGCATTTTTTGCCCATACCATAAGCAATTCCTGCTTCTATATGAGCTGCCTTGCCTGCAGGTAAAACAAGCAATAAATTTTTAGAAGCTTTTTCTCCTTCAATATCTTGTTTGAACAAATTTAAAACGATATCACTTTTTAAATCTAAGGCTTCAAATTCTTTTTGTCTTTCTTCTGGAGTTTGATTACTATTGCCATATCCCCAATTTTCTTCGTTTTTTAAAAAACAATAGTAAGATATGTTATACTTGTCTAACAAATTACATATCTTTAAAATGTTATCTTTGTTTCGTGCTCTTCCGGCTATAAAAAAATCATATTGCATACTTTTCCTCCAATTCATACTTACAAATATTATAGCACACATTTTATTTAAAATGTTTAAAGAGTGTTATTAAAGTAGTATTTTATAAAGTAAAAAGGAAACTCTGTATAGAATTTCCATTAATCATAGATAGTCTAATATGTCCATCGAAATAAATTCTTCACAATGCTATCCTTGATGTGAATTTTGGTTGACTAATATGTTCCTCAAAAAAATCTTCACAATGCAACCATCTAATAATTACTCAATGTGTCTAAAATATAACATACTTTCATTAAAAAATCAAACAACTTATCAATATTTATTATAGAATTTTCTTAAAAATAGTGTTAGTTTGCATAAAAAGAATTGCAATAAAATCATTTTTATGGTATATTAAATATGTCAAGGGAACTTGCATATAATAAAAAAGGATACATTTGATTCCAGAGTCAAATGCTTCCCTTTATGAGAGTGCATTTGAAATCAACTGTTGTTGAAATCAAATGCTTTTGTCTATTTGACTAGTAATATAAATATTATAGCAAGTAGAAGTAATATAATAACAAATTGAGAATTTTCTCTTTTAGTCATAATATCACCACCTTTCTTAAAGTAGCTTATCAAGGTGTGTTTTATTAAGAAAGGGTAAGCATTCGATATTTTTCAAATGTATCCATTAACATTATACCAACCATATATTTATATATCAATAGTGAATATAAATGTTTTTAAAATTTTAATATTACTAAAAACAATAATAACATTTGATGAATTAGTCAAATGTTATTTATATTATAGTTAAACTATTTTAATCTTTCAATTAGAAGTGTTACAACAGGACTTACTAAAGAATAATTTGTACTAAGTGAATTTACAGAAGGACTTTCTAAAACAATAGGCACTTTACTTAGATTTGTTATTTGGCACCACATCTTACTAGATTTAAAATCTAAAATACCATGTCCAGTAACTAGAGTAGGGGTTGTTGGATTTCCCCAAGTGGATGTCCCTATATATACTGGATCTTCACCGACCTTTTTAAATCCAAGTGAAATCACATTAGAATCATTTTTCCCACTTTCCTGTGAATTAGTACGAACAGAAGCAGAAAATTCTATTTTATAAAGTCCTGCATTATAAAATATTATTGTGTTATTGGTTGTGTTTAAATAATAATTAGAATCAGTATCGATAGTCATAAGTTTAAGTGGAAGATTGTCTTGAGGTTGTAATACCAAAGGATTATTTTGCAAATCCTTAGAAGTTGTTAAAAAGAAAGCAACAGGAATATCGAGTGTTCCAGGATCTCCCTTTGGACCTTTCTCACCCTGAGGTCCAACATCACCCTTTGGACCAGTTTTTCCAGTCTCACCTTTATCTCCTTTAGGACCTTTAATAGTTCCTACATTTATCCATTTTTTAGTTTCTTCAGACCACACATATAAATCAGTATCTACTAAATAAGAATTACCCGGATTTCCGCTTGGATGGTTGTTTACAAGCTCTTCATAAGTTTTATAATTTCCAAGTATAGTCACACTAGTACCATCTGCGCCTTTTTCTCCTTTATCACCCTTTAAACCAACTGGTCCAGTAGGTCCTTGAATTCCTTGTTCGCCTTTTGGCCCAGTTGGACCATAAGGTATAAAGAAATCTAATACTAAATCATTCTCAGTTCCGGAGTTAATGATTTTTGCGTCTTTTTCTTCAGGTACAAAAGATACATCGCCAAGCTCTATACTTAATGCATTTTCACCCCTTGGACCCGTTGGCCCAGTTGGACCTATATAAAAACAGTTGTGATTATTTGGATATCTTCTATTAAACTCTTCTATGTATTTTTTTGCTTTATCTAAAGTATTTTCATTATCCATAAAAAACTCCTTTCATAATATTTTACGAAAGGTTAGTTTTTTTGTTAAATACAAAGTAATTAAAAAATAATTTATAAAATAAATCAAAATTTTCATTAAAAATACACATTATAATGTATAATAAAGTTATAGAGGTGTTTTATGAAAATTTTAATAGTTGATGATGAACTTGGCATAAGAGATGTCATAAAAGAGTATTCAAAAAGCGAAGGATATGATACTTTTGAAGCAGGAAACGGAATTGACGCACTTTCCATTTTAAGAAAACACGGCGACATAGATGTAATTATCCTAGATATAATGATGCCTAAAATGGATGGGTATACAACTCTTGAAAAGATAAAAGAACTTTGTGATATACCAGTTATAATGCTTTCTGCGCGTACAGACGAGTTTGATAAATTACAAAGTTTCAATATGGGAGTAGATGATTATGTAACTAAGCCATTTAGTCCTAAAGAGTTAATGGCACGTATAAAAGTAGTCGCAAACAGAAATAAAGAATCTGTTGATGAATACAACTATAAAACTTTAAAAATAGACTATTTAGGTCATACTGTTTATATAGACGGTGAAGATATTAAAATTAATCCAAAAGAATATGAACTACTTGTACTTTTTGTACAGAATAAAGGAATTGCCATGTCTCGTGATACAATTTTAAATAAATTATGGGGTTATGACTTTTATGGAGAAGATAGAACAGTTGATACTCATATAAAAATGCTTAGAAATAGTTTGGGTGAATATAGAGACCTAGTAACTACTGTAAGAGGTATGGGTTATAAATATGAAGAAAAGTAGTTTAAAGACTAAAGTTTGGTTATATTTATCTTTATTTACACTAGTAATATTAGTTGGAGTTTTTATCCTTCAAGTTATGTCACTTGGAACATACTATGAATGGAGGAAACAATCCAAAATAAAAGATATAGCAAAAAAAGTATCTGCTGCGTATAATACGGGAGATTACAGTGATATACTAGACAATCTTGCATATCAAGAAGACATTTGTATAGAAATAACAGAAAATAATGAAATATCATATTCAACAGATAGTATAAGTAGAGGATGTTTATTTACTAATAGTAGAGAGATTAACGATTATAAACTAGAATTTATGTTAAGCAATAAAACATCTATTATATATAGAGTAATCAATCCTAAGTTTCAAAACAAGTCACTTATATATGGTTTAAAAATAGATAACGGTGTATATGCCTTTATTAGTACATCACTAGAGCCAATAGGTTCTACAGTCACACTTTTAAAAAATCAGTTATTAATAATTATATTAGTCGTACTTTTAATAGCGTTTTTAATAGCGTATACTATATCTAAAAAAATATGTAAACCTATTTTAAATATAACTAATACTAGTAAAAAATTATCTGAAGGAAACTACAATGTAGTATTTGATAGTGGGACTGATATTAAAGAGATTAATCAGTTGGAAAGTACACTAAATAGTGCGGCTTTAGAATTATCTAAGACAGAAGAACTTAGAAGAGACTTGCTTGCTAATGTATCACACGATCTTAAAACTCCTCTCACACTTATTAAAGCAAATGCTGAAATGGTTAAAGATTTAACTTATAAAAATAAGGGTAAGAGGGATAAAAACTTGAATACTATAATAGAAGAAGTAGATAGATTAAACTTACTTGTAGAAGATATACTTGATTTATCAAAAATACAGTCTAATGCAGTAAAATTAGATAAAGAAACTTTCGATTTAGATATACTTATTAAATCTATAATAGAAAAATTTAGTATTCTAGAAGAAGACGGTTATAAAATAGAGTATACTGGCTTTAGTTATAATATAAATGCAGATAAAAAGAAAATAGAACAAGTTATATATAATTTACTTAATAATGCAATTAACTATACTGGTGAAGATAAAAAAGTCTATATAACATTAAAAGATTTAGAAAACAAGATTAGACTAGAAGTTAAGGATACCGGAAGTGGAATAGACTTAGAAGATATAAACCATATTTGGGATAAATATTATAAAGTTGATAAAAAATATAAGCGGGTAACACACGGTACTGGACTTGGACTTTCTATCGTAAAAAACATACTTATAATGCACGAATATAAGTACGGTGTTGAAAGTGAGAAAGGTATAGGTACGACGTTCTATTTTGAAATAGATAAATAATGAAATTTTTAAAAATGTAAAAAAGTGTATTTTAGAAAAATATACTTTTTTTGAAAATTTAAAAAATAAATTTGTTGAAAATAAAGGAATTTTGAGAGACTGTAATTTCAAAAAAATAAAAAAATATAAAAATTGAAATTTTAAAAAATAAAAAAATTTAATTTTTTTCAAAAACCTATTGACTATGCATTTTTAGAATGATATACTTAAACTGTAGAAAGATAGGAGAGTAGTTATGACAGATGTAGAAGAGAAACTAGATTTAGTTGTAATCAAAAGAAATGGTAAAAAAGTTGACTTTGATGGAACTAAAATCGCACTTGCTATTAAAAAAGGATTTGATAGCGTAAATGAACAAGATGAGGAAACAGGAAAATATAAATATGATTCTAGCGATATTACAAAAGTGTATAACGATGTAATTAAAAATATAGAAAAAGACTATAAGGAAAAAATCAAAATCGAAGAAATTCAAGATTTAATAGAAAAGTCCCTAGAGCAAAAAGGATACAAGGAAGTACATGATTCTTTTGCAGAATATAGGGAAAGACGTGCTCAATCAAGAGAGATGTTTATAGATGATAAGCGCATGCATAAATTCTTAAAAACTATCGAAGGATTAGGATTAAAATCAGCAAACGAAGATGATACTAAAAGAGAAAATGCAAATGTAGATGGAGATACTGCGATGGGAACTATGTTACAATACGGTTCTACAGTATCAAAAGAATTTGCTAAAGCATATTTAATGAAGAAAAAATTTGCAGACGCACATGATGACGGGGATATACATATTCACGATATGGATTTCCTACCTATGGGAACTACAACTTGTATGCAAATAGAACTCGATAGATTATTTAAAAAAGGATTTTCAACAGGTCATGGCTACTTAAGACCTCCAAAAGATATATCATCATTTAGCGCACTTGCTGCAATAGCAATACAAGCTAACCAGAATGACCAACACGGAGGACAAAGTATTCCAGCATTCGATTATTTTATGGCTCCGGGCGTACTTATGACATTTAAAAGAGAATTTAAGCAACAAGTAAGTGACTATCTAGACTTAGAAGGTTTACTAGAGTTTATAAGTATGGATAGAGTAGCAAGAGAAATAGATAAACTAGAAAGTATTAAATTTGGTATAGAAATATTTGAACCTATCTATAAAGATTCAGATGAAATTAAAAGATTATTTGAAAAAGCTTATGAAAAAGCACTTTTAAAAACTGATAGAAAGACTTATCAAGCAATGGAAGCATTTGTACACAACTTAAATACAATGCATTCAAGAGCAGGAGCTCAAGTACCATTTTCTTCAATAAACTTTGGAACAGATATATCTCCAGAAGGAAGAATGGTTTCCCTAAATTTCTTAAGAGCTACTGATGAAGGATTAGGTAAAGGAGAAACTCCAATATTCCCAGTTTCAATATTTAAAGTAAAAGAGGGAGTTAACTTTAATCCTGAAGACCCAAATTATGATATATTTAGAAGGTCTTGTGAAGTATCTGCTAAAAGATTATTCCCTAATTTCTCATTCTTGGACGCTCCATTCAATTTAGAGTTTTATAAACCGGGTGATTATCGAACTGAAGTTGGATATATGGGTTGTAGAACACGTGTTATGAGTGATGTTACTGACCCAGATAATCAAACAACAGGTGGTAGAGGTAACTTATCATTTACATCTATCAACCTACCTAGACTTGGTATAAAACATGGTATTTGTCTTAAAGAAAGAGATAAGGCAGATATGGATGGTTTCTATAAAGATTTAGGAGAAATGATGGAACTTGTTAGAGACCAATTACTTGAAAGATTTGAAATTCAGTGTAATAAGAGGTGCTACAATTTCCCATTCTTAATTGAACAAGGTGTTTGGACAGATGGTGATAAGTTAAAACCTACAGATAAGATGAGAAAGATTTTAAAACATGGTAGTTTAACAATAGGCTTTATAGGTCTTGCTGAGACTTTGAAGGCTTTGATAGGGGAACACCACGGTGAATCAGAAAAAGCTCAAAAACTAGGTTTAGAGATTATCGGATTCATGAGAAAAAAGGCTGATGAGTTTGCAAAAGAATACAATTTAAACTTCACTTTAATAGCAACTCCAGCAGAAGGCTTGTCTGGTAGATTTGTAAACATAGATAGAGCAATATATGGAAAAATAAAAGGAGTTACTGATAGAGCTTACTACACTAACTCATTCCACGTTCCAGTATATTATAATACAACTATAAAACACAAACTTGAAACTGAGGCTCCATATCATAAATTAACTAATGGAGGACATATCTCATATATAGAGTTTGATGGAAATACTGCAATGAATATAGACGCATTTGAAAGTGTTATTAGAATGATGAAAGAACTTGGAATAGGTTATGGTGCGATTAACCATCCAGTAGACAGAGATCCAGTTTGTGGATACGTTGGGGTAATTGGTGATGTGTGTCCGGGTTGTGGTCGTAGAGAGTTTGAGGCTGTGCCACTCGAAGAAGTAAAGAATTTCCAATGTGGATGTTAGGAGGTATTTTATGGAAAAATTAGTTGGTGAAGGCGTAAAATTTGAAAGAATCAGAAGAGTTACAGGATACTTAAGTGGAGATGTAAGCAGATTTAATAACGGTAAACGCGCAGAAGAAAAAGACCGTGTAAAACATTCTGGTGTTAAAGAAGTTATGTCTTGCGAAAAATGTGGTAAATAATGAAAATAAGACTTGCTGCAGACCTGCAAGAAGATAGCATAGTCGATGGGAAAGGTATTAGGACAGTTATTTGGACTCAAGGATGTTCTCATAATTGTCCTTATTGCCATAACCCACAGACTCATGATTTCAATGCAGGAGAATTAGTAGAACTAGATGATGTCATAGAGGCACTTGAAAACTTAACTGGGCAAGACGGTGTTACATTCTCTGGAGGAGACCCTATGTTTCAACCAAGGGAGTGCGCTATACTTGCTAAAAAAGTTCACGAACTTGGAATGAATGTATGGGCATATACTGGATTTACCTATGAAGAGTTACTAGAAAAAGGAAATAAAGATATATTAGAATTTTTAAATGATATAGATGTTTTAATAGATGGAAGATTTGAAATAGATAAAAAAAGCATGGATTTAGAGTTTAGAGGTTCTAGTAATCAAAGAATTATAGATGTACCTAAGTCACTTGAGAATCATAAAGTAATTCTATACGATTTAGGTAAAAAAGAAACTAAGAAAAAAGAGGCTATTTATATATAGCCTTTTACTTTTAAAGTAATCTTCTTTTTTTTTGTTGAGTGTGCTATAATAGTGTAGGTGATAAAGTGAAAAAGGGATTAAGAGATATAATAGGATTAAGTTTTATATTTTTAGTAATAGATCAAATAGTTAAAATAATATTAAATAATCGAATGATAGTTGGTGAGACTATAATAATTGCAAGAAACTTTTTTTCTATAACTTTAGTTCATAACAGAGGAGCTGCATTTAGTATACTAACAGGAAATAGAATTTTATTTATTGCTATAGCTATACTAGTTATAATAGGAATATTGTTCTACATAAAAAAATTAGAATATGTCGATAATTTTGATACATTTATTTATTCTTTGCTTATAGCAGGAATACTAGGAAATTTAGTAGATAGAATAATATATGGTTATGTAATTGATTATTTAAGTTTTAACTTTGGTGATTTTTTCTTTCCTATATTTAATTTTGCAGATATTTGTATAGTAGTTGCGGTAGTTTTATATATTGCAAGAATGATTAAAGGAGATTTATGGAAGTAGTAGCGGATGTTAGTAATACAAGAATAGATACTTATTTAAGCAGTAAGTTAGATTATAGTAGAAGTAAAATATCTAAATTAATAGAACAAGATACAATAAAAGTAAATGGTAAGAGTGTTAAAAGCAGTTATTTACTAAAAGAAGGAGATATAATAACTGTAGGTGAGGTTGAAGAGGAAACAATTAGCGTAGAACCTGAAAATATACCTCTTGATATCGTATATGAAGATAGTGATGTTATAGTTGTAAATAAACCAAATGGAATGGTTGTACACCCTGCTATTGGAAATACCAAAGGTACTTTAGTAAATGCTCTTTTATATCATTCAAAAGAGTTAAGCAGTATAAATGGAGAGTTTAGACCCGGTATAGTACACAGAATAGATGCCTATACTACAGGACTTTTGATGGTAGCTAAAAATGATAAAGCCCATATGATACTTTCAAAAGAACTAGAAAGAAAAGAAACTACAAGAAAATATATCGCACTTGTATGGGGTGTGATAAAAGAAGATACTGCAACTATAGACGCACCAATAGGTAGAGATTTAAACGATAGAAAAAAGATGGCTGTAACTAGTACTAATTCTAAAGATGCAGTAACTAATCTAAAAGTATTAAAAAGATTTAAGGACGCAACACTCGTAGAACTTAAACTTGAAACAGGTAGGACACATCAAATAAGAGTTCATATGAACTATATAGGACACCCGGTAGTTAACGACCCAGTATATGGAAGAAGAAAACTAATTGATTCGACGGGTCAGTGCCTTCACGCATTCCTTTTAGGATTTAAACATCCTAGAACTAATGAATTTATGGAATTTACTTGTGATATACCAGAGTGTTTTAAAAATATATTAGATAAGTTTGAAAAAGAAAGCATTTAGCTTTCTTTATCTGTAATATGGTCCATAATATGGTGGGTAGTAATAATTATTATAGTATGGTCTATTATATCCTCCATAGAACAGTGGTGAGACAAGTCCTCCAGTTATACCTCCAAGTATGAATGGTCCAAGAAATCCTCCACCTACAAATCTAGAATTGTTATTATTAAAATTTTTAGGCATATTAGGATTGATAGGGTAATTATAATTTACTGGATTTTGATAAGAATTATACATAAAATACTCCTTTCATGTTATAATATGTAAAGGAAGGAAGAATGTGATTATGGATAAGCGTATAGAAACTTTAAGCAATACCATTGTAAATTATTCAGTGAGTGTTAAAAAAGATGATAGAGTATTAATACAATACGAAAGTAATGAGTGCACCCCACTTGTTAAATGTTTAATAAAGGATATATATAAAAATAAAGGAATACCTTTTGTAAAACTAGTAGATAATGAACTATCCGCACTTATTATGGAGAGTGCGAACACAAAAACAATAGATGAGATAGTTAAAATGAAAAAATATGAAGTAGATAATTTTGACTGCTTTATAAGAATTTGTTATACAAAAAACGAGTACGAAGATAAAAATATTAAGCCTAGTATTAGAAAAGAAATAGGAGAGAAATCTAAAGAAGTAGACGATATTAGAATAAATAAAAGAAGATGGACCCTACTTAATTATCCATCAGTTATAGATGCATATAAAGCACACATGACTGATGATGAGTTCTATAACTATTCACTTGATGTTATGACTGTAGATTATAAGAGTATGAGTAAAGATATAGAACCCCTTAAAAAACTTATGGAAAGTACTGATAAAGTTAGAATAGTTGGAAAAGATACAGATATATCCTTTAGTATAAAAGGTATGCCTGCAATACCTTGCTGTGGGACAGCAAACATACCTGATGGAGAGCTTTATACTGCTCCTATAAAAGATACAGTAAATGGTGTGATTACATATAATACTCCAAGTCCTTATAGAGGAAATGTATTTAATAATATAAGACTAGAGTTTGAAAAAGGACAGATTGTAAACTGTAGTGCTTCTAGTGATAACGATTTATTAAAAGAGATATTTGATACTGATGAGGGAGCGCGTTATATAGGAGAGTTCTCACTAGGATTTAATCCTAAAATAACTCGTCCTATGGGAGATATATTATACGATGAAAAGATAATGGGAAGTCTTCACTTCACACCCGGGGTGTGCTACAAAGACTGCGATAATGGGAATGTATCTAGTATACACTGGGATTTAGTATTAATACAAACTAAAGAGTATGGTGGAGGAGAGATATATTTCGATGATGTATTAATCAGAAAAGATGGAAAGTTTGTTCTAAATGAGTTAAAACCGTTAAATTATGATGATTAAGCTAAAAAAGATAGACAAAACTATCTTTTTTCATATATAATATATACTGGTGATAAAATGTTTGAAAGTTTAGGAGATAGATTACAAAATGCTGTAAACAAGATTAGAGGTTACGGTAAAATAACTGAGGATAATATCAGTGAAGTAACAAGAGAAATTCGCCTTGCCCTACTTGAGGCAGATGTAAACTATAAAGTAGTAAAAGAATTTATAAATAATGTAAAAGAAAAAGCCTTAGGAGAGGAAGTTACTAAAAGTTTAAAACCGGGTGAACAGTTTGTTAAAATACTTAAAGATGAATTAGTAGAACTACTAGGTGGAGAGAAAAAAGAAATATATACAGTAGGAAATCCTAGTATACTTATGCTTGTAGGACTTCAAGGAAGTGGTAAAACAACTACTATTGGTAAACTTGCTTTGTTACTTAGAAAGAAATATAAGAAAAATCCCCTTCTTGTTGCTTGTGATGTATATAGACCAGCTGCTATTGATCAGTTAAAAACTATCGGTAAAGAATTAAATATAGAAGTATATGATGAAGGTAAAGGAAATCCCGTTGAAATTGCTAAGAATGCTATTAAATATGCTAAAGAAAATAAGTTTAACTATGTGTTAATAGATACTGCAGGTAGACTTCATATAGATGAAACGTTGATGAATGAATTAAAAGAAATCAGTAACAAGACAAATCCAGATGAAATATTACTTGTTTTAGATAGTATGGTTGGACAAGATGCAGTAAATGTAATAGAAGGATTTAATAACGAATTAAAGCTAACTGGCGCGATACTAACTAAGCTAGATGGAGATACTAGGGGAGGAGCCGCACTATCTATTAGACATTTAACTAACGTACCAATAAAGTTTGTGGGTGTAAGTGAAAAGATGGATGGACTTGATGAGTTTTATCCAGATAGAATGGCAACTCGTATACTTGGTATGGGAGATATCATGACAATGATAGAAAAGGCAGAGTCTGTAATTGATGAGGATGAAGCAAGAAAAACTGCTAAAAAAATGCAACAAGGTAAATTTGACTTAGAAGATTTTTTAAGTACGTTTAAACAAATAAAAAAGATGGGACCTTTAGAGGGATTACTTAAACTAATACCGGGTGTACCTAAAGAGTTAAAGGGTGTTAAGATAGATCCTAAAGACATGGCACATATAGAAGCTATAATACTTTCTATGACTCCATATGAAAGAAGACATCCTGAAGTTTTAAAATCATCAAGAAAGCTTAGAATTGCTAAAGGATCTGCAAGAAGTGTAGAAGAAGTTAATAGACTACTTAATCAATTTGAAGAGATGAAAAAGATGATGAAAATGATGAAAAATGGTAATATGAAAATGCCATTTTAAGAACTTATCGAAAGATAGGTTCTTTATTTTTGATAATTTATAATTATAGCACATTTTTAAACTTTACAGACTTAAATAATCCAAAATAGAATATTTTTTTTGAAAAATACTTGATTTTTATTTATATTTTAGATAAAATATACTTAGATAGTAAAGGAAACTATCTGTGGAGGATTAATATGACAGGTATTAATGTTGAAAAGTTAGATAACTTAATAAAAAAACATAACTATTTATCTGATTCATTTAATAAAGACATTAATAAACTAAAAAATGAATTAATTTCTCTTAACAGTTGTTATAGTGGTAAGGATTTAGAATTTTTATTTATGTGGCCAGTGAATGAAATTAGAAACTTAGCTACTATACAAAAGGTAATAGAGAGTTATTCTAATGTTTTATTAAGTGCAAAAAACGGTTATCAAAAACAAGATTTAAACATTAAATCACAAATTGACCATATTAATTCAAATTTTAATTAGGGAGGTAAAAAATGGATAATAGCAAAATAGGATTTGATGAAAATGGTGCACAACGATTAGTGTACGATATTCAGGATCAATTTATTTCTAGCGAGACATATATTCGAGAGGAATGGCCAAAATTAGAATCATGCATTAGAGATAACTGGAAAGGACCAGACGCAAAATCTTACGAAATGAATTTTTTAAATAAACTAAATAATTTGCGTTCAAATTCAATTAATTTGGTGCGCCAAACACTTGAAGCAATTAGTTCTACTTATGACTCATGGGTTGATTTTCAGAATAATAATGCGAAAATTAATGGTGAAGCATTGTATCAACATAATGTTCCAAATTTGGATATTGATAAAATTAAACGTTATGGTGATTTTGAACCTATAACTTCTTCAATTGATGATTATAATGGTACATTTTATGGTCTTGTTAGCGGCGCAAGCGGTTCTAATATAAAAACGGCAGTAAATGATTTTGTAAACAATGTAAAGACAGGAGTAAATGATTTGACCTACAAAATAGAAACATCCTCTGCTTTTTATGGCAAACAAGTTAATGCATTAGATAACCTTATAAAGAGTTTACAAGAGGCTATTGGTGGGCTAACTGTTTCTGTAGAAGATTTATATAATTTAATTGATAAATTAGTAGTACAAAATTATGAAACTCAACAAGATACTGTAATTGAAAACCTTAATACTACTGAACAAAATCTTTCAGACACTGTAGAAAATCGTTGGAATGCTTAAAAATAGTAATTTAATTACTATTTTTAGACAGGTATTATTTATTATGTAATACTTGTCTAAGAATGGAGAATTATATGAATAATCAAGATTTGTTAGTAAATATGAAAAAAATCAAATCAAACTTAAAGACTGTTATTACTGAACTGAATAATGTCCAAAATATATTAAATCAATCTATAACTTTTGATAATGTTGGATTTAAATCAAAAGAAATAAAAAATATTACTGATAAAATTGATATACAAATAAAAGAAATTGATAAAAAAATGATTTCAAAATTGAATGGGTGATGTTAATGTATTTTAAGATAAATATATCCGAGATTAATGACATTATAGAAAGATATAAAGAAATAAAAATAAATTGTTTAGAAGATATAAATCTTATATATAATTCTTTAGGTAACACAGATTCAGCTTGGAATGATTTATCTGCTTATGCATTTAAAGAAAGAATAAAAAAGGATAAATATTCTATTGTAGAATGTTTTAGTAGAATAGATAACTTTTATAATGAAATAAATCTTTTTAAATCAAATATTTCTAATATTTGTTATAAATATGGTTGTAAAAAGAATGGTATAGTCAAATACGATGACAATGAAATAATAAGCTGTAAAAGACATTTAAGTAGCTGTTTAGATTATTTAAACGATTGTTTATATAGATTAAATAGTAGCCAATTTGATTTTGAATATATATCTTATATATACGAATTAAAGGTTCAAATTAGGAATATTATTAATTTTATAAACAATTTAATGTATGATATTGAAAAAATTACAAGATTAGTTTCTAATGAAGTAGTTAGATCTAAAGTAAAAATAAACAAAATAGACAATTCTATAATAAATATTCCTATTCTGAATTATAGTTTTAAAATTCAGAATGTTGATCTTAAAAATTAACTTTTTATTTCATAATCTAAAATGGAATAAATAAGGAAAACTATATAAAAAAATAGATTTTTTTATTATAATAATTTATAGAGTATAAAGGTAGTTGGTAAAATGAGACTTATATTATTTAATGGAAATAGATTATCTAAATTAGTACTTCCTAATAAAATAGAGGGAAGTTTTTGGCTTACAGATGAGTTAAATAACAATAATAATATAGTAAATATAGAAGCAGTTAATGGCAAATGGATAATGAAAGAAAACGATGATACTAAGATAATTTACGGTAATTCTTATACATCTAGTGTAGAAATTATGCACAATTATTTCTATTTTTTAGATTACAATGGCAAAAAAATGTTACTTTATTCTGAAAATATTTTAGATAACACAGTAAAATATTATAAAGTAAATGAAAATACTAGTATATCTATAGGGAAAGACACAACTCAAGATATAATATATGAAAATTCGTATATCACTAATAATTATCTTATATTGACTTATAATTCTGATGGTTGGAGTATTAAAATTACTAAAACATCAAACGTATACATTAATGATTCATTATTATTAAATTATGATAAAAAATTAAACTATGGGGATAAATTATTTGTACTTGGCCTTAAAATTACTCTTTATAAAGGCATGATTTCTATAAATAATCCTTCTAATTTTGTCACATACACTAATAATAAATTAACTGAGTTTGAGTTTTCATATAGTGAATTAGCAAAAACTAATGTATTAGAGAGTGATCAAATAAAAGAAATAGATTATTATAGTGATCAAGATTACTTCTTTAAAAAGCCAAGAATGAGGAGATTTATTGAAAGTTATGATTTAGCTCTTACCCAACCACCTCAAAAGCAAGAAAAACAAGAAATGCCTTTAATTTTAACACTCGGACCTATGCTTACAATGGCTGTTATATCTGTAATATCACTTGTTAATGTAGTTGCTCGTATTATGCAAGGTCAACAGTCATTAAGTCAGTCTATTCCTACACTTATAACAACTGGAGCTATGCTACTATCTTCAATGCTTTGGCCAAGTCTAACTAGAAGATATCAGAAAAAATTAGAAAAGAAAAAAGAGAAAGAAAGAAAAAAATTATATAGAGAGTATTTAGAGAAAAAGAAAAAAGAAATATATAATGTTGCTATAGATCAAGCCTCTATATTAAAAGAAAACTTAATAACAGTAGATGAATGTCAAAATATCATATTAAATAAAAAAAGAACTTTATGGGAAAGAAGAACAGATCAGCAAGACTTCTTAACAGTTAGGGTTGGAACCGGTAAAGTACCTTTAAAAATAAATGTTAACTTTACTGATGAAGACTTTAAAATGGAAGAAGATGAATTAAAATATGAAGCTAAAAAAGTTGTAAATGAATCTAAAGTACTTGAAAATGTACCAGTTGGCTACTCATTTTACAATAAAAAAGTAACTGCTATAATGGGTAATAATAGTGAAATATTCCCATTTGTAGATAATTTACTTTTACAATTACTTACATTTCATAGTTATGATGATTTAAAAATAATATTTTTTGTAAGTAAAAACAACTTAAGTACATGGGATAAATATAAAGAAGCTCCTCACACATTTACTAATAATAAACAGATGAGATTTTTTGCAACAGATATAGAAGATATTAAATATATTAGCTCATATCTAGAGCAGGAATATATAGTTAGAGCTAGTAAACAAAGCGAAGTTGTTGAAAACGAAGATAAAGAACAAGAAGCTACATACTTGCCATATTATTTGATAATAACTGATGATTATCCTATGATAAGAAAGGTTGGTATCGTAGATAAAATATTAAAAAACAAAGAGAATTTTGGCTTTAGTATAATATGTATAGAAAATAGGCTTGGTAAACTTCCAAGTGAGTGTGTTAATTTTATATCTGTAGAAGGTACTTCTGCGATACTATCAACAGATATCAACAATTACTTCCAACAAACATTTACAAAAGAAATAAATACAAACTTAAATATGGAAAAGTGTATTAAAACACTTGCAAATATTCCAATAGAATTTACTGAAGATTTAAGAAATCTACCAACTTCTTTAGGATTTTTGGAGATGTATAACGTAGGTAAAGTAGAGCAGCTAAACTCACTAAATAGGTGGAGACTCAATAATCCTATAAAAACTCTAAGAGCTCAGGTTGGTATAAATGATGAAGCAAATCCAATCTATCTTGATTTACATGAGAAATTCCATGGGCCACACGGATTAATCGCTGGAACTACAGGAAGTGGTAAATCAGAATTTATCATTACTTATATACTTTCTATGGTAATAAACTATAGTCCAAACGAGGTTGCCTTTATACTTATCGATTATAAAGGTGGAGGACTTGCTGGGGCATTTGAAAATAAAACTTTAGGATATAGACTTCCTCATTTAGCAGGAACTATAACTAACCTAGATAAAGCCTCTTTAAATAGAACACTAGTAAGTATAGATAGTGAGCTTAAAAGAAGACAAAAAGTATTCAATGAAGTAAGAGATAAATTAGGTGAGAGTACTATAGATATATATAAATATCAAAAATTCTTTAGAGAAGGTAAAATAGATGAACCTATGCCACACTTATTTATTATAAGTGATGAATTTGCAGAGTTGAAAGCGCAACAACCTGAGTTTATGGATGATTTAATCTCTGCTGCAAGAATTGGTCGTTCACTTGGGGTACACCTAATACTTGCAACACAAAAACCTAGCGGGGTTGTCAATGATCAAATATGGTCAAATACTAAGTTTAGAGTTTGTTTAAAAGTACAAGATAGATCAGATTCTAATGAAATGTTAAAACGCCCTGACGCTGCAGATATTACTAATGCAGGTAGATTTTACTTACAAGTTGGTAATGATGAGATATTTGTATTAGGTCAATCAGGATATGCTGGAGTGCAATACCAAGCAACGGACTCTGTTAAGAAAAATTATGATAGATCTATATCATTTATAGATAATACAGGAAATGTAATAAAGAATTTAGAAGATATTAAAGAGGTAGTCGCGACAGAGGATAACGGGGATGAATTATCTAATATAATGAAATATATATGCGCACTAGCTAAAAAAGAAAATTTAAAAGCTAAGAATTTATGGCTAGATAGTATTCCTAAAGATATATATGTAGATGATATATTTAAAAAGTATAACTTTACTAAAAAAGATACAGTTACGGCTTTAATAGGTGAGTATGACGCACCATCAAAACAATATCAAGATATATTAACACTTACACTAAATGATGAGGGTAATACCTTAGTATACGGCTCATCAGGAACTAATAGAGAGATGTTCATATCAACTCTCATATATTCACTATCGGTAGTATACACTCCAGAAGATATAAATATCTATATAATAGATTTTGGATCTGAGTCATTAAGGGTATATGATAGATTCCCACAAGTTGGAGATATAGTTTATTCATCTGAAAAAGATAAGTTACTTAAATTAATCTCACTTATTTCAGATGAGATTAGTTATAGAAAGAAACTATTTGCAGACTTTAATGGTGAATATAAAAACTATATTAAAAATAGTGGACAAAAAGTACCTTTAAAACTCATTATATTTAATAATTACGATAGCTTTAAAGAAAGCTATTCTGCCTTAGAAGATACATTAATTAAGCTTACTCGTGAGGGTGAGAGATACGGTATAATTTTTGTAATAAGTGCGACTAGCTCACGTAGTATCTATAGTAAAGTAGAGCGTAATTTCCACCATACTTTCGTACTTGATATGCCAGATAAAAGCGATTATGTGGACATATTAGGAAAGATAGGAAATGTATATCCTGCAGAATATGATGGAAGAGGTTTGTTTAGGGCTGATGAAGTATATGAATTTCAAACCGCACAAGTATGTAATCCAGATAACTTAGTTGAATTTGTTAAGGCTAAAATTGCGGAAGTATCTAAAACTTGTAATACTAAAGCTCCTAAGATTCCAGTACTACCAGAAGAAGTCACTATAGAAATGCTTGATAAAGATATAACTAATATAAATAATTTGCCGGTAGGTATAAGCAAGAGAAACTTAAAAACATCTTTCTATAATTTCTTTAATGATAAAGCAACTATTATAAGCTCTAAAGATGTAAAAAATACAATGGATCTACTTAAAACTATTATATATGGTGTAAGAAAACTAGGACATATGGTTGTGCTTATAGATACAGAACAAGAATTATCTAGTATAGGTGGAAGTGTAAATACTTATGCAGATAAAAACTTTGAAGAATTTATACTTAAATTTGAAGAGTTCTTAGACGCACAAATAGATGGAAAAGATATTAAAGTACTATGTATAATTGCAGGACTTGAAAAATTCCAAGGAAGTATGAATGAAAAGAAATTCAATGGCTTCTTTAAAGGAATTAAAACACTTGATAATGTAAATTTAGTATTTGTAGATTCAAGCTTTAAACTCAAAAAAGTTGGGTTTGAGAATTGGTATTCTAGTGTTACAAATAATTCAAACGGTATTTGGGTAGGAAATGGATTTATGGAACAAACCGTTATAAATTGTAACGATTATGGAAATAAGTTCAAAGAACAAATAGATAAACAATATGCATGGGTTGCTAAAAACGGAGAAGCAGATTTGATTAAAATAGTTGGAGAAAGGGAAAAAGAAGATGAAGAATAAAGTATTGGTTAAAGTTTATGTTCCAAATATAGATGAGGAATATGAAATATATATTCCAACTAATGAAAGTGTTAAAAAAATTATAGAGCTAATAGTTAAATCTGTTTACGAATTATCCGATTTTAGCTTTGATGTAGATAAATCCCATTATATATTTGATCCTGAGACATCTAGTTTATATATGGAAGATCTTATCATAAGAGATACAAATATTAATAATAATAAAAAAATTATATTAGTTTAGATTGTACAGTTAGTACAATCTTTTTTAAATTTTATATATTCTAATTTAGGTTATAGAAAGATTGACCCGATAAATAAATGGTAATCTTATATTAGATAACATAGCCAAGTGTTATCAAGGAGGATTTAATGATAGGAGTTAATCTTGATAATATAGACGCACTGATAAATAAAAATAATAGCTATATCCGTTCACTTAGTAGTGATTCAAATAGGTTTTTAAGTATTATAAATGATCTTAAGGAGTGTTATACCGGTAGTGGTCTTGATTATTTATTTGGACCACCTATAAATCAAGCTTTAAATCTAAATTCAATATTGAAACTTATTAATAACTATTCTGATATTTTATATAGTGTTAAAACAAGTTATCAAAGACAGGATTTTAATCTTAAAACTCAAGTAAATCATTTAAATTCTAATTTATAATAGGGAGGTAAGATATATGGCACACGTAGCACTTAATACTGGCGGAGGTAGCGAAAGAGCATACATTGGTTATAATGTTAGTAAAGCCAATGAATTAATGAATAGAATTGCGGAAGCTTATAAAAACATGGGTATCTATACACAGCAACAATGGGAACCTGTATATAAAACTCTTCAAGCACACTGGATTGGAGAAGATGAGCAAGACTATGAGGCTAGATTAGCTGATAGAATTTGTACATTATATAATAATGCATACAACTTGGCTCAAAGCTCATTAGATACCATTGAGGGCTTGGCATATGCATGGCATGATTTTCAACAAAAAAACACTTTAACCGGTGATACAGCAAAAAACAGTTTGTTTTCTTCATTTAAAGTAGAAAAACCAGTAATATCTAGGCCAAAAGAAGACGATCCTATAGTAAAGCCTCATTTAATATATTTGACAGATGAGGATAATAGAGGATTAAGGTACGCTACAAGTAAAAGAGAAATAGAATCAGCAGTTGATAACTTTGTTGCTCAAATAAAGGCCCAAACAAATAATTTATTTGATGAAATTCAAACTGATCAAGCATTCTTTGGAGAGCAAGCTAGTTCTATAAAAAATTATATAACTAAAACTGGAGATGCTATTGCTGAGGTAACTATTGCAGTAAAAGATATGTATAATGCGTTAGACCAATTAATGACTCAAAACTATAGTTCTTCTGATGCCAACATTCAAAGTTCAATACAAGAGGCCAACACACAGATAGATCAATCACTTAATGATTTGGGAAGTTCTAGGTGGAGTTAAAAATAGTAATTTAATTACTATTTTTAGATAAGTATTAGAATTTCTAATACTTATCTAAAAATGAGGTTGATAAAATGAATGATCAAGAATTGTTAAATAACATGAAAAAAATAAAAAATAACTTAAACACAGTAAAGAATAATTTAAAAAATGTTCAAAGCACTTTAGGGGAATCAATTAAATTCAATAATGATGGTTTTAAGTGTGATGAAATATCAAATATTATCAAAAAAGTTTCTAATCAAATAAATAATTTAAATAATAAAATAATTCCTAAAATAAGTAATATGTAGGTGATAAAATGACATATTTCAAACTAGATATACCAAAGATTAATGACGATATATCAAGATACAAAGAAATAAAAAAAGGTTATGTAGAAGATATGGATTTAGTTTATGGTAGTTTATCGTATTTAGATTCAGCTTGGAATGATGTAAACTCACCTGTATTTAAGGAAAAAATAAAAAGGGATAGAAGTAATATAATAGATTATTTTTGTTATTTAGATAACTTATATAGTGAAATTCAACAATTTACAAATAATATAGATTATTTGTGTTCAAAGCAAGGATGTAGGAAAGATTCTATAACGCTTAAATTTGATGATAGTGAAATAAATAGTTGTATAACTACTTTGAAACGTTCAATAACACTTTTAGATCAAAGTCTAAATAAAATAAACATAAATCTATTTAGACCTGATTTTGAATATTTAAGCTTAATATACAAATTACAGGTAGAGATTAGGGATATAAGTGTTTCAATAAAAGATTTGATATCAGAGATTACGGTGTTTGTAAATTCAATAAATAATGAAATTAATGATTCTAAAGTTAGAGTAAAGCGTATTGGACAATTTAATATGAATTTAGATTTAACTGAATATGTTTGGAAGTTATCTGACCTAAATGTAAAGATAAATAATAAAGATGATTTAGAAACGTATGGCAGTGTTATTTCTAAACCTATTAACGATTTTAATAAGGGAAATCCTAATTTAAATAGTCCTAGTGTAACTTATACTAATCAAGTTAATAGTATAAAACTAAATAATGATAGTAAAGTTGATGGCTTGGGTAGTAATATCAATAGTTCATTTTCTACTTTAAATGATATCAATTTAAAAGATGTAAAAAAGGTTGATGATCTAGGTAAAAATATAAATTCTACATTTGCAAATAATAATAAAATTGATTTTGATAAACAAAATAAAGTATCAAATTTAAACGATAATATTGAATTTCAAACTGGAAGAAATAATGAAATAGAGTTGAATGATATAAAAAGAATTGGGAATTTAAGTAGTAATATAGGTTTTGTTTCTGGTAATAAAACAGATATTAATTTTAAACCTAGTACCGCTATTGGTAATACTATTAACACTTATCAAACAAATACAAATAATATTAATTCAGATAACATTCCAAAAGGTAATTATGATTTGGGATCAGGAATAACGGTTGCAAATTCAGGGTATAATGGAATTTCTAATATTAAATCGAATGATATGAAAGATATAATAAATCATGAGTAGGGATTGATTGTAATGGGAATTAACTTTAAAACAAGTAATGTAAAACTTAATAGTGTAAAAACATATAATGTAAATAATAATCCGTCAAATATATTTAAAGGGCAATTTTATGGTGATGTAGAGGATATAGATTATAGCAAATACGATAATGTTAGTCATAATGTATTTGACTTAGAAAAAGGAATAGAAAAAGCTAAAAACGAAGTAAAGAAAGAGAAGAAAAGTTTTTGGAAGACTATTAAAGATGTTATAGTAAGTACGAGGGCTACTGAAATAGTAGGAATTACGAGTTTATTAAGTGGCGTAGCTGATGTTGTAGAAAGTGTCGTTATAGACGGAGGAGGCGGATTAATTGCAACGATTGGTGATTGGTGTGGATGTGACACGACTCATATCAAGGAATTTGTTGCAAGGGATCTAGTAACAGAATTTAACGATTCTTTATATGGAAAAGGTGGAATTTTATCTGGAATAAACGATGCTTCATACTTGAAATATGATAGTAAAGTCGCTCAAGGTGTAAGAAATGTTACAAAAGATGTCACTAAAATGGTAGCCGCAACAGCACTCAGTGCTGTCCCGGTAGCTGGACCTTTTTTGGTGGCTGGAGTTGGTTTTTTAGATGGTTACGGAGAAGCTGCAGAGAATATTTGGAAAAATGGAACGGATACAACTGGATGGGAATATGCTGCTATGTTTGGAAGTGGAGCTTTGGGCTCACTTAGTTGGTATGCAGAAGGAAAGTTTGGACGAGAAGTCTACACAATAGGTAAGGAAGCAACTAAAAGCGGGATTAAGGTTGTAGGAAAACAATTCTTTAATACGATTTTTAATAAAGAATTTATAATAGAAAATTTAAAAAAAGCATTACTTTCTAAAGGGGCAATAGGGAATTATATTAGTGCAGGGTTCATGACAGCAGATGATATTATTCCATATATAACTGGTGCCAAAGAATTTAGTGTCAAAGATTTAGCATACTTATTTGGTGAATATACTATTAATTTAGGTAAGAATGTTGTAGAAGATTTATTTAGAGAGGGAGTTAATGATTATTATAATAAATATACGCAGGGTATGCCTTCATATAGTGATTTAGGAAAATTATGTAAGGAACAAAGAATTACCGTTGAGGAGTATGTAACTCTTAGCAGGACTCCTCAAAATGAATTAAGTGATAATCAAAAAAGAACAATTTTTGAAATTAGGAATAAATTAACAGCTGGTATAACTAATAGCGATGGAACTCTTAAGGATGGAACGAGAGTGTCGAAAGCAATTAGCGAAGCAGATTTTCAAAGGTTTTATTCGGATGGCTCTTCAGCTACTGTTGGATCATGTATAGGATTAGCAGATGATACTGATGCACTTAAAACTGGAGAACAAATTGTTGATAGTTTTGGTTTAAGATACAAAGATAATCCATTTGAGAATTCTGATGGTACACTTAATGATTTTTATGTTATAGAGGGAAACTTCCATGCTTCAAATGGTTCAAAGGTTGTTACTAGAGTGACACCAACAACGGATTATGTCAATCCAGACAGTAAAGAAATATACGATTCTATATATGATGCATATGGACAACAAATTCTTTCTGCAGAGGATATGGCAAATCAAACATATTATGATAATATTAAGTCTCAATTAGAGAGAACTTCACAATTATCAGGGATCCCTAAAGAAAATATGTATATAGAGGATCCAAAATATTATAATGTACCAAATAATCCGTACACCGGAACAGGTATAACACTTAATCAAGGAAATTCAAGCAAACTAGGAGGAGTTGAATTTTATGGAATGGACGGTAGATCGGATATAAAGGATGGTGCAATTTATAAAATATCTGGAGATAAAAAAATTTTAGTCGCAATAATAGATTCAAAGGGAATTGTTCATAGACAATAGGAGGTGTAATAATGAATAAAAATTTAGTTTATTATCCATTGGACAGAAAACATTATATTTACAAAGATATAATGCTAAGTGCATTATATAATGATACTGTATACGATTTGATTATTGACAGTAATTACAATGGTTGCTTACTTTCTGATGCGCCAATTAATGAATTTTCAGAAAGAAATAAAAAGGGTTATTATGAAACAAGAGTAAATTTAGATGATTTAAGTGATATTATACGAGATAGGTTGTACGCTGAATATAAAAATAGAGTATTTCCTGTAGGTTATGTTGCAGAAGGATTTGCAGAAATTGATTTGATAAATGAAGAACCTTATGTAGATGTATCCGATTTAGATTTTAAATTTAGTCCTTTTTATCATGGGGGGTATTTAACTATAAAAAAAGAAGAAGTTTCAAGATTATTAGCTGACAGAAAATCTATACTTACTGAAATATTAGATAAAAAAAAAGAAGTAATTAAAGGTAAGACTTTATAAGGAGGAAGAAGATGAATAAAGAAAAATATTTACCAATAGGTACAGTAGTATTATTAAAAGATGCTCAAAAAAGAGTAATGATTATTGGCTTTGCTGCAAAATCAATAGAAACTGGAGATAAAATATTTGATTATATAGGATGTTTATATCCAGAAGGATTAATATCAGCTGATAGGAATTTAGTATTTGATCATGAACAAATTGATAAAATATTTTATATGGGTTACAGTGATGATGAATGGAAAGAAACAGAAATTAAATTAAAAGGTCTTGTTGAAGAAATGAGTTATAATACTGAAAATTAAAGCAATTAATTGCTTTTTTTCTAGGAGGGCTTATGGATATAAATTTAATAAAAGAAGTAACTCTTGAATATATAGAAAATATATATGCACTAAGTATTAGTTATTTAAAAAACAATAATAATATTGAACTTAAAAATTTACTTAAAGAGTTAGAACTTATGGAGGATAAAATAAGAGAGTGTGAAGATGAAAATTTATTAAATAATTATAAGAATATATTAGATGATTTAATAAATAAAATAGAGGGTATCATAAATGAATAGTAGATTAGAATCATTAATAAAAAGGGGTTATCCTAAAGAAGATGTAATAAGACTTTCAAGTTTTACTGATAGCGAGTTAGAATACGCATGTAGTATGGCATTTAAACATATTTCAAGAAATTGTACACCAGTAAATAATCCTAGTGCGATATTTATAGGAGGTCAACCTGGAAGTGGGAAAACTGTTCTTTCTATGGAATTAAAAAACAAAATAGGGAATGCAATAGAAATAGGAATAGATAATTATAGAATGTATCATCCTCATTATTTAGAAATAGAAAATTATATAAAAGAGTTTTGGAAAAATAAAACTGAAACTGTTAATGATACAAAAGGTAATGATATAGCTGATTTCACACATTATTTTGCTGGAGTAATGACAGATAAATTAATAGAAATGGCATCAAAGAAAGGATATAATTTATTACTTGAATGGGGTATGAGGGAACCTACTGTTCCGCTCAAGTGTATGAGTGATCTAAAGAGTATTGGATATAATAATACAGTTCTATTTCTGTCAACTTATAAAGATATATCATATGAAGCGTGTAACTTAAGAGCAGATATAATGAAAAATAGCAATCATATAATAAGAAAAGTTCCTAAAAGTTTTCATGATTACTCTGTATTAACACTCCCAAGTAGTGTTGGTATAATATATAAAGAGGGATATAGTAATCATATTATAGATTATATGGCTTTAATATCTCGTGATGGTAAAGTAGTATGGGATGATAAAAGCAAATTAAATCCAAAAGAGGTATATGAAGAATGTTTAAATAATCCAGAGTTATCTAAAGACAGTAAAAATGATTTTACGTTATCTTATAAAAGCAATTTAAAAGAAATGGAAGGGTTGAATCAACAAGCTATATTTGTTATTCCAGAAGTTATAGACACTGTAAAAACAAAATAAGAGTTAATTGCTCTTATTTCTTTTATAATTAATAGTTTTATCATTTGTAAGACCAAGTATATAGTCGGTCGTTGTTTCATAATAGAACGCTAATTTTATAAGTATGCTTGTCGGTATATCGTTAGTTTCTGTTTCATATTTTGAATATCCAGTTTGAGACATATTTAATGCTTTTGCTACATCTTTTTGAAGTAGGTCATTATCTTCTCTTAAATCCTTTAATCTGTTCACTTATACCACCAATATAATATTACTAAATTTATTCCATAATAGGTTACGTATAACCTAAAATGGCTTATGTGATGTATTAAAACACACCATCGAGTATAGATTACTAATATAAAAATAAAATTTAAAATATAGTTGTGAAAAATTTTTGAAAATGTTACATAAATAAAAATGAATAATTAGCGAAAATGTTACATGTGTCATTATTAATAT
>CANQAT010000004.1 GCA_947588925.1 uncultured Bacilli bacterium | reverse complement strand
AAGTGACATATTATATATTACTTTTGAGACATTTTCAAAAGTTAACACTTAAGACATTATCATAAATTAATCATATTCGTTTAAGATAATTTAGCTTTTTTGTTGTTATAAAATTAAATTTGTTATATAATATATTTAGAATAAAAGGAGGCTTTATGAATAAAGTATTGAGTGAAGAGATGGCTTTAAAATTAGACGCATATTTTAGGGCTGCGAATTATTTATCTGTAGGACAATTATATTTACTTGACAATCCACTGCTTAGAAGACCACTTGAAATGAGTGATATTAAAAGAAAAATAGTAGGGCACTGGGGAACAGTACCAACACAAAATTTTATATATACTCACTTAAATAGAATTATTAATAAATATGATCTTAATATGATTTATGTATCTGGTCCGGGGCATGGAGGAAATGCGATTGTTTCTAATGTTTATTTAGAGGGATCTTATTCGGAAGTATATCCTAATATTACTGAAGATATAGAAGGTATGCAAAAACTATTTAAACAGTTTTCATTCCCGGGAGGTATTTCAAGCCATGTTGCGCCAGAGACTCCGGGATCAATAAACGAAGGTGGAGAGCTTGGATATAGCTTAGCTCATTCTTTTGGTGCGGTACTAGATAATCCTGATTTGATAGTTGCGTGTGTTGTTGGAGATGGAGAGGCTGAAACAGGACCTCTTGCAACTTCATGGCACTTAAATAAATTTATAAATCCTAAAACTGATGGAGTAGTACTACCTATACTTAATTTAAATGGGTATAAAATATCTAACCCAACTGTTTTTTCTAGGATATCTAAAGAAGAGTTAAAATTTTTCTTTTATGGATGTGGGTATACCCCAATATACGTTGATATAAATCCATCTTTAAGTGTCTATGATATACATGAGACAATGGCTGAAGCTTTAGAGCAAGCAGTTTCAATGATTAAGGAGATAAAAACTCATGCCTTAAACAGTACAGATAGACCTCTATGGCCTATGATAATACTTAAAACTCCAAAGGGATGGACAGGACCTAAAGAAGTAAATGGTAGTAAAATAGAAGGTACATTTAGATCACATCAAGTTCCAATCACGATAGATTCAAAGGAAGACTTAGAAATACTTGAAGATTGGATGAGAAGTTATAAGCCAGAAGAGTTGTTTGATGAAAAAGGAACTTTAAGAAAAGAATTAAAAGAGTTATGTCCTAAAGGAAATAGAAGGATGGGGGCAAATCCTATTACTAATGGTGGATTATTATTAAAAGAGCTTAGAGTTCCAGATTTTAGAAATTATGCTGTAGATGTTAAAGCGCCCGGTTCTATAGAAATACAGGACATGATAGAGTTAGGCAAATTTGTTAGAGATATAATAAAATATAACGAAGACAATAAAAACTTTAGAGTGTTTGGACCAGATGAGGCTATGTCTAATAGACTTAAATATATATTTGAAGAGACTAATAGACAGTTTCTAGGAAATAAAAGCGCAGATGATGAGTTTATAAGTGAAAGTGGTAGAGTAATAGATTCTATGCTTTCAGAACATGTATGTGAAGGTATGCTTGAGGGATATCTACTTACAGGTAGACATGGTTTTTTCAATTCATATGAAGCTTTTATAAGAATAGTAGATTCCATGACGAGTCAACACGCTAAATGGTTAAAAGTAACTAGTGAGCTTTCTTGGAGAAAAGAGATTGCCTCACTAAACTACGTATTAACTTCTCATGTTTGGCAGCAGGACCACAACGGCTATACACATCAAGATCCGGGATTTTTAAATCATTTAGTAACTAAGAAATCTGATATCGTTAGAATGTACTTGCCACCAGACGCTAACTGTTTACTATCTGTATTTGATCACTGTATAAGGAGTAAAAATTACATAAATGTGATTGTAGCTTCAAAACACCCACGTCCTCAGTGGCTTACTATGGACGAGGCAGTTAAACATTGTACAAACGGAATTGGTATTTGGGATTGGGCAAGTAATGATCAGGATTCTGAGCCAGATTTAGTTATGGCGTGTGCGGGAGATACTCCAACTTTAGAGGCACTCGCAGCTACTACTATATTAAGAGAAAATTTCCCTGAGTTAAAGATAAGATTTGTAAATGTTGTAGATTTAATGAGACTTGAATCCAAGAGGAAACATCCACATGGACTTACAAATTCTGATTATAACTCTATATTTACAAAAGATAAGCCTATTATATTTGCATTCCATGGATATCCATCATTAATACATCAACTTGTATATGATAGAGATAATCAAAATATACATGTACATGGCTATGAAGAGGAAGGTACTATAACCACACCTTTTGATATGAGAGTACAAAATAAGATTGATAGATTTAATTTAGTAATAGACGCATTAAGATATTTGCCACAACTAGGCAATAGAAGTTCTAGATTAGTACAGTGGTGTAAAGACAAACTTGTGGAACACAATAATTACATAAGAGAATATGGCGAGGATATGCCAGAAGTTAAGAATTGGAAATGGAAATAAGTAATATAATAAATTGTAGTTTAAAAGATTAATAAAAACACTTGCAAATTTTTAAATAATTTGATAAACTATGTAAGTAATTAAATTTCTATGACTTTTATTAGTCATGGCGGGAGGTAGAGAAAATGAAAAAAGGAATCCATCCAGAGTATGTTGAAACTACAGTAAAATGCGCATGTGGAAATACTTTTAAAGTTAAATCTAATAAACCTGATTTACACTTAGAAGTTTGTAATGAATGTCATCCTTTCTATAAAGGCGGAAAAGATGGTGTATCAGTATCAAAAACTGGACGCGTTGAAAAGTTTAATCGTAAATATGGATTTACTAAAGAGGCTAAATAGTCTCTTTTTTGTATTTAATTTAAAATATTGTAAATACTAAAATTGGTGATCATATGGAAATAAATATTAAAGAACTATTAGATGTTACTGTGCGTGCTTTATCATCTTTAATAACACTTTTTTTAGTTACTAAAATGCTAGGAAAAAAACAAGTCTCACAATTATCTTTATTTGACTATGTAATAGGTATTTCAATAGGTAACTTTGCAGCAGAGATGACTATAAACTTAGAATCAAATGAATTAAATGGTATTCTTGCAGTACTTATATTTGGCGTAGTTGCTTATTTGATATCTTATGGAACTATTAAAAGTATATGGCTTAGAAGGTTTTTTATGGGTACTCCTACAGTAATAATACAAGATGGTAAAATACTTGAGAAAAATTTAAGAAAGGTTAAATTTGATATAAATGATATGTTAGAAGAAATTAGAAGTAATGGATATTTCGATCTTTCTCAAGTAGAGTTTGCAGTAATGGAAGCAAATGGAAAACTTAGTATACTTCCTCGCCAAGATTATAGACCTGTAACTCCTAAAGATATGAATTTGAAGGTATCTAAAGAAAGTCTTTGCGCAAATGTTATTATAGATAGTAAAATAATGTATAAAAACTTAAAGTATATGAAAAAGGATGAAAAATGGTTAAGGAAGGAATTAAAGATCAAAGGTTATGATGATTTATCAAAAATATTACTTGCAACGCTTGATATAAACGAAAAAATAACTATATATGAAAAAAACTTGGAAATAAAATCCAGAGATATTTTAGAATAACTTGTAAAATAGTGTAAAGTAGATAATATATTTATTTAAAATTATGACAAATGCATATAAATTTGATATATTAGTATTGGTGGTAGTATGGTAAGACATTTTTGCGCATCTGCGTTTGTAATTGATCCAATTACAAAAAAAATATTACTTATTAAACATAGAAAAAATAGAAGATGGACACAACCGGGTGGACATATAGAGGGCAATGAGACTCCGGAGGAAGCAGCTGTAAGAGAAGTATATGAGGAAACTGGACTTAGAGTAAGACTTTTAGGTGAGAGATTTCCTAGGGAAGATGACTTTATTAGACCTCTTGGAATACAAAAAAACAGAAGAACTACTTCTGATGGTGAGACTCATATGCATATAGATATAATATATCCTGCTGTTCCAAATGATGATTCCAATTTTATTCTCAATAGAGAAGAAAGTGATGATATTGGTTGGTTTTCAAGGGAAGAATTAGAGGAGATTGATTGCTTTCCTGATATTAAAATTACTATGGATTATATACTTAAGAACATTATTAAATAGTGTTCTTTTTGTTTAAAAAAGGATTGCTCTGCGCAACCCTAACCCTTAAAAAGGACTAACTCAAATGAAAACACCAAATCAACTTTGATTGTTTTCCCAAATCTAATGATTAGAGAAACACCTAACCTGCAAATCAAATGTATCTCTTTTTCATTATGTGAAGTTTCCTTCACTACATACATTGTACTATAAAAAATAATTATTGTCAAACTATTTTTGGCAATCAAATTTAAAAATATTAGTTGTTTTATAATACTTTACTTTCATATTTTAAAGATTTAATTTTGCAAACAAAAGTTTCAATATTTTGTTGACTTTATATTCCCAAATAGTATATAATTATATTGATACATTTGATTATAGGTGTTTTACTCTAATCTATCTGTCGTTGACAGTAGAAAAGAGGTGATTTCTATGGATAAAATATCTATAGAAAGGATTAATTCTAATGGAATTAGTAATTGCTTTTGCAGTTATTGTATTATATACAATCATAGTCCTTAAAAAGGACTAACTTAAATGAAAACACCGAATCAGCTTGATTACGGTGTTTTCCAAGATTAAACAGATTAGAGAAACACCTAACACACAAATCAAATGTATCTCTTTTTTATTATATGAAGTTTCCTTCACTACATACATTATATTATAAAAAATAATTATTGTCAAACAAAATATTGCATTTTTTCAAAAGTGTGCTATAATGTAAAAAGTGTTTTGAAGAACATCTGGTAAAAGTCAATAGGTAAAATTAAAAAGTTTTAAATATATTTTTGGTATATTTAAATAAATTAGAGCATGCTAAAAAGATTTCAACGGGAATTGAAACAAACGTTTGCCTAATCAAGACAAACTAAATGTTCTTTGAATTTTGAACTGAGTCCAGTGGTTTGTAATATTGATTTTTTCGCAGCAATCCAAAAATCAATCTTTCAAGTTTACGAGCAGATAAAACGAGTGCACGTTTATGTTGATGTTTAGTAACTTCATTATATTTGATGTAATAAAAGTCTTTGATAAATGGAAAGCCTTGTCTTACGCAAGAAGCCGTAGCTTCTACAAGATAGTATCTAAGATATTTGTTAGACTTTTTAGAAGACTTTTTATCTTGACTATCGAATTCGCCAGATTGATTTCTTTTCCAATAAAGGCCAGCATATTTAGCTAATTTTGAATTATGAGAGAATCTATCAATATTACCGATTTCTGCCATAATACCAGCGGCATACACTTTACCAATACCACGAATAGATAATAGAATGTTATAAACATTAGAGTCTAAACCAAGAACAGTATTTAAGATAGCTTTATCAATATTTTTAAGTTGCTCTTGATAGAACTTAATAGTGTTTAAAGAAGAAGCAATAGCAATATTAATTGGCTCATATGCGGTTTGGTTAAGACGATAAGAAGAACGAACAGCTTTTTGTAAAGTAGAAACTTTACTTTCTGGGTTTTTAGTATGATTTTTCCCCTTAACAGAAATAAAATCTATAAGTTCTTCTAAAGAAGACTCAGCAAATTGATCAGGAGATACAAATTCTTCAAAGAAAGCGGAAGAAGTAGCCCCAAACATGTCAGAAAAAGGCAATTCATTTTTGTTTAAAGAAATAAGACCGGAGAAAGAAAGATATAAATTATTCATAATATACGTTTTTTCTCTTATCAAATCTTTACAAATGTGGTATCTTTGTCTTGTAAGACGTTGAAGAGCTATGTATTGAGAACCTCTAAAAGGATAAAGAGATTTAGTTCTGCCTACTCTTGCATAGTCGGCAAGTATGTAAGCGTCAATACCATCTTCTTTTTCTAAGTCATGGAAACTTTTCTTATATTTATCAAAATCGCAAGCGTTTATTTGATAAACTTCCGTATGAAAGTTATTCAAGTATTCATTAGAAGAAAGATAACACGCAGGATGAAAAGAATACATTCCAGTAGATTCCATGACAATAATAATTTTTTCGAAAAAGAATTTATCTTCAATGTCTTTAATTTTATTAATAACCATATCATTTCCTTCTGGATTATTGGGAAACTTAAGGTTGAAATAGACATGTTGATCAAAATTCATAACACAGAATTGATTACCTTTTAAGGCAACATCAACACCAATGAATAAACAGTTAGGCATAGTTATCACCACCTTTCATAAAAATATTTTTGTGAAATAAGATGGACTACAGATACCCTTGCTTAAAAGTTTGACAACAACCTCGTTATAAGAATACATCTTTGTTTAAGGATAATTTGCTGCGATTAAACTTAAAAGAGAAACATCATCTGAGTTAGAAGGATAATAACTAATAAGTAGGGAAACATTCTATAATAGTAAACACCACTTATGGGTTACAGGAGGCAAATGAATATATCCTAGTTATCATATTTCAATAATATAATAACACAAGGGTAAAATAATCCAACAAAGTTTAACTATTTTACTTTAAAAATAGAATAAAAATAAAATAGTTGATGTAAGAAAAAAATACATAAATTATTTCTTACAAAAACTATTATACGAGGAGTGTATCAAAATGAAAAAGAAGAATATTGCTATAATCGCACACGTAGACCACGGTAAAACTACTTTAGTTGATAAATTACTTGAAGCGAGTGGAACATTTAGAGATAACGAAGAAGTTCAAGAAAGAGCTTTAGATTCGAACGATATAGAAAGGGAACGTGGTATTACAATACTTGCTAAAACAACAGCGATAAATTATAAAGACTATAGGATAAACATACTTGATACTCCGGGTCATGCTGACTTTGGTGGAGAAGTAGAACGTATTATGAACATGGTAGATGGTGTATTACTAGTTGTTGACGCTTATGAAGGAACTATGCCACAAACTAGGTTTGTACTTAAAAAAGCCCTTGACGCTGGTGTAAAACCAATTGTAGTAGTAAACAAAATAGATAAAGAGTCTGCTAGACCTAAAGAAGTAATAGATGAAGTTATGGATTTATTTATAGAACTTGGAGCAGATATAGATGACTTAGATTTCCCAATTGTATATGTATCAGCTATAAACGGTACATCAAGCTATTCACCTGATGTTTCTACACAAGAGAAAGATATGACTAAAGTACTTGATTTAATTATTGATAATATTCCATCTCCAAAAGAGGAAGAAGGACCACTTCAATTCCAACCAGCACTCTTAGATTATAACGACTTTGTAGGTAGAATTGGAATAGGCTTAGTAAAAAGAGGTACTATTAAAGTAAATCAAATGGTTAGTTGTGTTAGAATTGATGGAAGTATTAAACAATTTAGAGTTGCTAAAATATATGGTTTTTTAGGACTTAAAAGAATTGAAATAGATGAGGCAAGCGCAGGAGATATAGTTGCTATTGCAGGATTACCTGATATATCTGTAGGAGAGACTGTATGTGAAGTAGGTAAGGAAGAAGCGCTTCCACTCCTTAGAATAGATGAGCCTACACTTCAAATGACATTTGGAGTTAATACTAGTCCATTTTGTGGTAGAGAAGGAAAAATTGTAACAGCAAGAAAGATAGAAGAAAGACTAAGAAAAGAAACTGAAAGAGATGTATCACTAAAGGTCGCTCCAGTTGAGGGTGATTCAGAATCATTTATAGTATCCGGTAGGGGTGAGCTCCACCTCTCTATCCTAATAGAAAATATGAGAAGGGAAGGATTTGAACTTCAAGTATCAAAACCTGCTATAATAAAAAAAGAGATTAATGGTGAGGTTTGTGAGCCTTTTGAAGATGTACAAATAGATGTACCAGAAGAATATGTAGGATCAGTAATAGAAGCACTAGGAAACCGTGAGGGCGTTATGGAGAATATGACTAGTATAGATGGTCAAGTTAAACTTCACTATACTGTTCCAACAAGAGGTCTTATAGGTTTTTCAACTGAGTTTATGACTATGACTAAAGGTTATGGTATACTTAATCACACTTATAAAGAATATAGAAAACAAGCAGGAACTCATGTAGGTTCTAGAAAAAATGGAGTACTTGTATCTATGGAAAATGGTAAGGCAACAGCTTATTCACTAGGTAATCTTGAAGACAGAGGAGTTATGTTTATAGAATCTGGAACTGATGTATATGAAGGTATGATAGTAGGTGAGAACAACCACGATAACGATCTTGCTGTAAACGTTGTAAAAGGTAAAAACTTGACTAATACTCGTTCAGCTAGTAAGGATCATACAGTTGTTTTAAAACGACCAAGACTTATGAGTTTAGAGATTTGTCTTGATTATATAAATGAGGATGAACTTGTTGAGGTCACACCACTTAACTTTAGAATGAGAAAAAAAATTCTTAATACAGAACTTAGAAAAAAACAGGACGCTAAAGAAAAATAAAAGGATTAAATCCTTTTTATTTTTCGTCCATAACACTTCTATCAAAGAAATCTCTAATATCACAACCAAGAACTTGTGCGATATTTTCTAGTGTATCTATAGATATTGTTTGATGTGTAATAGATTCTAGTTTTGCTATGAAACTATCACTTAAATATAATTTTTCAGCAAGTTCTCTTTGCTTTAAACCTTTCTTTCTTCTATATTTTTTTATGTTCTTTCCAATAACATTATAAATATCAGATTGTTTGTTTACTGCCATATATATCACCAACTTAATTTTATAATAGTTTTAATAATTATTTTATAGACAGATGGTCTACTAATTCAATAGCTTTGTAATTAAATCTTTAAATTTTATTCCAGAATTGTTAATCAATTTAGGATACATACTTATATCGGTAAAACCTGGAATAGTATTTATCTCGTTAAAATATAATATGTTTTCATCTAAATCATATAGAAAATCTATTCTACTCAAATTTTTGCAATTCAATGTTTCAAATATAATTTTAGCCAATCTTTTTATTTCTTTCTTTATGCTTTTATCTATGTCAGATATTGTAGTATTGGTCTTTTTTTCGTACTTTGATTTATAGTCATACCATTTGCCATTATTTATTATTTCACCTATATCTGAAATTATAAGCTTTTTTTTATCTTGAAGTATCGCACATTCTAATTCTTTATTATATTTAATAAATTTTTCAATTAAAATTTTATTATCATATTTAAGAGCTGTTTTAATTCCCTTTTTTAATTCTTTTTCATTATTTGCTACAGATATACCAATGGATGAACCGCATTTACACGGCTTTATTATTACTGGATATCTTACTTCATCATAGTTAAATTTGTCGCTATAAATCATGTATGGTACTTGAGGAATATTATATTTTTCAAGTACTATTTTAGTAAGTAATTTGTCGTATGATATTAAACTTGTATATGAGTCACATCCTACATATTTAATATTATATAGCTCAAACATACTTTGAAGTTTTCCGTCTTCTAGAGTATTGCCGTGTATTACTGGAAATACTATATCGAAGCCTTTAGCAAATTTAATGATGTTATCTATCTTAGTCACACTTTTACTTTTCCAAGTTAAATCTATTGTATCTTGATCATTTATAATATACCATTCATTGTTAAAATCTATACCTACTAGTGTATAGTCAAATTTTAAAGTGTCAATATTTTTAATTACGAAGTTTACTGACTTGCAAGAAATTTCATGTTCATAAGAATTTCCACCAAATAAAATTAAAACTTTTTTCAAAAAACCACCTAATATATATTATTATATATCCCATTATAAAATGCCTTTTTCACCATTTTTGTCAAAACGATAGATTTATTCTCAAAAATATGGTAAACTATTTATATATAAGAAAATGAAAAAGGTGAAAACATGGGAAAGATAATAGCATTTGTAAATCAAAAGGGGGGTGTTGGGAAAACCACTTCCAGTATAAACCTGGCTGCGTCTTTGGGACTTTTAGGAAAGAAGACACTTTTAGTTGATCTAGACCCACAAGGAAATAGTACAACAGGAGTTGGAGTTAACAAAGGTGATTTAGAAAACAGCGTATATGAAGTGTTAGTGGATAGAGCAGATGTAAAAAAAGTAGTAGCTAAAACTAAATTTAAAAACTTATATCTTATTCCAGCTTCAATAAATTTAGCAGGCGTTGATATGGAACTTATGGAAATGTCTAGAATGAATCCAGAGTTTGTACCACAAATGCAATTAAAAAAGCACCTAAATCAAATTAAAGATGTATTTGACTATATAATATTAGATTGTCCTCCTTCACTTGGATTAATTACTACAAACGCACTTGCTGCGTCAAATTCTGTAATAATTCCAGTACAATGTGAGTTCTTCGCACTCGAAGGAATTATGCAACTACTAAATTCAATTATGATTGCTCAGAAGAAGTTAAATCCAAGTTTAGATATAGAAGGGGTTTTACTTACTATGTTAGATAATAGGACTAATCTAGGACTTGAGGTTGTAGAAGAGATAAAAAGTTATTTTAAAGAGAAAGTTTACGATACTATAATTCCAAGACTTGTTAGACTTTCTGAAGCTCCAAGTCATGGAAAACCTATACATGCATATGACCCTAGAAGTAGAGGAACAGAGGCTTATATAAATTTAGCTAAAGAGGTGATTGAAAGAAATGGAAACTAAAAAAAGAGCTTTGGGTAGAGGTTTAGAGCAATTATTTAATTCAGAAAATCTAGATTTAGATAGCTTTGAAAAAGCTGTTTATGAAACAGCTACAAACGAAGAGATAATTGATATTAATATAGATGAATTAAGACCTAATCCTTATCAACCTAGAAAAGTTTTTGATGATGAATCCTTAAATGATTTAGCAGAATCTATTCGGGAACACGGTGTATTTCAACCAATCATTGTAAAAAAGAGTATTAAAGGTTATGAAATAATTGCAGGAGAAAGAAGAGTTAGAGCTTCTAAAAAAGTTGGACTTACTAAAATACCTGCTTTAATCCGTAATTTGAATGATGAACAGATGATGGAAATAGCTTTACTTGAAAACTTGCAAAGAGAAAACTTAAGTGCGATAGAGGAAGCAAATGCCTATAAAACAATGATAGAGAAGTTATCTTTAACTCAAGATGAACTCTCAAAAAAAGTAGGTAAAAGTAGAAGTCATATTACTAATATATTAGGTCTATTGCGTTTACCTGGAGAGGTTCAACACATGGTCGCAACTAATCAAATAAGTATGGGACATGCAAGAGTACTTAGTAAATTAGAAGACGATAATAAAATAATTGAAATGGCAAGAGATATTGTAGCTAAAAAAATACCGGTAAGAGAGTTAGAACAAGAATCTACAAATGAAGTAAAGAAAGTAAAAATAGAAAGACATACTAGTAGTGTTAATAACGACTATAAATATGTTGAAGAACTTTTAAGGGATAAATTAGATACTAAAGTAAGAATAAAAGATAAAAAAATAGAAATATCATTTACTAATGTAGCAGATTTAAACCGTATTTTAGAAGTATTAAATATTAAAGAATAGTGGTGGGTCTTTTGGAAAATGAATATAAATTAGGTAGTATAGTAACCATGAAGAAGAAACACCCTTGTGGGACTAATGAGTTTGAAATAACAAGAATAGGCGCAGATATAAAAATAAGATGTATTTCTTGTGATAGGTCTATTATGTTACCTAGAATAGAATTTAATAAAAAAATTAAAAAGGTTTTAAAATATTAGGAGGATGTAAGTGAAAAAATCTAATAAAGTAAAAAGACGACAATTAGGACCTGTAGTAGAAATATTGTTGTTATGTCTTATTGTATCTGTTTTGTGTTTCTTTTTAAATTTAATAGGCACAAGAGGATATGTTACTGAGCCGGGGACTTTAGTTACAAATTTAACAGTAGTAAATAATATATTTAGTTCATCTGGTATTAAATATATATTAAATAATTCGTTAGTTAACTTTCAGACAATAGAACCTTTAGTATTAGTAATACTATCATTAATAGCAGTATCAATACTAGAGGCAAGTGGACTTTTAAAGCAAATATTTACTCCACTTAAGAAAGTTAAACCTAGATATGTAACGATGGGTGTTATGCTTGTTGGTATAATATCTACTATAATAGGTGATTATAGTTATGCACTTCTTTTGCCACTTGCAGGTATATTATATAAATATATTGGAAGAAATTCTAGTCTTGGAATACTTACAATGTTTATATCTATTACAATTGGTTATGGTACAGGAATGATATATAACTATCAAGCTTATCAGTTAGGAGATATAACTGAGTTAGCTGCCAGTAATATAACTGCTAATTATAATTATGAATTGTTATCTAATATATTTTTAATGATTGTATCTACCATTTTATTAACACTCGTAGGTACAATAGTATTAGAGAGATTTGCAAAGAAATTTCCAAGAAATGAAGAAGTAGATAATCTAAATGTTTCAAAGAAAGCTTGTAAGGTAACTCTTATTGCTTTTGCACTAATGATGGCAGTATTTATATACTTTATTATACCGGGACTACCTCATTCAGGATTACTACTTGATATGGAGCAACCAACATATATAGGTAAACTCTTTGCAGCGTCCTCACCACTTTCACAAGGACTTATGTTCTTAATAATAGGAATACTTATGGTATGTGGATTTATATATGGTAAAGTATCTAGAAATATAAAAAATAGTGGGGATTATAGTAATGCACTTACTAAATCATTTGAAGGTACTGGATATGTATTTGTATTAATATTTTTTACATCAATATTATATGAGATAATAGATTGGACAAATTTTTCTACAGTAATAACTACTAATGTAGTTGATTTCATAGGATCTAGTAATTTATCTGGACTTGTATTAGTTATAGTAGCGTTTATATCTATAGTATTTATATCTATATTTATACCATCTGCTATTACTAAGTGGAATTTGGTAGCTCCCATCTATGTCCCACTTCTTATGAGGACAAATATTAGTCCAGCATTTACTCAAACATTATTTATGGCAGCTGATTCAGTAGGTAAGTTGTTCTCTCCAATATACATATATTTAATTATAACTATTGGATTTATGTATAAATATGAAAAAGATACTAATATGAGTATCGTTAGCACAGTTAAGAAGATTATGCCTATAATATTAATATTATCAGTTGTTTGGATAGTAATAATAGTTGGTTGGTATTTAACTGGACTACCAATAGGTATAAATTCAACAATAACTTTATAAAATTAGGGTTTCCTAATTTTTCTTTACACATTTTTACACATATTTTTAAAAAAATTAAATAAATATAATATAATTAATTGAACATTAAAAAATAATTGGTATAATAAAATTGTAATCGTAGGATTACATGAGTAGTTCTATGAAGAATAAAGGGGAAAGTTAGGATAAATATTCCTAATTTTTTGTTGACATTAAAAGTAACTGATAGTATACTTTAAATAGATGAATAAACGTAAGGAATAAGGGAATAATTATATTAGTTATTCTTTAATTTAAAAGGCAAATGCGTAGTATTTCTATGCAAAAAGTGTAAAGCAAACAAATGTTCTTCTTGACAGGGGGGGGGGGCAATGAGATAATATAGATAGATTAATATGGGAGGAATAGACTATGAAAAACGAGGGATTTACATTAGTAGAGTTACTAGCAGTAATATTAATATTATCATTTATAGCAATAATAGCAGTACCAATAGTATTAAATATAATAACAGAGGCAAAGATAAAATCATTAAAGATAAGTACAAGTGAATATATAAGAGCAGTAAATACGTCTCTTATAAATGAAGAAGTATTTAACAATGTAAGTGACGGCTTATATACAATAACAGATAATGGAAAGAAAATAGTACTAGAAGATAAAGAGATATTTATAAACTATGATGGAAGAGGATTAAAGAGTGGATTACTTCTAATAGAGAATAGTAAAGTAACAAGAGTACTAAAAGGTTTAATAGATGATTACTATGCAAGAGTAACAGATGAAGATATAGAAATACTTAAAAACTTAAATGAGAGTACACTAGTAATTGGAGATACTTTTAATACAAAAATAAAGACATTAGTCGGAGATGAAGGAACTAATGGAGCTGCTCCTAATAGGTATACAATAGATACAAAAGTAAAAAGGATAATATTTTTACAAGATAGCGTATTACCTGATGGTTTAAAAAAAGAAGAATTAGAAGAACTAGAATATACAGATTTATCATCAAAAAGTGATGGAAGTATAAAAGGATATTATGATGATAAAATAGGGACAATCTATGTATATAGTGACGGATATATAAGTTGTGCTAGTCTTGCTTATATATTTCAAAATTTTCAAGGAGTAGAAGAAATAGAGTTAAACTTGATAGATACAAATAAAGTTATATCGATAGGTTTTTCGTTTGCGGGATGTACTTCATTAAAAAATATAAATTTGGTTGGATTAAATACTTCAAAAGTAACCAATATGGATGGACTTTTTAATGGCTGTAGCAGTTTAGAAGAACTTAATTTAACAAGTTTTGATACATCGCAAGTAACGGTTGTAGCTAATATATATGCGACTACCGGTATGTTTATGAATTGTACTAACCTAAAGAGCATTAAGTTTGGAGAAAAGTTTACTTTAAAAAATGTAACGATTATGTGTGCTATATTTGCAAACTGTAGTAGTTTGACAGAACTAGATTTAAGCCATTTTGATACAAGTAAAGTAACAAATATGGAGGCTATGTTTTTAGGGTGTAGTAATTTAAAAGAAATAAAAGGACTAGAAAATTTTGATACAGGTCAAGTCACATCTATGTATAACATGTTTAATAGATGTAGTGGTTTAAAAGAGTTAGATTTAAGTTATTTTGATACACATTTAGTAAATAGTATGAGAGCTATGTTTGCAGGCTGCAGTAGTTTAACTAATATTAAATTTAGTTCCAAATTTAATACATCAAATGTAACAAGAATGCAAGATATGTTTAGTGATTGCAGTAGTCTTGAAGGACTTAATTTAACAAATTTTGATACATCAAAAGTGGAAAATATGGAGGCTATGTTTTTGAGATGTAGTAGTTTAGAATCATTAGATTTAAGCAGTTTTGATACATCGAATGTAACGGTTGTAACTAATTTATATGCGACTAGAGGAATATTTCAAAATTGTACAAATTTAAAGAATATTAAGTTTGGAGAAAAATTTACTTTAAAAAACGTAACGATTATGCATGCTATATTTGCAAACTGTAGTAGTTTGACAGAACTAGATTTAAGCACTTTCAATACTTCAAGTGTCACAACTATGTGGAATATGTTTTTGGGATGTAGCAATTTAAAAGAAATAAAAGGGTTAGAAAACTTTGATACATCAAATGTAACAAGTATGCAAGGTATGTTCAACGGTTGTAGTAGTTTAAAAGAGCTTGATTTAACTTCTTTTGATACAACTAATGTATCGTCATACGGATGGATGTTTACAAACTGTAAAAGTTTAACTAAAATTTTAGTAACAACTGATAAATGGACATTAACAGACGTATCGAATTATCTTGAATATGTTTAAGAGGATAATAAATTTATCTTCTTTTTGTATAAATATTAAACAAAATAATATCTTGTAATTTATAATTTTATATAGTAAACTATCTATTGAGGTGATTTCATGAGTTTAACAGCAGGAATAGTAGGGTTGCCTAATGTAGGTAAGAGTACTCTTTTTAATGCAATAACAAAACAAAATATATTAGCTGCTAATTATCCTTTTGCTACTATAGATCCAAATGTTGGAGTAGTTGTAGTGCCTGATGAAAGACTTGATTTTTTAAATGAATTGTATAAGCCTAAAAGTCTTGTTCCAACAACATTTGAATTTACTGATATAGCAGGATTAGTAAAAGGTGCCTCTACTGGGGAAGGATTAGGGAATAAATTCCTATCTCATATAAGAGAAGTAGATGCTATATGTGAAGTAGTAAGGTGCTTCGAAAATAGTGATATTATACATGTTGAAAATAAAGTTGACCCTATAAGAGATATAGAAATAATAGAAGTAGAACTTATTTTATCAGATTTAGAAATAGTAGAAAATAGATTTAATAAGATAGGTAAGAAAGCTAGTTTATCTAAAGATAAAGAGGTTCAAAAAGAGGCAGCTATACTTACAAAATTAAAAGAAGCTTTAGAAAAAAATATTCCTATTAGAAGATTAGATTTAACAGATGATGAATTATTATATATAAAACCATTTAACTTACTTACTAGTAAACCAATCATATTTGTTGCAAACGTTTCAGAAGAAGATTTACTTACAGGAGATAATAAATATATAGATCAAGTTAGGGAGTATGCTAAAAAAGATAGTGCGGAAGTTGTAGTTGTTTGTGCGAAAATGGAAGCAGATTTAAGTGAAATGGATAGTCTACAAAAACTTGAGTTTTTAAATGAGCTTGGAATTGAAGAAAGTGGTATTGATAAACTTATTAAAGCGTCTTATAAGTTACTTGGATTAGAAACATTCTTTACAGCAGGTGCGGATGAGTGCAGAGCATGGACATTTAAAAAAGGTACGAAAGCTCCTAAATGCGCAGGAATAATACATACTGATTTTGAAAAAGGATTTATAAAGGCTGAAGTAATGAGCTATTCTGATTTAAAAAAATTAGGTAGTGAAAAACAAGTAAAAGAAGCGGGTAAGATGAGACTTGAGGGAAAAGATTATATAATGCAAGATGGTGATATATGTTATTTCAGATTTAATGTTTAATAAAATCTAAAATTTTGTGATATAATATTAGAAATTTGGGAGGTGTTAAAATGGACAAAACATTAATGGTTGCAAAATGGTTTTGCAATAATAACAATACAGTACAAACAAACTCATATGATGGTAATGTGTTGTTAAACAAACTATGTTATTATTCAAAGGCAATGTTTTTATCTTTGAATAATAATATAATACAAAAGGATGTTGAAGCATGGAAAAATGGACCAGTTATTCCATATGTATATGGTCAATATAAATATGATGGATTATTAAGTTCAAATATAAAAATTGATTTATCTAGTGATGAGATTAAGGTTCTTCAAATAATCAATAGATTATACGGTTATTTAAAAGCAGACGCAATATCCACACAAACACATCAAGAGTCTCCTTGGAATTCCTTAGAAGAAAAAGTAAAAAAGCAACTTAATCCTAAAATAAGTGATGAAGCACTTTTGAAGGAATATAAAGACACAATGTTAGAATTATATGATAGCTATAAAGATGAAAAATTTGATGAAAAATTAGAAATTATTAATGGAAGATATTTCTTTTTAACACCTGATGTAACACTAACTGATGATGAATATAACGAACTTTGTAACGCCAAATACGATGATGAAAATGTAACTTATTATATCTCAAGAGATAGTGAAGGTCATTTAATGGTATATTAATGTTTGCAGAAGAACAGGATATTATTAATCTAAGAAATATAATTTATAAAGACGTAGGAAGAATTGATTTTTCACTAACTGGACATCCAGTATTGATAATTCGCGTTACAGATAGTCACTTTTATTACTTAACGATTTCAAGTTCAAGTAATAAAACTTTACATAAAAATAATTATCAACATTTTCCTTTAAGAAAAAATAAAGATAATAGGTTAAAAGCACCCGTTAATTATATAAATTTAAAAAATATATATAAACAAGAAATAAATAATTATGTTCCTTATGGATTTGTTGATGATGGAATATTTAGAAAAATAATTAATCAGTTAAAGTATTATCAAGAAAATATAAATAAAGATGAATTCTATGATGAAATAAAAAAGGATTTATAATTTAATTGAATAAAATATTGAAATTATATATCTTTTTTTGTTATAATTAAATAGGGGATAGTATGACGGATACAAATAAAAAAGTATTAGAGTTAATTTCTTCGAAACACACCATAAAAGAAATAAGTAGAAATCTTGGCATTTCTGAGAAACAATTATATATTAGAATAAAACAAATAATAAAAAATGGATATATACTAAGACCAAGTTATTATATCAATTCTGATATTTATTATGAACTTAAAGGTGGTTATGAAAGTAATCGTGTTAGATTAGAGGTTCCAAGTTACCAAAAAAGTATTAGATTTTTAATTGTTTCAGATCTTCATATAGGAAACTGTAAAGGAGATATGTCTTTAGCTTATAAAGTTTATGATTATGCGGTCAAACATGATATAAACGTTATATTGTTTTTAGGAGACATGATAGAAGGAGATTATACTACTGATAAAAAGTCTATAAAAGATATAAATGGTCAAGTAGAGATGTTTATTAAGAAATATCCGTATGACAAAAATATAATAAATATTGGAATTCTTGGTAATCATGAGTACCACTATTTCCCAAGTGGTTTAGACATAAGAAAAATGATAAAAGAAGCTAGGTACGATATCGTTCCTATAGGATATGGTAGTGGGACTTTAGATATACAAAATGATACTATTCTTTTAAAACACAGATTAAATGAAGAAGAAGCCCATGATAAAATAGATTCAAAGCTTATTTTTCAAGGTCACGGGCACATGATGAAGTATAAAGTGTATGATAAAATACATTTATGCGCACCAACACTAAGTTATAAATATCCTGATGTTACTAAGGATGTCATACCTGGATTTGTAGATGTTACTATCAATTTAGTTGGTGGAAAGTTTGATTATTTAGATATAACTCATATGGAAATAGGCTCTAAGATATATGAGGCAAGTAATTTTAAATGTATGATGAAAACATTATATAAAAATAAAAGATAGAGAGATGAGTTTATTTGAGAAAGAATGTTATTATAACTGGTTGCGCAAAGGGCATAGGAAGAGAAATTGCTCTTGAGTTTGCGCGCTTTAATTACAACATTATTGGTACATATAATACTTCTTTAGAAGATATTAAAACTTTAAAAACTAAAATTGAAGCGATAGGAGTTAAATTTGATTACTATAAATTAGATTTACTAGATGATAGTAGTATAGATAGCTTTTGTAAAATAGTCACTCAAAACTATGAGCATATAGATGTATTAATTAATAATGCGGCTCTATCTTTAGATAATGATTTTTATTCTAAGACAAAAGAAGAGTTTATGAAAGTATTAGAAGTAAACTTGATAGGTCCTTTTTTACTTATACAAAAACTTGTGAGTTTAATGGATGGTGGAACTATAGTAAATATATCATCTACTGATGGTATAAATACTTGTTCTAGATATAATATGGATTATTCTGCAAGTAAAGCAGGGCTTATTAATTTAACTAAATCACTAGCTTTAGAACTTGAAAATATTAAGGTATATTCTATAAGCCCAAACTGGGTAAATACTGATAGTGTAAGAGAAATGAATAAGGATTATTTAGAAGAAGAAATGAGAAGAATTGGTCAAAAAAAGTTAATAGAGCCTATAGAGGTTGCAAGAGATATTGTAGCTTTAGTTGGTAGCTCAGTAAAAACTGGAAGTAATATAGTTATGGAGGATAGTCATGAATGATATATTAAATTTAGTAAATGAAGCAGAAAAAAATATAAAAAATGAATTAGAAAAGATAGACGACATTGCCTTTTTAAACAGTAAAAAGGTATTAGAGGCTTTTCAAAAAGAAAGTGTATCAGAATATCATTTTAACTCAACTACTGGATATGGTTATAATGATATAGGTAGAGAAGTAATAGAGAAAGTATATAGTGATATATTTAAAAGTGAGGACGCTCTAGTTAGAGGACAGTTTATATCAGGTACTCATGCTTTAACAGTATCACTCTTTGGAATACTTAGACCTAATGATATAATGCTTTCTATATCTGGAACTCCATATGATACACTTCATGAAGTAATAGGTATAAAAGATAATCCTAGTTCTTTAAAATCTTTTAATGTTAAGTATGAAGAAATACAACTAGTAAATGATGATTTTGATTATGATACTATATTAAATAGAGTAAGTAAAAATGATATTAAAATGATTTATATACAAAGATCAAAGGGTTATTCTACTAGAAAGAGTATAAGTATAGAAAAATTAAAGAGTGTTATAGAGAAAATAAGAGAAGTTAATAATACTGCAATAATAATGGTAGATAATTGTTACTGTGAATTTGTAACTACTAAAGAGCCTATTGAGGTGGGCGCAGATATATGTGCAGGCTCATTAATTAAGAATTTAGGTGGAGGTATCGCACCTAACGGGGCATATGTAGTTGGTAAAAAAGATTTAATTGAACTTATAAGTGAAAGGTTAACCGCTCCTGGAGAAGGAAAAGAGGTTGGACCAACCTTAAATATGAATAAGCCTTTACTAGAGGGTCTAGCTCTAGCTCCAAGTGTGGTTGGTTCTGCATTAAAAACAGCTATCCTTACAAGTTATGTAATGGAAAAACTAGGGTATTTAGTAGAGCCTAAATATAATGAGGAAAGAGTAGATATAGTTGAAAATATTATATTTAATAATCCAAGTGACTTAATTAGATATACACAAGGTATTCAAATGGGCTCACTAATAGATTCTAATGCTATACCAGAACCATCAGATATGCCAGGGTATGATGATAAAGTAATTATGGCATCCGGCGCTTTTACACAAGGCTCTTCCATAGAGTTATCTTGTGATGGACCTATTAGACCTCCATATATTGCATACCAACAAGGAGGGCTTACTTATGAATATGGTAAGTTAGGGCTTATAAGCGCTATTAAAAATATAAAAGTAAATAGATAAACGTATTTAAAATATTACGTTTTTTTGCTATAATGTTAAAGGTGATAGTTAAAAATGAAAAAAAGTAAAAAATTACATATATTATATGAAGATAAATACATAATAATAGTAGATAAGCCTGCTGGTTTACTTACTATATCTACAGAAAAAGAAAAGGAAAGAACTTTATTTCACTATGTATATGAATATTTAAAAAAGAAGAATAAAAATAATAAAGTTTTTATAGTACATAGGCTTGATAAGGATACAAGTGGAATTGTAATGTTTGCTAAGGATGAAAAGACAAAGATGTTTTTACAGGAAAATTGGGATAACTTTAAAAGAAATTATGTTGCTGTTGTAAATGGTCATGTTAAAAACGAAAAAGGCGTATTAAAAAATTATTTAGAGGAGACTAAAACTCATTTAACGTATGTTGTAAATGATTCAAATGGTAAGCTTGCTATTACTGAATATGAGAAGATATTAGAAAATAAAAAATATACTTTACTCAGTTTAAATTTAAAAACAGGTAGAAAGAATCAAATAAGAGTACAACTTTCACATATAAATAATCCGATAGTTGGCGATAAAAAGTATGGAATTAAAAGTAATCCTATAAGAAGAATGGCTTTAGTGGCTAATACTTTAGAGTTTATTCATCCAAAGACCAAAGAAAAAATTGTTATAGATATAGATATACCCGCTTGTTTTCTTGATTTGTTTAAGTAAAATTTTGTAAAGTTTTAGTAAATTAGAATATAACTTGTTGATATAATTTCGATATTATGATAAAATAATTTTGAATACAATAGGTTAGGCTATGAATTGAAAATTTGTATTTATAAGATGAGGTGGTTTAAATATGAAGAAAATATTTAATTATGTAAATTTTTTGGTGGTTTTAATAGTAGTTTCAATACTAAGCCTTGGGAGCGTGGACGCACTTGTACTTAAGAGTGTTAAAGTTTTAAAAACATATGATCCACGTCTTACATACGAGTATGGAAATACTGACAGGTTAGCTTCATGGGTAAATGAAAATAATACGAGTATGTTCTGTTTAAATATAGGATATGATATGTATACAGAGTTGGAATTGACTCCTGGAGAAGTAGTTCAAGATGAAGGATTAGCATGCGGAGTTTACGCTGCATACAATAGACTTTATTCAGAACATAAATTTTCAAGCGTTAAAGAATTAGTTGAAGCAATTAACAAAAAAGGTGAAGTCATAGATGATGATGTTTATATTGCTTTACAAGAAAGTCTATGGCAATATCAAGAAAATAAAGACGCTTGTCCAACTCCAATTGTCGATACGCAAACTTTAGCTCAAGGTAAAATTAGTTTATCAGTTTCAAATAATCATTTAACTTTGAAAGATAAATATTACGTATCAAATCCAATAACTGTATCAACAGAAAATCTTAATACAGACAGTTATACTGTAAGTGTTTCAGGAACTAAAGGAGCATTTGTTACATCTAGTATAGATGGAACTGAACCAATGACTACATTCTCAACTTCTGTTAGAACTCTATATGTTAAAGTTCCTGTTGCAAGTGCAACAAATAGACTTAATGTAAGTTTAACTGTATCAAGTACTTATAACTCATCAAAACAGTATGTAAGTAAAAATGCTAAAGTTGAGGTTCACGATCCACATGGAAAATATCCTACAAAAAATTATCAAAGAATGGGAATAGTAAGCCTAGATTATGAGGAGGTTACAAATACTGATACTGTAACTTCAACTATTTCATTTTCTGATCTTGTAGGCTCATTAACAATAAAGAAGGTAGATTCAAAAAATCAAAATGTGACATTATCAAATGCTAAATTTGTCTTATTAAATGCAGATGGTAGTCAAGCAAAATACGCAGATGGCACACCAGTAGGAGAGTTAACTACAAATAATAAAGGAGAAATAACAATATCTAATTTGCCTTATGGCAGTTATAGATTAAAGGAAATAGCTACCTCTAGTGGATATGTTATTAGTGCGAACCTTATAAATGTAACTATTGATAAGACTAGTCAAAGCGTAACTGTAACAAACGATAAAACAAAAGTAGTAATATCTAAATATGATGTAACAGGTAAAAAAGAGTTACCAGGAGCAACTCTCGAAATACAAGATAAAGATGGAAATATAGTTAAATTTTGTAAGGATGAAGAAGGCAATGATAATGCAGAGTGTAAATGGATAAGTACTGATAAGCCATATGAAATAGAAGGAATGCCAGTTGGCGTTTACTACTTGGTTGAAACTATTTCTCCAAATGGATACGTTTTAAATAAAGAAAAAGTTATGTTTGAAGTTAAAGATGATGGTACAGTTACTACCGTTTCAATGACTAATAGACTTAATAAAGTATTAATATATAAGCTAAATGCAGAAAACAAAAGAGGATTAGTTGGGGCAACACTCGAAATACAAGATGAAGAAGGTAATGTAGTAAAATATTGTAAGGACGAAGAAGGCAATAATAATGCGGAGTGCAGATGGGTAACAACTGAAGAGGTATATGAAATAGAGGGAATGCCTGCTGGTACTTACTATTTAGTAGAGGTAAGCGCTCCAGAAGGATATGTTTTAAATACTAATAAAGTAAAATTTGAGTTAAAACCAGGAGATGAGGGTGTCGAAGTTGAAATGACTAATGAGTTAGAAGTAGATGTTCCAGACACTATGGACTCAAGGGAAACTATGTTACTAGTAGTAGCGATGTCATCAATTGCTCTTGGAATAGGTGTATTAACATATGCTAAAAAATTTAAAATTAAAGAACAGTAGTTTATTACTGATAGGATTATTATTAATCGTAGTGGGAGTCTTTGTAGGAGTTTTTCAATATTTAGTTGAAAGAAAAAATGATGCATATTCAAAGATAAATATCTTACTTTATGAAAGTGAAACTCCTGATGAAATAGGTTCAGAGGAAGACTTAAATCAAAAGATTGAAGATGAGGTTGGCAATGATGAACCTGTTGAAGATCCTAATGAAGATCCAGTTGAAGAAAAACCACAAAAACCACTAGAGTATGATTATATAGGAATATTAGAGATTCCAAAAATAAATTTAAAAAGAGGATTCTTAAGTTTAAATTCAAAATATAATAATGTAAATTATAACATAACTGTAATAAATGGCTCAACTTTTCCAGATCAAAGTAATAACAATTTAATTTTAGCCTCACATTCTGGTAATTGTTCTGTGTGCTACTTCAATAAACTATATAAAGTAGAACTAGGAGATGTAGCTTATGTATATTACAACAATATAAAATATGAATATAAAGTTGTAGATATATATGAAGTTATTAAAGATGGGACTGTTGAAATTCATAGAGATGGAAATAAAAATGTTTTAACGCTTATAACTTGTACACGTTATAGTAATACTAAACAAACGGTATATATTTTGGAATTATATAATAAGTCAAATTAAAAGAGGTGATGTTTATGGATAAGCTTTCGTTAATAGAAAAATTAAAAATATTAATGAATATGATACTATCCTCACCTCTTTTTTTATTTTGTATTTTATTAGCTATTGCGCTATTTATAATGTATTTTGTATTTACTATTAAAAATAAAAAGATTAATAAATGGGTATTTATTTCTTCTTGGATGTTTCTTTTAATAATTTTAATGTTTAAGTATAGTTCTATAATATTTAGTATACTTGATGATGTATTAGATAGAATATTCATGGCACTATACTTCCCAAGTACTACAATATATATATTAATTATAGTTTTATCTAATACAATATTCATATACTCACTATTTAGTAAAAATGTTGATAAAAAACACACTCTATTAAATTTTGTAAACGCACTTTTAATAAATATACTTTTGATATTTCTAGTAGATACTATAAATACAAATAATATAAATATATACGATGAACTTTCTATGTATCAAAATTCAAGCGTTTTGGTATTACTTCAATTTACAACAGCTATATTCGCCTCATGGCTTTTGTTAAATTTGCTTGTATCTGCTCACAATAAATTAAAAGTATATGATAAGACTGATAGTACGCCGGAGATTATATTTGAAGAAATTTAGCAATTTTGCTATTTTTTTTTGTTTAGAAAAAGGAAATTAAAAAGTTTTGTCGTATGATATATATGAGAGGTGATATATATCGAATACTTAGATAACAGCTATAGCAAAAAGTATAGTAGATTAAAACTTAATATACATAATAAAAAATTTATAGATAAAGAATTAATAGATAGTGATTATATACTTTCTAATATAAATGGATATTCACTCGATAAGGAGCAAAGAATAGCTGTAATTACAGATGAGATTGCAAGCTTAATAGTTGCCGGTGCGGGTAGTGGGAAAAGTTTAACAATGATAGGTAAAATTAGATATTTAATAGAAAGAAAAAATGTAAAAGAAGATGAGATATTATGTATTACTTTTACTAATGACGCTGCAAATAACTTAGAAGAAAATATAAGGAAAAATTATAATTATAATATTAAAGTGTATACTTTTCATAAACTTGCTTTAGAGTTTTTAAAGGATAAACACTACCTAATTTCTGATCCGAATACTTTAAGATATATAACAGATGAATATTTCTATATGATTTCAAATGATGAAAGTGGTAAAAAAAGAATAAAAAGGATATTAAAAAAAATAGATACATCGTATAATAAAATACTAAATTCAAAGGAACTTGAAGTTTTAAAAAGACTTATAATTACTTTTATTAATCTATTTAAAACTAATAATTATAGTATAGATTATTTTCTTAAGATAAATAAAAATAAGGATATAATTAGAACTATTATAGATATATATCTTTTATATGAAGAAGAACTTAAAAGTTCAAACAAAATAGACTTTAACGATATGATAAATTTAGCTATTAAATATGTACATGAAAATGATATTAAGAAATATAAGTATATTATTGTAGATGAATATCAAGATACATCTTATATAAGATATTTGTTTTTAAAAGAGATAATTGATAAAACTAAGGCAAAGATAGTATGTGTTGGTGATGACTATCAATCTATATATAGATTTAATGGATGTGATCTTAGTATGTTTTTAAATTTTAAAAAGTATTTTGGTTATACTCGAATATTAAAGATAAATAATACTTATAGAAATTCACAGGAATTAATAAACGTTGCAGGTAAATTCATAATGAAGAATAAAAGACAATTATATAAAGAATTAAAAAGTAGTAAAAGAGTATCAAAACCAATAAAAATAATGTATGGGGATAATTTAAGGAAACTGTTAGATATAGTTATTAAAAAGCATAAAAATATATTAATATTAGGTAGAAATAATTTTGATATTTTGAAATATTTTAAATTAGATAAAGATGGATGCATACAATATAAAGGGGTAAATATTAAGTATCTTACTATGCACTCATCAAAAGGCTTAGAAGAAGAATGTGTTATTATAATTAATCTTAAAGACGATATTTTAGGTATGCCAAATAAGATAAAAGATGATAACGTATTAAAATATGTAAATAATAATAGAGATATTTATCCATATGAAGAAGAAAGACGATTATTTTATGTAGCTTTAACACGAAGTAAAAGTGATGTATATCTGTTAGTAGATAAAAGTAGACCATCAGTTTTTGTTAAGGAGATTATAAAAGATAGTAGTAATTATATAGAATACATTTAGTTTACACTCTATCTGGAAATTACTGTGATTTTTTAAAAATATTACTTTATTTGTTATAAAATATACTTAAAACACTCATATGTGTCAGTTTGACATCAAAAGTTAGTTATGATATGATAGATGTGCTTTTCAAAAGAAGAGGTGTTAATGTGAAAGCGAAAATAAGGACTATAGAGGGTATATTACTTTCTTTAGTTGTAATACTTAATGCATATTTAGTATATTTAAACATAAATGTTAGTGATTATAATAAGATAAATAAGAGTAGTTCAACAGCTAACTATATACAAGTTGAAAGTTTATTAGGTTTACTTCCTAGTGAGGAAGATCCTATAGTATATGATGGAAAGACTTTAGATGAAGTTGCAGATACTATAGAAAGACAGTTAAATTCTACAGTAAAAGGAAAAGGTTATTTAATAGCCTCATATGCCTTAGAAAAAGGTGTGGATCCTTATATGGCAACTGCCATTTTGTTGCACGAAACAGGATGTAAATGGGGTTGTAGCTACCTTGTACGTGAATGTAATAACGTAGGTGGACAAAAAGGAAAAGGTTGCGGAGCTTATAGTTATTTTAATTCCCTAGATGAAGGAATTAAGGCTTTTATAGATAACTTGTATAAAAATTATATTAGTTACGGATTAACTACTCCAGAAGAAATTAATCCTAAATATGCAGAAGACCCAAACTGGGCTAAAGGTGTTAATAAATACATCGAAATTATTAAAGGACTATAATAATATTATAGTTTTTTTCATAATTAAAAAGTTTGTCCATATATTTTAATGTGGAGGGTTATATGTATAATGGACTAACAAATGAAGAGGTAATAGAATCAAGAAGAAAGTATGGAAGTAATGAACTAGTTAAAGTAAAAAAAGAAGGCTTTTTAAAATTACTTATTAGTACTTTGGGTGACCCTATAATAAAGATACTTTTAATCGCACTTGCTATTAAAACTGTATTTTTGTTTAGAAATTTTGATTGGTATGAAACTATAGGTATTGTAGTTGCGATTTTACTTGCCTCAACTATATCTACTGTATCAGAATATGGAAGTGAAAAAGCTTTTGAAAAATTACAAGATGAGGTTGCAAGAACATACAGTAAAGTAATGAGGAATGGAAAAAAAGAAGAAATACCAGTTAGTGAAATAGTTGTTGGAGATATTGTGTGTTTAGAAACTGGAGATAAGATACCCGCAGATGGTGTGATTGTAAAGGGAAAGCTTAGCGTAGATGAATCTAGTTTGAACGGGGAAACTAAGGAAGCATATAAGGAATCTATTATAAATGAGAAACTTATAAATGATAAAAATAGAGTTTTTAAAGGGAGCGTTGTATATTCTAATATAGCTTTAATGAAGGTAACTGCTGTTGGAGAGAATACTTTCTATGGTAAAATTGCCTTAGAGCTTCAAGAGAAACAGCCTGAAACGCCACTAAAGCTAAGACTTAGAAGCCTTGCTAAATTTATAAGTAAAATAGGATATATTGGAGCTTTTTTAGTATTTTTCTCATATTTATTTAAAGTTATTGTAATAAATAATAATTTTAATTTAGAATTAATTAAGGAAATGGTAACAAACTTTCCACTAATAACCGGACATATATTATATGCATTTACTTTGTGCGTTACAATAATAATAGTTGCTGTACCTGAGGGACTTCCCATGATGATTACTTTAGTACTTTCATCTAATATGAAAAGGATGTTAAAAGACAGTGTACTTGTCAGAAAGTTAGTAGGTATAGAAACATCGGGTAGTATAAATATACTTTTTACTGATAAAACTGGTACTCTTACTAAAGGTAAATTAGAGGTAAAGAAAATAATAAGTGGGGATTTTAAAGAATATAAGGATGAAAAAGAGTTAAAGAATGATAAAAAGTATTATGATATTGTTAAATTATCTTGTGTAGCGAATAATGAAAGCAGTTATTCATCAACTAAAGTAATAGGTGGTAATATTACAGATAGAGCAATACTTTCCTTTTTTGAAAACGATAATTTAAAGATTAAAAGAGATGAAAAAGTACCTTTTGATAGTAAAAATAAGTATTCTATAACTAGAGTTGGAGATATTAATTTAATAAAGGGAGCTCCCGAGGTATTACTTAAAAGTTGTACAAATTATTATGACTCTTTAGGAAATATAAAAAAAATAACTAATCTAATTAAGATAGATAGTGTGATTAAAAATAATACTAAAAAGGGAATAAGAGTACTACTTATGGCAAGTTCAAGGAATAGAAACATAAATAATTTAAGCAACCTTACTTTAGTTGGATTAATACTTATTAAAGATGATGTTAGACCTGAGGCAATAGAGGGGGTTAAACTTGTATCTAACGCACATATTAAAACTATTATGATTACTGGTGATAATAAAGATACAGCTACATCTATTGCAAGTGAAGTTGGTATATATAAAGAAGGGGATTTAGTATTAACTAGCGAAGAGATAAATAAACTATCTGATGAAGAATTAAAAAGTAAACTTATGAAAATATCAGTAGTTGCTAGAAGTCTTCCTACTGATAAAAGTAGACTAGTTAGAATATCACAGGAGATGGATTTAGTAGTAGGTATGACCGGGGATGGGGTAAACGACGCACCTGCACTTAAAAAAGCTGATGTAGGCTTTGGTATGGGAAGTGGGTGTGAGGTAGCTAAAGAAGCAAGTGATATAGTAATACTTGATGATAATTTCTTATCTATATCTAAAGCAATACTTTTTGGTAGAACAATATTTAAAAGCATTAGAAAGTTTATAATATTACAACTTACTATTAACTTATGTGCTTTAACTCTTTCTATAGTAGGTCCATTTATAGATATAGAAATGCCTATAACAGTTATACAAATGCTTTGGATAAACATGGTTATGGATACTCTTGCTGGACTTGCATTTTCATTTGAACCTCCATTAAAAGAATATATGAATGAATTTCCTAAGAAAAAAGATGAACCTATAATAAATAAGTATATGATAAATCAAATAGTTTTTACAGGGCTTTATTCATCTTTAATATGTATATTATTTTTGAAAGTTAGATTTATTAATAATTTATTTAGAAGTGAAGAATATCTTTATACTGCGTTCTTTGGATTATTTATATTTATAGATATATTTAATAGTTTTAATGCTAGAACTAATAGATTAAATTTACTAGCTAATATATTTAAAAATAGGATGTTTATATTTATAATTGGATTTATAATAGTCGTTCAAATATTGTTAATATATTACGGTGGGACTGTATTTAGAACTGTTGGACTATCTTTCTTTGAGTTTGAGATAATGATATTATTTGCGCTTACTGTTATACCATTTGACGCAATAAGAAAAATTATATTGAAGAAAAAGGGATTAAATACTGGAGTTTGACAATAATATATTTAAGTGCTAGAATAATTTAACGAGGCGGTATTATGAAGAAGTTTGTAGTAATATTAATTTTATGCATTTTATGTGCGGGATGTAAAGATAGTAAAACTGTTATAATAAATGTTTACGATAATAAAGATGAAACATCAACGCAAGAAAATGTAGATAAAAGTGAAGAAGTAGTAGAAAAAGATACTGTATCTAAAGAGGAAGTAAAAAATAAAGACGATTATACATCAAAAGAGGAAACAAACAAAGATGAGTTAAAAGAAGAAGTAACGAATAAAGAAGATACTAAGCCTTCAGATAAAACAAGTGAATCTTCAAGTAACGCTACAAAAGATGATAAAGGAATATTAGATACGGTTAAAGATAAATATAATAGCGCTAAAGATTGGTATAGTGAAAATAAAGATGAATTAAAAGAGACTAATAAAGAAATACTAGAGGATGATAAGAATACTATAAAGGACTTATTTAATAAGGCAAAAGATTGGTATAATGAAAATAAAGAAGAATTAAAAGAAACTAATAAAGAAATTTTAGAAGATGATAAAAATACTATAAAAGATTTATTAGGTAAAAATTAATGTATAATAAAATAAATCCTTCCCATATTATAAAGGGAGGGATTTTTAATGAAAAAACTATTATCAATGCTTGGACTTATCTTAATAATGACTGGTTGTTCTTTAGGTGATATGGATAATACACCAACAAAACAAGTTGAATCATATTTAAACAATTATCAGACTTTAGACTCTAGTGTACTTACTAGATTAGATTCTATTGTAGCTAGTGAAGAGACTTTAAGTGATAGTCAAAGAACAACATATAAAGATATATTAAAAAAACATTATCAAGATTTAACTTATACTATAAAGGAAGAAACAGTAAATGGAGATAAGGCTACAGTTGAGACTGAAATTGAGGTAACAGATTATACAAATGCATTAAAAACTGCAAAGGATTCTAGAGATAATAATAGAACTATGTTTATGGATGATAATGGTGTGTTCGATGAGATTAAGTTTAATGATTATAGACTTGATTTATTAAAACAAAGCAAAGATAAAGTAAAATATACTATTTATTTTTCACTAACTAAGAAGGATGATAAGTGGACACTAGATAGTTTAACTGAATCAGAACAAGAAAAATTACTAGGTATATATGAGTACTAGTATTTTTTTTTAATTTAATGTATAATGTTTATGGTGGATAGTATGGGTAAGAAAACATTTAAAACATTAGATGAACAGGTTGAAATTCTTAAAAATAAAGGTCTTGTAATAAATGATATAGAAAAAACTAAAAACATTTTGCTTAGAGAAAATTATTTCTTTATAAGTGGATATAGACATCTATTTATGAACTCTAAAAATGATCAAAAGTTTATACCCGGAACAACATTTGAAGAGTTATACGCAATGTTTGTGTTTGATAGAAGAGTTAGAAATATTTTCTTTAAAAACTTGCTCATAATTGAAAATAATATAAAGTCTTTAATAAGTTATCAATTATCTAAAAAGTATGGTTATAGGGAAAAAGAATACTTAAATCCAAAAAACTTTTCTAAAGACTCTTTTAAAATAAGACAGGTTCATGATGTCCTTAATAAAGTAAAAAGACAAATAAGGAATAATGTTCGTCAGCACTCCGCAACGATGCACTACGTAACAAACTATGGATATATTCCACTTTGGATATTAGTTAAAGTACTTTCATTTGGTATCGTTTCAGAGCTTTATGATATACTTGATGACTCAGATCAAATAGAGGTATCTAGGCATTATAATCTAGATTCAGAGACACTTGTTATATATTTATCTATGTTATCAAATTATAGAAATTTATGTGCACATGAAGATATTTTATATGATCATAGAACTCAGAAGGTAATACCAGATACGAAGTATCACTTTGAACTTAATATAGACATGACTGATGGAGAGTATGACTATGGTAAAAATGACTTATTTGCAGTAGTTATAATAATGAAACAGTTATTAACTGATTCTGAGTTTAGAGATTTTATAAATGAAGTTGGATATGAGATAGATATATTAGAGGGTAAGACTAATATACTTCCAATAAATAATTTCTTAAATAAAATAGGTTTTCCAGATAATTGGAGAGATATAATAAATATAGATTAGGAATAACAAAAAGTTATTTCTTTTTTTATAAAAATATTGCATATTATTACTTATTGGGTTATAATATGTATACAGGGAGGTTCATATGATAATCATTAAAGATAAACTATATTTAAAAAGCTATAAAAAATACATATTAGATAAACATTTAAACAACGAAATTAATAGAATTTTTAATATTGAAAATATCATTATAAATTCTATTAATTTACAGGCTTTAATAAATAGTCCATATAAAAATATTTATCATATTGAACAGAAGAAAGGCAATTTAAAAGAGTATTATACTGCAAGAATAAATGATAAAATGAGACTCATTATGAAGCCTGTAGGCAAATATCCATATAACGCTTTAGAAATAGAAGAAATAGAGTTTTTGGATATAGATACTAAACATTATGGGGAGGGATAATATGAACGGATTTGGAAGTATGTTAAAAGATTATTTGGAATACTATAAGATTTCTCAAACTGATTTTGCTGATAGACTTGGTATTTCAAATAAACATATGAATGAAATATTAAATGAAAATACAAATATATCTGAAAGTGTTATGCTTGCTATAAGTTTAATAACTGATATAGATATAAATTTAATATTTTATGTTGAAAATAAAAAAAGAATATATCAATATTTAAAGGATAATTTTAAAACAGATAAAGATATAAAAGAGTTTTTGAACAGTTATTACGTAAATGAAATGTACAAAAAGAATTGGATTGTTTTAAAAGATAAAACATCTGTAACTCAAACTACAATGGATTTATTAGATTATTTAAAGATTAAAGATTTTAATTTATTAAATAAATATTTAGATAAAAGAATATTGTTTAAAAAGCAAGATAGTGCGAATATGATAAAGATATATTTATGGATAAGGCATTGTGATAAGATTATAGAAAATCAAGAAGTTAATGATTATAATAGTTCTAATTTGATTAAATTATTAGACGAATTAAAAATAATTAGGAATAAAGAATATAATGAAGATGAGTTAATAAAATTATTTAATAAATATGGGATATATCTTTCTATTGAAGAGGCTTTAAACGGTACTAAATTAAGAGGTTGCGTTATGGTTAAAGGAAAAAATCCAGCAATATATATGACTAAGTATTTAAAAGAAAAAGCTAGTTTCTTTTTCACGTTATATCATGAAATAGGTCATATAAAAAGGGATTATAATAAAGCTAAGAATAAGATTATTGTAGATGATATATTAAGTGAGGATGAAGCTGATGTATTCTCATTAAATCAAATGATTGATGAAAATATATGGAAAGAGATTTTAAATAACTTTGATAAGAAAGATGATATTTGCTTATCAAATAATATTCCACTATCATTTTTATATTCGAGACTTGCTTATGAAGGATATATAAAATATTCAAGTAAGGAATATAATGCACACAAAGAAATAATTAACTAAAAAAGGCTTAAGCCTTTTTAAAACAATATACAAGTCCAAATACACAAGTTATTATAAGTCCTATAATAAAAAATATATTTATATCTCCTGTATTTGGATTTTGTTCATCTAGTATTTTTTGAGCGATAGCAGGTGACCATACTGTATCATTTCCTTCATCAGATATAAGTGTAATACTTTTTGGATCTATTTCAATTATTACAAATTGATCTGCTTTGTTATCTTCATTCCAATCAAATGAATATTTATAAGTTAAGACAGTTCCTTTTAAAAGGACTTTTTTTAAATTGTCTGGTGTTATTCCAACATAATCCTTATATGGATATGTTTTTAACTGTTCTGTTTTATTATCTGGAAGAGTAACCTTGTAACTAGAGTTGGTATCACTCTTAGGTTTTTGAACTTCAAAGCCAATCCAAGCTGCAGGTCCGGGTCTATCTTCTTTTTCATCTGCTTTTAGAACTTTAAATTCAGAAGTAGAATATCTTATTGTAGTCGTATTTCCATCAGTCTTTATAGTCCCACTTCCAGATATAAGTGAATCTCCAGTAGATTTAGTAATATCTGTAACAGTTCCATATTCATCTTGTGCGGATACTAGGGGTGTGAATGTTAGAAGTGCGACAACAACTAGTGAAAAAAACATAAATTTTTTCATAAATTAACTCCTTTTTTCATAATAATATTTTAGTCATGAGGTGATTTTGTTTGAGAAAGTATATGACTATAGAAGAGTATTATAAGACACAATCGAAATCAAAAGAAAAGAACGGTAAAAATCGTTTACTAAAATTTATTTCGTGTTTTTTGTGTCTTATTATTCTCTTCTCAATATACACTATATTTAAATGGGTTATAGATAATTCCAAAATTCGACAAATTAATAAAGAAATAAAGGAAAATATAAATACTATAAGTACTAAAGAAAAAGGAGAGCTAGTTAATCCTCCAAGTGATAAATCAAGTGATTATTACTACTTTGCCTCCATGCCTTTTTATCAAGTTAGTGTGTCTGTTTTAAAGTCTATGAATAGTGATACTGTCGCATACATTCATATTAGAAATACCAATATAGATTATCCTGTAGTACAGGCAAGTGATAATAGCTATTACTTAAATCACTCTTTTAATAAAGAAAAGAATGGTGCGGGTTGGGTATTTATGGATTATAGAAATAATATAGATGATTTAGATGATAATACAATTATTTATGGACATTCAAGACTTAATGACGCAATGTTTGGAACGCTAAAAAACACTTTATCTAGAGACTGGCAAAGCAATAAAGATAATCATGTTATTTTTATATCTACTTTAAAAGAAAATATGATATTTCAAATATTTTCTATTTATACTATTAAGCGTGAGAGTTATTACATAACACCCAATTTTGAAAATAGTCTTGAAAAGCAAAAGTGGATTGATGTAGTAAAAAAAAGAAATACTTCTATAATTGATACGAGTGTAGGCGTTAATGATAAAATTCTTACTTTATCTACTTGTCAAAACAATCAAGGAGGAAGAATTGTGGTTCATGCAAAATTAATCAAAAGACAAAAAAGATCATAGAATATTATAATTTATGTTTAGTATATTTAATTAGAGAGGAGTATTTTGTGAAGAAGTTTTTAAGTTTAAGTTTTCTTTTCATCCTTTTATTTTCAATAGTTTTACTAAGAGTTAATGCGTTAACTAAATGGAAATTTGAAGATTGGCAGGCAGGAGTTGATTATGGGTCTAAAAGTAAAGTATCTTCTAATATAACCAATCTAAAAGGCGAAGAAAAAGAAAGTGATGGAATGAAGGTAGGACCATTTAATAAGGCTAGCAAAGCAAAACTTTCTGATGGGATTAAAGAGGAAGTATATGTAGGACTTAATCTAAATAATTATCAAAATTCTGAGTTGTTTGAGTTATCTATAGCTTTAAATGAGTTAGATAGCGGTGTGTCAAAATATTTAACTGAAGCTGTTGTTATGACTCAAAAGAGTGATAATAAGTTTGTTATTACTGCAGGTTGGGCAAAGGATAAGAAACAGATAGCTACTATAGATAAAGATGGGGTATATACATATAGATGGGAATTTAAAAAAGATAGTGGTAAGATAAAGGTTAAATTTACTGTACTTGATTATGATAAGGAATTAGGTACAACTGATTTTGTAGAACTAGATGTAGACGCAACTAGGGCAAGCGATGTTAGATATTTATGGGCGTGCAACATCAAGGCAAGTTATGGGGTAGATATTTATACAGATCTTCCACCAAAAGATGTTGAAAATCCAAATACTAAAGATATTAATTTACTATATTTAATCGGTCTTATTATTATTTCTTTAGGATTTATATTTATTATAAGAAGAAAAGTTAATTAAAGATACTAAAAAGTATCTTTATTGTGTTATAATTTATATAGGGTGTTACTATGGATAAATCAATAGAAATTGAAGTAATTAAAAATATGTCAAAAAATAATGAGAATTTACAAGATTATGCTTGTAAGAATAATGAAGCTATAAGATTATATAAAATAGCTGAAGATTTTCGTCCTCCTTTTTTTAGAGATATAGATAGAATACTATATTCTTTATCCTATACGAGATATATTGATAAAACTCAAGTATATACGAATAATTCAAACGATATGATAAGTAAGAGAATGACTCATGTACAAATGGTAAGTAAAATCGCACGAACAATAGGTAGAGCTTTAAACTTAAATGAGGATTTGATTGAAGCAGCCTCACTTGGACATGATTTAGGACATGTTCCATTTGGTCATGTAGGAGAAAGTATTTTAAATGAAATAAGTTTAAAGTATAATGAGGGATATTTTAATCACAATGTACAAAGTGTAAGAACACTTATGTATATAGAAAATAATGGTAAGGGTAGTGACATAACACTACAGGTATTAGACGCTATTTTTTGTCATAATGGAGAAATGTTAGAGGGTATGTATTATCCTGTTAAAAAAACAAAAGAAGAATTCTTAAATGAATATAATGAAAGTTATAAAAATAAAGAAATATTAAAAAAAGTAAAACCTATGACACTAGAGGGTTGTGTGGTTAGAATAAGTGATGTAATAGCTTATGTTGGAAAAGATGTAGAAGACGCACTAAGATTAGGTAGGATTCGTTTTGAAGATATTCCAAGTGATATATTAGAAGTACTTGGAAGTACTAACTCATCAATAGTTAATACTATAGTTGTAGATATAATTAATAATAGTTTAAATAAGAATTATATTAAACTTTCTTCACATATCTTTGACGCACTTAATAAGTTAATCAAATTTAATTATAATTATATTTATAATAAAGCAAATACTAAGTCTCAGATTGAAGAATATAAAAATATGTTTAATAAACTTTTTGATTTATATTATAGTCAACTAAAAAATCAAGAAAAAGACTCAGATATATTTACTCTTTTCTTGAATGGTATGTCAAGTGATTATAAAAATAATAATTCAAATGCAAGGATAGTTATCGATTATATTGCTGGAATGACTGATGATTTTATACAACTTCAATATAAAAAATATTTTGGGGTAGTGTAAACAAAGTAGATAAAAAAGTTAAAAGGCAATAAACAAGTTAATTTTTATTGCTTATTGTGGTATAATAATAAAGTGATGTATATGAAAATAAGAAAGAACAAATCTAAAAAAAATATAATTTATAGAGTTATTAGTATTGTCCTTGCGGTTATATCAATAATATTCTTAGGAATTTTACTATATATTGATTTACTACCAAATAAATATTTAATTATATTAGTAATAGGTATTTTACTTTTTAATGCACTTAGTATATCTTTATTAAATTTTAAAAAACTAAAAAAGAAAATAAAGAAGGGTGTTTCTGTATTTTCTTTAATAGCTATCTTTATTATGACACTTGGTATATTTTATTTATTAAAGACTATTGGAGTACTTGAAAATAATTTAGATAGTAAATATAAGTTAGAAAATTACTCTTTATTAGTTTTAAAGGATAGTACCTATAGTAAAATAGAAGATATTGCTGGTAAAGATGTTGGATACTATGAAAATTCTGTTGGATCAGAAGAATCTAAAGAGTATTTAAATAAAAAAGTAAAAGTAAATTTTAAATCATATAAAACTGCAGACACTATGGTTTTAGACTTACTTGATAATAAGATAAGTGCGATACTAATAGAAGAATCTATTGTTGGTATCATGGAAGAAGAACATCCTAGTTTTATTGAGCAAACAAAGGAGATATACAAGTTCTCTTTGAAGAGTAAAGTTGAATCCACACTTAAGGAAGTAGATGTTACAAAAGACGCATTTGCAGTTTATATAAGTGGTATTGATACTTATGGCCAAATCTCTTCTGTATCGAGAAGTGATGTAAATATAGTTATGGTTGTAAATCCAAAAATAAAACAAGTTTTACTTATATCAATACCTAGAGACTATTATGTTCAACTTCATGATACAACAGGTCCAAAAGATAAACTTACTCATGCTGGAATATATGGTATAGATATGTCAATTAAGACAATAGAAGATTTACTAGATATAAAAATAAATTATTACTTAAAAGTTAATTTTACATCAGTAATAGATATTGTAAATGCACTTGGTGGTTTGGAAGTATATTCAGAGTACACATTTATTTCTTATTCTGGTTATAGCTTTAAAAAAGGTTATAATAAAGTAAATGGTGAACAAGCACTTGATTTTGCTAGAACAAGAAAAGCGTTTGTCGATGGAGATAGACAAAGAGGTAAGAATCAGCAAGCACTAATCGAAGCAATAATAAGAAAAGCTACTAGTAAATCAATTATAACAAAATATAGTTCATTATTAGACGCAGTAAATGGTAAATATCAGACAAATATGAACATGAAAAAGATTACATCAATTATAAAAAAACAATTAAATGATATGACACCATGGACGATTAGTTCATACAGTTTAACAGGAAAAGATTCTAGTAATTATACTTATACATATAATCAACTTTTATATGTTATGGAACCAGATCTTGATAGTATAGCTGAGGCTAAAGAATTAATTGGTAAGATTTTAGGAGATGAGACTCTTGAGAATTCTTATACAGAAGAAAATAAAGGTAGTAATACAGTAACTAAAGTTCCAGTTAAACCTGTAGAAGAAGCTCCAAGTAATGAACCAGAACCTGAAATTCCTGAAGAACCAAAAGAAGAACCAGAGGTTGTTCCAGATGATAATACGGAAGAACCAAGTGGTGATGATGTTAACGGAGATATATTAATCCCACCAGTAGAAAGTGACGATACACCTGATGAGGGTAGTGATAATAGTACTGATGAGGGTGAAATTGTAGATAGTTCAGATGATGTAAAGGACGAAGAGTTAAATCCTGATGAAGATAACAATATTGATGGCGAACTCTACTACGGAGTAGCATAATAAAAAAGCGGCTTTTAGTCGCTTTATTTTCATACATGGCAGGGGTAGCAGGAGTTGAACCCACATCAGCGGTTTTGGAGACCGTTATTCTACCATTGAACTATACCCCTGTGACATGTATTATTGTAGCACATTTTTAACTATTTCACAACACTTTTTTAATTATTTAAGTTATAAAAAGTACAATATAAAAAAACTTGAAAAATACTAATTTGTATTATATAATATAATTGTAGGATACATAAGAACCTTATATAAAAGTAATATTTTATAAAAATCAGGGTACTTATATCCACTTTACAGTGGTTGATAATGCAGAAATGTAAGTATAAAATTTGGAGGAACAGTTATGAAAAATAAAGGATTTACATTAGTAGAGTTACTAGCAGTAATAATAATACTTGGATTATTACTATTAATTACGATGATATCAGTAAATAGTATATTAAATTCATCAAAGGAATCTTTATCTGAAACACAAAAGAAAAGGTTAGAAGACGCAGCTGAGATATATTATTTAAGCGAGGGTATGAATAGAGATTCAAAATGTGTTAGTATTGAGTATTTGGTTTTAAAAGGATATTTAAACTCAGATGAGGTACTAGATCCAAAGACAAGGGAACCACTTGAAGGGTCTATAGCGATAACTTATGATTCTAATAGATATAGTTACGAATTTCAAGATGATGAGTGTTTAATGCCAATATTTAAACCGCAATATTATTGGAATGGAAATATACCTTCTGAACACTATAATGTTGGTGAAGAATTTACAGAAGAAAAAAGTACAGTACCGCAAAATCCACATGAGTATTATATAGGGTTAGATATAAATAGTTCAGACATAGTAACATCCGCTTATGTATGTTTTATAAGAAATGGAGAAGAATACTGTTTAAAGGGATATGATACAAGTGCATATGATAGAAATGTTGAAATACTTAAAGAGGCATTTAGTGATGTAGTTGATAATTGTTCGTTTGGCGCTTCTTCATCTGAATGCAGCTGGAGTTCCAGCATGGGACTTACTGTTAAAACTGATTCGGATGGTTCTGTGACTGCTTATGGCGACGGTTCAGAATGTGACATTAATAGTGATGGCGAATTCTACTACGGAGGAGCATAGTAGATTTTGAAACCTTTATTAGATAATTAAAAAGCGACTTTCGGTCGCTTTATTTTCATATATGGCAGGGGTAGCAGGAGTTGAATACACATCAGCGGTTTTGGAGACCGTTATTCTATTATTGAACTATACCATGTGACATAGACTATAGACAACTTTTTACTATTACTCAATATTTTTTTGCATATTATAAATTAGGTGGTTAAAATGGCTATAATAAATTATACTAGTAAAGAAAGAGATCTTCTTGCAAGACTTATGAGAGCAGAAGCACTCGGTGAGGGAAATCTTGGAATGCTTATGGTTGGAAATGTTGGCGTAAATAGAGCTCTTGCTAGATGTTTAACTTTTAAAAATATAAATACAATAAGTGATGTGATATATCAAAATCCAGGAGGCTTCTCAGGTATAGATAGTCCGTTATTTTTTAGTAATCCAACAGCTCAAGAAAGGGAACTAGCTGATAGAGTTTTAAAGGGTGAGTATTATCATCCTGCCACTAATGCGCTTTGGTTTTATGCACCTAAAGCAGGAATTTCTTGTAGTCCAACATGGTACGAGCAAAGAAATTCAGGTAGGTATAAAAATCATTGCTTTTATGAACCAGATCCAAATGTTTGCCCAGAAATTCACTAGATATTACTTGTTTTGTAAAAAATGTGAAAAAAATTGTTGACACACCGATGAAATGATGATATACTTAATGAGTAACGCAGTTACTGGGGAATTAGCTCAGTTGGCTAGAGCATCTGCCTTGCACGCAGGGGGTCAAGGGTTCGAGTCCCTTATTCTCCACCATTAGTATATTAACCCTTTCTTTATAAGGGTTTTGTTTTTCATTGTAAAGTCAGTATTGTTTAAAATATTTTATAATTCATTTTTTATCTACTAGGAAAGTGCTTGGAAAGTCAAAAAACTATTTACAAACGAATGTACTAATAGTATAATTATATTATCAGGTGATGAGGCTATGGAAAAGATAATAAGAGGGTATGTATTTAGACTTTATCCCAATAAAGAACAAAAAACATTAATAGAAAAATCATTTGGAACTTCAAGATTTATTTATAATTATTTCTTAAATAAATATCCAAATTATATAAATGCATATAACTGTTGTAAAGAAGTAAAAGATTTAACAAAAGAATATGAATGGTTAAAAGAAGTAGATAGTTGTCTCCTTAGAGCAAGTATATTTGATTTAGATAATGCTTTTAAAAGATTTAAAGATAATCTAGGAGGAAAGCCTAAATTTAAATCAAAAAATGGAAGTAAAAATTCATATAGAACAACTAATATGACAAGTACATATAAAGGACATGAATATAATTCAATAAAAATAGATTTAAAAAATAACATAATCACACTACCAAAGTTAAAAGAAGTAAGTATTAGAGGATATAGAAATCTAGATACTATAAAAGGAACTATAAAAACAGCAACCATATATAAAGAAGCAGATAAATATTATGTAAGTATCACAGTAGAAGAGTTTATAGAACTACCAAAACTTATTCCAACCAAGATAGTTGGAATAGATTTAGGAATAAAAGATTTAATAATAACAAGTGATGGAATAAAAATAAGAAATGAGAAAATAATAGAAAAATACGAAAAGAAAAT
>CANQAT010000003.1 GCA_947588925.1 uncultured Bacilli bacterium | reverse complement strand
TTCTAACATATATCTCCTTTCTTTCCTTCTTATTCTTTTACTAGCAAACTACTCATCCTAAACTAAAAATCATTTTCCGTACCTCCTATATATATCATTCTACAAAACTTTCGAATTTCCTTTTTTTTTCCTCAAAAAATTTAAAAAAAATGAAAATTTCACAAAAAATGCACAAAATTTTCACAAATCTTTCACATTTCTAACAGGTTATACACATTTTAAGAACGAAAAAATTAGGTTTCCCTAATTTTTCTTTTCTACATCAATATATGTTGTATGACCATTTAAGTCTACTTCTTCTTTTAGATTAAACTTAACAACTATATCAACAGACAATGTCTCATTTTTGATAAATTCGTCAAACTTAGTTACTGCTTCAGTTACTTCATCATCACCGTTGTAATACAAAATTATTCTATCTGCGATATCAAAGTCTTTTGCTTTTCTTAAGTTTTGTACTTTAGATACAAGCTCTCTTGCAATACCTTCCATAACTAAATCATTTGTAAGTTCTGTATTAAGTATTATGAAATTATTTGTATCTGTTGCAACATCAAATCCTTCTTTAGATTCAGTTTTGATATCTACCATATTAAGATCTATATCGTACTGTTTATCCCCAATTGTCATTTTTATTACTTCGCCATTTTTTAATTTAGTTATATCACTTGTTGAAAGATGAGTTAATTTATCTTGGAATTCTTTCATAAGAGGTCCAAATACCTTACCTACTTCTTTAAAGTTTGGTTTAACACTAAAGTTCATATAGTTTTCAACATCACTTATAAACTTAACTTCTTTAACATTTAACTCTTCTTTAATAAGGTCTTTTAAATCACTTATTAAAGACTTGTTTTTAGCATCTATTAAAGCTTCACTTAAAGGTTGTCTAACTTTTATTTTAACTTCTTCTCTTATATTTCTACCAAGACTTATTAAATCTCTTACTAAATCCATTCTAGCTTCTATTTTTTCATTTATTAGTTTTTCATCATATGTTGGATAATCTGCTAAATGTACTGACTTCTCACCTGTTAATTTAGTATAAATCTCTTCACTTGTAAATGGTGCGATTGGAGCGATTAACTTACAAACACCTTTTAATATATCGTAAGTAACTTTATATACTGCAAGTTTAGATGTATCGTTCTCGCTTGCCCAAAATCTTCTTCTATTACGTCTTATATACCAGTTAGACAAATCCTCTGATACAAAGTTTTGTATTTCTCTTGTCGTATATGTAAGGTCATATCTATCCATAGCAAGAGTTACATTTTTAACAAGTTTATTATATTTAGATATCAACCATTTATCTATTTCATCTAAATCTTTATAGTCTATTTCATATTCTTTTGGGTCTATATTATCAATATTTGCATACATCATAAAGAATGTATAAGTGTTTTTAAGAGTACTAAAGAATTTAGAATCTACTTCTTTTATACCATCTTCATCAAATCTAAGTGGCGTCCAAACTGGTGAGGCATATAGCATATACCATCTAATTGGGTCTGCTCCATACTTATTTAATACTGTAAATGGCTCAACTGCATTACCCTTACTCTTGTGCATCTTCTGCCCAAATTTATCAGTTATTAAATCATTTACAAGTACATTTTTATATGGACTTTTACCTGTTAAGAATGTAGATATTACAAGTAATGAATAGAACCATCCTCTTGTTTGGTCTATGCCTTCACTGATGAAATCAGCTGGGAATTGACTTTCAAATAGTTCTTTGTTTTCAAATGGGTAGTGGTACTGAGCAAAAGGCATTGAACCTGAATCAAACCAACAGTCCATAACCTCTTTAACTCTTGTCATAGGTTTACCACACTTCTCGCATTTAATATGTATATCATCTACATATGGTCTATGTAATTCTATAGTCTCATCTATATCTTCTATTGCTTTTTCTACCAACTCTTTACGTGAACCTATCATTACTTTATGACCGCATTCACATTCCCAAAGTGGAATTGGAGTTCCCCAGTATCTATTTCTTGATATTGCCCAGTCGTTTAAGTTTTCAAGCCAGTTACCAAATCTTTTTTCTCCTACATAATCTGGATACCAATTAACTGTTTTATTAGCTTCTATTATCTTATCTTTAAAAGCAGTAACTTTTATATACAAACTTGGCTTAGAATAGTATACAAGTGGAGTTTTACATCTCCAACAGTGTGGATAATTGTGTACCATCTTTTGCTTTTTAAATATTTTATCTTGTTCAGCTAAATATTTGATTATCTCTATTTCAAGTTCACTATCTACAACAAGTCTACCTTTCCAAGGACCTTCTTTATAACAACCGTTCTCGTCAACTGGATTAAGTACTGGAAGATCATATTTAAGACCTACTTCGTAGTCGTCCTGTCCAAACGCAGGAGCAATGTGTACTATACCTGTACCATCTTCCATAGTTACATACTCATCACAAGTTACATAGAATGCCTTTTTATTTACTTTAAGTATTGGCATATATTGTTCATACTCTAAGTATTCTAAATCCTTACCCATATACTCTTCTACTACTTCAAACTCATCGCCTAATACTTTTTTAGCTAGTTTTTCTGCAACTATAAAGTTATAACCTTTAGATAAGCACTTTACATATTTTTCATTTGGGTTTACACATGCGGCAACATTAGACATAAGTGTCCAAGGTGTTGTTGTCCAAATAAGTAAATAAGTATTTTCCATACTCTTTACTTTAAATGGAACTGTTACAGTATTAACAGTAATCTCTTTATAACCTTGCGCAACCTCATGACTTGCAAGACCTGTACCACATCTAGGACAGTATGGAAGTATTTTAAGTCCGTTATAGATTAATCCTTCATCAAAGAATTTTTTAAGTATCCACCACTCTGTTTCAATATAGTTATTATCATAAGTTATATATGGATTTTTTAAATCTATAAACTGTCCCATTTTGTTTGTAAAGTCTTTGAACGCTGCTTCATTTTTCCATACGCTTTCTTTACACTTTTTATTGAATTCTTTTATACCATACTTCTCTATATCGCCTTTACCACTAAATCCAAGTTCTTTTTCTACTTGTACTTCAACAGGAAGTCCATGTGTATCCCATCCTACTTTTCTAAGTACTCTATATCCTTTCATGGTTTTATATTTACAGAAAGTATCCTTAAGTAGTTTAGCAAGCATGTGGTGAATACCGGGCATTCCATTTGCAGTTGCAGGTCCATCATAGAACACAAAGTTTTCACTATTCTTTCTATTTTCTATTGTCTCTTCAAGTAAATCCTCACTTAAAAACTTCTCTGTTAATGAGCTTTCTACCTCACTATTTTTTCTTTTATCTAATTCTTGAAATTTCATATTACTCCTCCTATTATATAAGCATAATAAATTATAAATATTAGTAACATCACTATACCCTCTTTTTTACTTATTTCTTTTTTTGTTCCAGCACTTATTAAAAGCATAAACCCTGATATCAATAATACTATTAAATCTACATAACTAAAGTGAGCTCCTGAGATGCTACCAAATATAGCAACAGGAAGTCCTAGTACAATTCCTATATTAAATATATTACTTCCAACTATATTACCTAGAAGTAGATCGTGCTCCTGCTTCTTTGAAGCAGATATAGATGTTGCAAGCTCTGGAAGTGATGTTCCAATTGCGATAATAGTAATACCCACTAATCTATCGCTAAGTCCTAGAGATGTAGCTATAATGGCTGCATTATCAACTACAAAATTACTTCCGGCTATTACAAAAGCAAGACCTAATATTACAAATAATATAGATTTAAATATCGGATATTTTGGATTATCTATAAGTGTATCATCATCCTGCCCTCTTCTTTTCCTTATTATAGATATTAAATAGTATATAAATACTAAGAAGAACAGTAGTATAACAACGCCATCTGACCTAGTAATAATATTAACTTTATCGATATCAAATAAACTATCATTAAATAGCGTTACTAATAAGATTGAAATTAATATCATCATAGGTATTTCTTTATGTATCGTATTATTTTTAACCCTTAATGGGCATATTACACTAGATATACCAAGTATCAGCAATATGTTTATAATATTACTACCAATTACGTTACCTAGTAACATATCTGAATTACCTGATACTATTGATTTAATAGATACTGCAAGTTCTGGTATTCCTGTTCCAAATGTTACAACTGTAAGTCCTATAAGTAAGCTTGATACTTTTAAATTACGTGCGATAGAGCTAGCTCCATCAACTAATATATCTGCGCCTTTAATTAAAAGTACAAAACCTATTATTAAAATTAATATATTAAGTATCATAAAAACTCCTCTCACATACAAAAAAACTCAATCCCTAAGGACGAGTTTTACCCGCGGTACCACCTTATTTTATTAATAATACACTCAAATACTATAACGCGTTACCGGAAATATCTTCATACTCACATCAAGAGTGATACATATATAACTTGTTATTCGTTTCCATCACCCACGAACTTTCTATAAACTACATTATATATCGTCTCTATCTTTTGTTTTAAAAATCTACTTTTTCTATATCGTCAACCATTTCAAGTTGAGCCTCTATTAAACCTCTTAATTTACGTTTGAATATGTTTATGTTTCTCTTTAGCATATCTGCTTCCATTTCAGTTTTTTCTGCTTTTAATAGTGATTCATTTACAATGCGACTAGCATTTCTCTTTGCGTCTTCTAAAATTATTTCAGATTCTTTGTGCGCACTTGATTTAATCTGGTCAGATGTCTTTTGAGCCATTACTATTGCTCTATTTAAAGTACCTTCCATACGTTCATATTGAGCAAGTTTTTCTTCCTTTACATGGAGATTAGCAATAGTGCGATTTAACTCTTCAATCTTTTGATCCTTTAAGATAAGTTCTTTATTTTTAGCCTTATTATCTTCAATCATTCTTTCTACTTGCTTAATAATTTGATCTAAAAATTTATCGACTTCTTCAGGACTATAATTTTTAAACGTTTTACTATTATTTTCCATAAGCATATCAACCTCAAACGTTGTGCTTCATATGATAGCACAATTTTTTCTCTTTTTCAAGTGTTTTACCACTCGTAATTTATATTTTCTTCTTCGTCTTTATCTTTATCTTTTTCTGTATCATCAGTTATTTTACCTTGTACGTTTATATTATTAGGAGTACATAAAAATATACCACTACCTATTTTTTGAATGTTTCCTTTAATTGCATATATACATCCACTCAAAAAATCCATGATACGTTTTGCTTGATCACTCGTTACTCTTTTAAGATTTACAACAACAGTATTTCTTTTTTTTAAATGATCTGCTATTTGTTGTGCTTCAGAATAAGCGCGTGGTTCAAGTAAAATCATTTTAGCTCCGCCTTCTTCTGTATAGGCTTCTTCTGCTTTTATATCGTAGTATTCATTTCCTCCTGTTTGTGCTTCTTCCTTATCGTTAAATAAACCTTTTATAAAACCCATGGTTATTCCTCCAATTCTAACGTCTACTATAATCATTTTAGCACATAATTATTAAAATTGAAATATATTTTGAATATTTTTTTTGACAAAGTACGTGTATCTTAGTTAATTTAATTTATTTTCTTTTATATATCTAAACGAGTCTATGTTCCCTTTTCTAAATTCTCCTTTTTCTATTAAGGCTTCAATTTCTTCTATACTCATCCACTTGACATACTCTACTTCTTCTTTTTGAAGTTTTAGTTTATTTATATCAATATCTTTTATAACGTAGTATGCGTCCTATATCGCATGTTTATGATAAACAGTATGCATTTTTGGTAGCATTTAGGTGACAAAATATAGAATTTTTATTTAACGTAGTTCAAACTATATCAAATAAATGGTATAATACTTATATAAGGGAGGATAAATATGTTAGATAAATCATTTCAAGAAATAACAAATAGTATTAAAGAGGAAATAACAAATACGCAACTTGAAATTATGAGTAATGCAAATAAAAGATTAGTACATCTATATTATAATATTGGTAAAACACTAGAAGAAAATAGTAATTGGGGAAATAAATTTATTGATAATGTTGCTATGGAATTAAAATTATCTTTTCCTAAATTAAAAGGGTTTTCGGTTCGTAATTTGAAATATATGAAGTCCTTTTATAATGAATATAAAGATAATAATGAATTTGTGCAATTGGTTGCACAATTACCTTGGAAACATAATATTACATTAATACAAAAAGTTAAAGATAAGGGAATACGTAAATGGTATATGAATAAGTGTCTTGAAGAAGGATGGTCAGATAGTATTTTAATTTATCAAATAGACACAAATTTATATAATAGACAAGAAAAGACAATTAAACATAATAATTTTAGTATAACCTTAAAAAAGAATAGTGACCTTGCAAATAATATGATGAAAGAACCTTATGTTTTCGACTTAATCGAATTAACAGAAGACTATAAAGAAAAAGAATTAGAAAATAAAATGTTAGAAAAATTAAAAAATGTATTATTAGAATTAGGATCAGGCTTTTCATTTGTTGGTAATCAATATAAAATAACAGTTGATAATCAGGATTTTTATATCGACTTACTTTTTTATCATATTAAATTAAAATGTTATATAGCAGTAGAACTTAAAGCTACTGAATTTAAAACTGAGTTTGCTAGTAAAATGGGATTTTATTTAACTGCATTAGATGAAGAAATAAAAGATGAAAATGATAATCCTTCAATTGGATTAATATTATGTCAAAATAAAAGTAATAAAATAGTGGATTATACTTTAAAGTATATTAATAAACCAGTAGGTGTAAGTGAATATAAAATATTAGATAAAGATATTTTAAGAGCTTTAAAAGGTATAGCTAATAAAGATGATATATTGTCAAATAGAGATGAATCTTTATGAAAGCGTTAAAAAAATTAAGTATAATAATTAATGAAAATATTGCCAAATAGTTTTTACAACAATTATTTCTTTTTTTATATTTCCTTATAAAAAATAAAGGAAGTTGTAAATCTTTGGTGCCACTGAATAAATATTCATATCTTTACTTTTTAAAATCTTTTCACCTGTTAAATTTTTGTTTTCATCATATATCCATAGCCTCGTGTACGTAATATTTTAGTTAATTTAATTTATTTTCTTTTATATATCTAAACGAGTCTATGTTCCCTTTTCTAAATTCTCCTTTTTCTATTAAGGCTTCAATTTCTTCTATACTCATCCACTTGACATACTCTACTTCTTCTTTTTGAAGCTTTAGTTTATTTATATCTATATCTTTTATAACGTAGTATGCGTCCTGTATCGCATGTTTATGATAAACAGTATGTATTAATGTCAAATCATTGATATCTATATCTATTCCAAGTTCTTCTTTAATCTCTTCTACAATGGTTTTGTTATTAGTACTTCCGCTTTTAACAAACCCGCCTGTAGTTGCAAATATACTTCCCTTTTCTTTGGATGTCTTTTGTATTAAAAATTCGCCTTTACTATTTTGAATAAACACTATAACGATATTTATATATCCACCTTGAATATTCATATCTTTACTTCTTAAAATCTTTTCACCTGTTAAATTTCTATCTTTATCATATATATCTAAATATTCCATAGTCTCACCAGTTTAATTATATAATATTTTATATACTAAAACAAGTTTATTTAAAAAGAAAAAAGTTAATTAAATTAACTTATCGATATCTTTTGGAACTTTATCTGTAACAACTGCGTTTATTATTTTATCTTCTTGTTCTTTTGATACATCTCTACCTGTCATTTTACTTAATGTTTGTATTACTTCTCTAAGCGTTCCCTCATTTTTTAAATCGTTTTGTTGTAATTTTTTAGCAAGTTCTATTATAGTATCTTTTCCAACATTAGTTTTTTTCTCTATTCTATTAAAAAAGGAATCTGAAAAAGCCATGAAAAACCTCCTACATTAGTTTATGTAAGAGGCTTAAATTGGTTAATCTTTTATAGATAACATTAATCCGATTATTATATAATATATTGGAGCGACTTCAATAACGCTTATATTAGCAAATGCTTGAACCGAATATGCGACAAATCCACTAAGTAATAAAAACATTAATTTATTTTTAGATTTTAATCCTTTAATAAATGTAAATAAGCATAACATCAGATATGGGATAAGACCAATAATACCAGTTGTAGAAAGGGTGTGCAAATAAACATTATGAGCGTTATCAACAATAAAGTAACTCTTCATAGGAGAAGCGCTAACCTCTCCATTTGTAACGGTTAAACTTATACTTGAATCAATTTTAGGATTAGGATATGCTAAATGAAAATTATCAAATCCAACACCTGTAAAGAAGTTATCCTTTATAACGCCTAAACTATTTTTCCATATATTTAATCTACCATTCCCACCATTTTCAATAGTTTTATTTATATCGCACATCTCACATCTATCAATTCTATATACATATTTATTTAAAAGATATATAGATGAATAAGTTGCAAGTAAAATAAACGTTAATATAATTAATTTTCTTAAAACTAAGTTTTTCTTTTTATATAGGAATATAGATATGAATATAAGCGCTACTACAATAGTTAAAAATGGTCCTGTTGATTGTGAATTTATAAGACCTATAAATAATAATATTATAATTAAATATTCTTTTATAGAAGAGTTTTTATTCATCAAAAAGTAACAAGAAACAATACTTAGTACTGTTACCATTAAACTTCCAAAGAAATTTGGATTAATACATAAACCAAATGCCATAGTATCATCCTGTGAGAATCTTAAAATAAAGCTAAAGTTCGTATATATCTGAAGTATTGAATATATAGAGTTTAAAATTCCAATTAAGACTACTAATTTTATAAAATCACATACTTCTTTTTTAGTTCCATTATTCTTCCAATTTATAAATAACAAATAATAGCTTAATACTGTTAGAAAGCCTTCATGTCTTAATGCTTTTCCAAATATAGATAAATAGCTATCTATAGCAAAAACAGAAGCTATTATTCCAGCGAATGTTAGTATATAAAATAAATAATCAAATATATCTAGTTTTCTTTTACTTTTAATTAAATCTCTTATATATATAAATAATAAGACTGGAGTAGCTACATAAAATATAATTGCTGGATTAATAGAATCACTGTTATTAATTATATTGTATTTTTCAAGATATCTTCCAAACACTTGCAAAAAAGGGATTAGTATCATTATACATATACTAATTATTTTTAATATTTTTTTACTATTTAACTCCATACTACCACCTACTAAATTATAACACACAAACTAAAAAAGTAAAGCTACTCTTCACCTTTACTTTTAAAATTTATAACTATGGGTGTACCACTAAAATCAAAGGACTCTCTTATTTTGTTTTCTAAATATCTTTCATATGAGAAGTGTACAAGCCCCTTGCTATTTACTTGTATATTAAATGTTGGAGGCATTGTTCTAACCTGAGTTGAAAAGTATATCTTAAGTCTTCTACCCTTATAGCTTGGAGGCAAATTAAGTTCATATGCGTCGTTTATAACACTATTAAGTAGACTTGTCTTAATTTCTCTTTTACTATTTTCATAAGCACTTAATACTTCTGGCATTAAAGTGTGAATTCTCTTTTTAGTTTTCGCACTTAAAAATACTATTTTTGCATAATCCATAAATGAAAAGTCAGCCATTATATCCTGTTTCCATTTCTTTATCGCACTATCTTTATCTTCTATTAAATCCCATTTATTTACAGCGATTACACATGGTTTTCCTGCGTCTTTAATGTAACCTGCTATATGTTTATCGTGCTCTATTATACCTTCTTCTGCATTAATAACAAGAACACACACATCTGATCTGTCTATTGCTTTTAAACTTCTAATTAAACTATATTTTTCTATATTTTCATATACTTTTCCTTTTTTTCTCATACCAGCTGTATCTATTACTACATATTTTTCATTATTGTAGTTAAATTCAGTATCTATTGCGTCTCTTGTTGTTCCAGCCACATTAGATACTATAACTCTATCTTCATTAAGTATTGCATTTACTAAACTGCTTTTACCTACATTTGGTCTTCCTATAATAGAAAATCTAACTTTTGTATCATCTATATCTTCTTCATATTTAGGGAAGTTACTAGTTATTAAATCTAGTAAATCGTATATCCCGTCTCCCTGTTCACCGCTTACTTTAACGATATTAGAAAATCCCAATTCATAAAAGTCATACTCTGTTTCTTTTATCTTTTTACTATCACATTTATTTATAGCAACAATAACTTTATTAGATACTTTTTTAAGCATATCTCGTACTAAAAAGTCATCACTCGTTAATCCTTCTTTGCCGTCAACTACAAATACTACTATATCTGCTTCATCTATTGCAAGCATTGCTTGAACTTTTATTTCATCATTAAAATCACTTTTACCAAGTTCGATACCACCTGTATCTATCAAATGAAACTTATAATCTTTATAGTTAACACTTCCATATACTCTATCACGAGTAACCCCTGGAGTATCTTCTATTATAGATATCTTTTTACCTACCATTTTATTAAATAATGTACTTTTTCCTACATTTGGTCTTCCTACTAAGGCAACTACAGATTTTTTCATAAGGCACCCCTTTCAAACAAAAGTATTATATCATTAAGAAAAAAAAAACTCAAGTATGAGTTTTATTTTGAAGTACCTACTGTGATTAATTTTTCATCCATCAATTTATCACAAGTTACTTTGAAAGCAGCTTGTTTACCTTCAGTGCCTTGTACATATGATACTGTACATAGTTTAGTTCCTGCTTTATCTTTTATTTCTCCATTTGTAGAATCAAAAGTAACATTATCTGCTTTAAAATGATCTTTTAAATCAGCTAATGATCCTGGGACGTTACCACTGTGTTCAAACATATATGATGTAATTGCATATTCTACTCCTGAGTATGCTAATTCTGCAGAACGTTTCTTTGCTTCAGTTCTTGCGTCGTTAATTATTCCTAATATGATTGGTGTTGCGATTAATGCAATGATTGCAAGTATTACGATAACTGCTAATAATTCTATAAGTGTAAAACCTTTATTTTTCATTTTTTCACCACCTTACTTTACCTACGATATAAATTTATCACATTTTACCTATTTTTGTCAATATCTTTGCAAAGTAATATCAAAAAAGTAGCTATTTGCTACTTATATTTTTGGTATTGTTTTTTTATAGTTAATTCATGATGCTATTTTGAAGTTCCAACAGTAATAAGCTTTGTTTCCATTAAGTCTCCACATGTTACTTTGAAAGCAGCTTGTTTACCTTCAGCTCCATTTTCATATGATACTGTACATAATTCAGTTCCTGCTTTATCTGTTATTTTTCCATTTGAAGAATCAAAAGTAACATTGTCTGCTTTAAAGTGATCTTTTAAATCAGCTACTGACCCTGGAACGTTACCACTATGTTCAAACATATATGATGTAATTGCGTACTCTACACCTGAATAAGCAAGTTCTGCAGAACGTTTCTTTGCCTCTGTTCTTGCGTCATTTATAATTCCTAGTATGATTGGTGTTGCGATTAATGCAATTATTGCAAGTATTACTATTACTGCTAATAATTCTATAAGTGTAAAACCTTTATTTCTCATTTTCTCACCACCTTACCTCACCTACAGTATAAATATATCACTTTTTATCTATTTTTGTCAATATTTTTTCGAAGAAATGTTGCAATATTACTTTAAAAACAAGAAAAAAACTCAAGTATGAGTTTTATTTTGAAGTACCTACTGTGATTAATTTTTCATCCATTAATCCCTCGCATGTTACTTTGAATGCAGCTTCTTTACCATTTTCTCCAGCAACATATGTTACTGTACATAATTTATTATTTGCTTTATCTGTTATTGTTGCTGTATCTCCAGATACTGTAAAAGTAACATTGTCTGCTCTAAAATGATCTTTTAAATCATTTACTGTTCCTGGAACGTTACCACTATGTTCAAACATGTATGATGTTACTGCGTACTCTACACCTGAATAAGCAAGTTCTGCAGAACGTTTCTTTGCTTCAGTTCTTGCGTCATTTATAATTCCTAGTATGATTGGTGTTGCAATTAATGCAATGATTGCAAGTATTACGATAACTGCTAATAATTCTATCAATGTAAAACCTTTATTTTTCATTTTTTCACCACCTTACTTTACCTATGATATAAATATATCACAATTTATTTATTTCTGTCAATATTATGAATTGAATTATTTATAGAAATAGATATGACTTTCGACAATTTTTCTATAATAAAATCTATTTCTTTTGGCGTTACCATCAAATTGTAGCCTACTGGATTTAATACTTCATATATAAGTGCCTCCAACTCTTCATCATCTAGTGTTCCTACTAATCCTAATAGCTTTTCTTTATCTAATTTATTTTCTTTTATTTTTTTACTTAGATAATTAACATTATTAAATGTAAATTTACTCTTAGGATCTTTCATATATTCTTTATTAAATGCATAATTTTTATATATAAAGTTAATAGTATCTGAAACTATAATAGATGCATCTACAACTGTTGGAACTCCAATAGCAATAACTGGTATACCTAGTGACTCAAAGCTTAATTCTTTTCTTTTGTTATCGACTCCACTTCCCGGATGAATTCCAGTATCAGTTATTTGAATAGTTTTGTTAAGTCTTTCTATAGATTTACTTGCAAGTGAATCTACTGCGATTAAATAACTAGGTTTTACTTTTTTTACTATTGCCTCTATTATATCACTGGTTTCAATACCAGTTTCACCCATAACTCCTGGAGATATTGCGGCAAGTCTTTTGTAACCACTACTAAGTTCATTCAATAAATAAAGATGATTAGTAACTATTATATCTTTTACAACGAGTGGGCCAAGCGAATCAGGAGTAGAAGAATCATTTCCTAGCCCTACTATTAATCCAAAAGAGTTTTTCTTAGGTTTAATTAATTTTTTTAATACAAATGTCAAAGTACTAATAATATTATCTCTATTTTTATAATCAGTTACATCTTCAAATTCTAAAGTAATATATTTGCCTTTCTTTTTAGATAGTTCATTTTCTAATTCAAGTTCAACATTTGTAACTTTAATTCCATTTACTACTTCAGTTTTATATTTAACTCCCTTTAACTCTTTATTTTCATTCACGTAATCTATTGCAAGGTCAGTCCTTATTTGATATTTGCTAAGATCTACTTCTTTATTCATAAAATCACCAATATTATTTTTAACAATTTTATTTATTTTATTGCATTTTTTTATAATTTTTGCTAAAATATGGGTATATGTGGCTTGGAGGTGAACTTATGCCAAATTTAAAAAATGCTAAAAAAAGAGTTTTAGTTAATGAAAAGAAAGAAAAAGTTAATAACGAATTTGCAGCTAGTATGAAAACTGCTATTAAAAACGTAGAAAGAGCTGTTGCAGCAAAAGATAAAGAAAGCGCAAACAATAAATTAAAAGTAGCTATTAAAGCTATAGATAAAGCGTCTAGTAAAGGAGTAACTTCTAAAAAAACTGGAGCTAGAAACAAATCAAGATTAAGTAAAAAAGTTAATTCAATGGAGTAAAATTACTCTTTTTTTATTCAAAAAAATGTAAAAATAGTGCAAAATTTTTACATTTTTAACTTAACCCATTTTATTTATATACTATTTATTTAATATAGCGTCTATTGGTTTCATTTTAGATATCTTAATTATCGGTATAATACTTGATATAATAGTTACTATAAATACAACTAAATATATTAATACAAACTGTCTTATATTAAGTATAAAAGGTGTTAGTATCAAATTTGTACCTGCCATAATTACATTATTTAGTAAATTAGTTACTAAAACAAGTAATATTGATGCAATAGTAGCTGATATGAATGACATTACAATACCTTCCCATAAGAATATCTTAACAATATCAAAACTTCTTGCTCCAAGTGCCCTTAAAACTCCAATCTCCTTTTTACGGTAGTGAATACTTGTCATAATAAAGTTACCTATCAAAAATACTGTAAATATAAATAATACTAAACTTACATAGAATGCTATATCTTTTAATATATCTATAGTCCTTACAAGCATTGTAACTTCTTCACTATAAGGTGTGACTGCTTGTATTTCACTATTATAAGGGAATGTAGTTAACATATATTTAAAGTCTTTATAATCTGACATTGGTACAAGATAACCAGTTTTTTGTATTACTTCTATTTTATATTCGCCAACTAAATCATTAGATAAATAATAATTTCTACTTTGAGTATCACTAAATCCTGTAATACCAATAATGTTTAAATCTTTATAATCGTTAACGACTTCATCAATTCTATTTTTAACTTTTAGATTTACTTTTTTACCGATTACATCAAAATCTTTTATGTAATTAACAAAGTATCTTTTCTCTAGTGTTTCTACATCTACATCTGGATTATTTGAAATATACTTTTCTAATCCTTTTTCGTAGTCTTGTGAAGAGCCTTGCATTAATTGATATATATTTATAATAACATCGTTTTTATTTAACTTTTTAGTTTTTACCCACTTAGTTCCATCATAATACTCTAATTCATTTTGAAGTATTGCTGGGGCTATATAATAACCCTCTCTTTGTAAATCTATACTATCACTATCTAAATTAAAGAAAACAGTATTTTCATCTAACTCTTCTATATTAGCAACATCTAGTTTTTCTATAAATCCATTAGTTACATAGACATTATTATATAAATTTTTTTCTTTTAAAATAAGTTCATCAAGTAAATCATATTGCTCATCAGTCATAGCACCATAATCATATTCTTTATTTTTTAATGAATTATATTTAGATAAATCATAATCTATTATTCCAACTATTTTTACTTTACCTTTACTTCCAAAATAGAATGTTTTATTACTATTTATTATATCTTCATAATCTTTAGGCTTAAATGTATAATCATCACTAAACTCATCTACATCGTTTTTCTCATAAGTTGTAATACCACCCTCAATAATTAAATCAGCCATATAATTTGGAATTAATATTTCATTATAATTACTAGGATATCTTCCTATTATTTTTTCTTTTGTAAAATCGTTAAAATTATCTACAACTACTATATTTAAAGTTCGGTACGCACCCATTTCTAAATAAAAACTATTGTGGGCGATATCTCCTATCTTTAATGCCTCACCAATTTGCATAAATGAGTATGACTCCTGTAATTTATATATAGGATAATACTTATTTTTAAGTTTTGAATTTATATATTTTTCATCTTCTATAGTTAATTTAACTTGGTCTTTATTATAAAAGTCATATTTATCATACTTTTTATTAAAGAAATAATACTTTTCTATTTTTATAGATTCTTCTTTTTTATCTACTAATAGTTTTGAATGAGCTTCTTCTACATTATAATTTGACAATGTATCCATAATACTTAAAAATAGTAAAGTGCCTATTGTAAGTAATATTGTAAATACTAATTTAATTTTTTTATGTCTTAAACTACCTATTCCAAGTTTAAAACTATCTTTAAATGGTAGTTTTGATTTAATAGGTTTATAGGTATCTTTATCACCTTTAGTTACACACTCTTTTGTATCTTTTATAACGCTACCATCTTTAATTTCAATTATTCTATCACCATATTTATCAGCGGATTCTGTATCGTGTGAAACTATAATTACAAGTTTTTCTTTACTTATTTCTTTTAGTAAGTCCATAACTTGTTTACCTGTTTTACTATCGAGATTTCCAGTTGGTTCATCTGCAAGTATTATTTTAGGGTCTTTTATTAGTGCGCGTGCGATTGCGACTCTTTGTTTTTGTCCACCTGATAGTTCGTTAACTTTTCTAGTTTTTAAATCACTTAGCTCTAATTTATCAAGTAAGTTATCTATTTTTTCTTTATCTATATCCTTTTGTTGTAACTGTAAGGCTAAAACGATATTTTCGTATACGTTATAGTCTTCTAATATATTAAACTCTTGAAATACAAATCCAACATAGGTATTTCTATATGAGTCAAATAAAGAAGCATTAAAGTCCTTACTACTCTTACCTAGTATTAGCATATCTCCACTATCGTATTTATCAAGTCCTCCAAGTATGTTTAAAAGTGTGGACTTACCACTTCCACTTTTACCAAGTATAAAAGTCATACCTTTTTCATCAAACTTTAAAGATATATTATTGAGTGCTTTTGTCTTACTTCCCTTTTTTGATTTGTATGTCTTACATACATTTTTAAGTTCTATCATAAAATCCTCCTTAACGATTTAAGTTTACTACATTTTTTATTTAAAATATACATAGTTTTAGTTGCAAATAGAATAATTTTAGTTGACCTATCTATCTTTTTAGTTGCGCAAACTAATTTAAACATCTTATACTTGTTTAAGTATATCGTATTCATCACTTGATATTTTATAAATACCATTATAAGGTTGTTCTATATAATATTTACTCCCTTTTTCATATACATATACTGTATATTTTTTACTTTCTGTATGGAGCGTTAAAGTAATATAATTAGACACACCTACAGGTCCATCTTGAATACTATCCTCTTTTGTTTCTTTATTTTTTAATATATCAAATATAGTTTCAAATTCATTTTCACTTATATCTTTTAATATACCATCATTTAAAACTGTAATGCTTTCTATATCACTTTTATCTGGCAAGTCTATATTGTATGTTTTGCTAGAACACCCAATTAATAAACCTGAAAAAAGTATAACTGTTAAAACAAATAAATTTTTCTTCATTAAAAATCACCCTATTTATTTTTCTTCTCATAATATTCTTTAATATATTTACTAGTTTCTTGTTCAATCTGCGCATTTTTATCTTTTAATACTAGTAAAAATACTATGATACATATATCGTATAATAAATGCATTCTAAAAATTAAATTCAATATTGTATATCCTATAATTACTGGCAATAAATAATCTTTTTTTGTATATTTATTCTTTTCTAAAGGATATATAAAAGTATATTTTACTACTAAATATGATAGTGGTATATATACTATAAAATAATTATCAAAGTATTGAAATACCCATATAACTTTAAATAGTAATAAAAGTATTAAGTATTTAAGATAAAACTTGATAATTATGTACTTTTTAGATTGCATAATGCCTCCTATGTTTACAATTCAATTATAACACATAAAGAAAAAAAACACTAGTCTTTATCCCCATTTAATAACCAATCTACAACGTTTATCTTTTTTATACCATTATAATCTGCTTCTAAATCCATATCAAGAGTTAAAAGATACTTTGGATAAAAGTCTCCTGTTTTTTGTAATGACTTAAGTTCTCTTTCAAGAACTTTTTCATCTCTCAAAGTAAGGGCAACTTGATAATACTTTAATCCATCTCTATTAGAAGCGACAAAATCTATTTCTAAATCATCTACTTTTCCAACATATACCTTATATCCTCTTCTTAATAATTCAAGATAAACTATATTTTCTAGTATATGACCCATATCACTATCTGATTTCTTGCCTAAAAGATAACTTCTTAAACCTGAATCAACTACATAATATTTATAGTCTCTAGCAAGTAAATTTTTACCCTTTACATCAAACCTCTCTGCTTTATATATTAGAAAACTCTCTATAAATGCAGTTATATAATTTTCAACAGTATGATTACTCGTAGATAACCCTTTACTAGTTAATGTATCGCTTATTTTTTTTGTTGAAACTGGACTTCCTATACTATCAAATATATATTTTAATACACTTTCTAAAAGCATTTTATCAGTTATATTATTTCTAGACATTATATCCTTATATACTATTGTTGAAAATATTCCATCTAAATATTTATCAACATCATTTGAATTGGTTTTTAATATATCTATATTCCCCGGCATGCCTCCATTTTTCATATAATCAAGAAATAATTGTTGATAATTGTTATTTCCATTAAATGCAGTTACATACTCTTTAAAAGATAAAGGCAACATTTTTATTTCTACGTATCTTCCTGAAAGTAGTGTGGCAAGTTCTCCAGATAAAAGATATGCATTTGAACCAGTTATATAAACATCTACATTTTCTTTTATATAAAGTGAATCAACGGCTCTTTGAAATTCAGGTACATTTTGAACTTCATCTAAAAAAACATAGTATTTATTATTTGAAGTTATTTTCTTATTTACATAGTCATATAACTCTTTATAATTAGAAAATTGATAATCTAAACTCTCTAAATTTATTGATATTATTTGGTTATCTTTAACTCCTGTACTCTTTAAATATTCTATAAAAAGTTCAAATAGTGTGGATTTACCACATCTTCTTATTCCAGTTACTACTTTTATTAAATTCTTATCTTTCCATCTTTTTAATTCGTCTAAATATTCTACCCTTTCTATCATATAATTCTTCCTTTCTAAATAAATTATATCATTAAAATCAAGCATAGTCAACTTTTGGAAAAATATTTCCAAAAGTTATATTAAGCCGATACTCTTGGAAATAGAAAAAGACACTAGTTTATGTATCTATTTTGTAAAAATAAAATGTATTAGTGTCTATATCGTAAAGTGCTATATCAAAATTAAATGAAATTCTAAAAATATCTTTATCACTATTTATATCTTTTGCATAATTACTTCTATCTATAAAGTAATAATATCCGTTATCTATTTTAGGAATACCATTTTTTATACCAAAATCATATCCATAAGTAGTTCCATCTAAAGTCCCACCATACATAATTACATCTAGATTTTGAGAAAGTGGCAAAGCATTCCAAGTTTTAAGCTCACTTAATATTTCATCTTTAACACTAGAGCAATCTGCTTTAAAAATGGTCTCTCCATCACCTAAAAATCCCCCGTGAGTATCACTACTTTCTATAACCTTGCAAGATGATACATCTAAATTCATATTTTTTTCTATGTATTTTGTTATACTATTATTAGAACAACCAGTTATAAAATGTATAAACAGTAGCGAAATCAATATTTTTTTCAATTTATTCTCCTATCATAAACTCAACTGAAAAATAATAGTTTTTAATATCAGAATCTTTATCATCATTTGGTTCACTATTTAAATTATTATATATCTCTTTCCAATCTGAAAAGCTATATTTTTTATCCATTTGAATTGTAGCTGTGTCTTTAACTATTCTATATTCTCCATCTTCAAGAGAACCATATAACCATTCCCAGTTCATATCCATCTCTATTTTATTATTTTTATCTTTAGTATATCCAACTAAATTCCAACCATAATCGCCTTTATATATAACTTCTAATTCTTCCCATTTTCCATTTACTTTTTTATCTAATCTATATTCATCACCATATATGTTACTCTTACCACTCACATCAGTAATTATAATAGTAGCTCCCGTTCTAGTAAGTGTATCCTTTTTTATTGTCATAGTAACGCCATCTATCTCATTTAACTCAGCTATATCTTTAATAGTTGTTTTTAATTTGTCTTCACACCCAGTTAGGGTTAAACCTGCTACAAGAGCAATTAAACATATTAATATTTTTTTCATTTTTTACCTCCTAATTTTGAATATAAAATTCTTCATTCTTAATTAAATCATAATTTATAAGCTCACTACCATCTAAGGGTTCTTTATGCATATCTATACCTATTATTCTTCTATTATCATAAGTGGTGTAATAATAAATACATTTATCCATATTCGCACAAGAACTATATATAGTTATCTCGTATTTATCCTCACCCATATGAACACATCCTCTTTGCTGCTCAACCGATGTTAAAATATGAAAGAATTGATTTACACTTGATACTTCTGTTTCATCTGATAATGAGTTCATTTTTGTAAATGTCGCTTTTACAAATCTTGATTGACTAGATAAATCACCCGGTAGTCCTAAAGCTCCCATTCCCCTACTATATGTAGAAAATTCTAATTTTTTAGAAAAATTATTAACTGGCGGCTCAATAGATAAACTCATATAATTATTTAAATTAAACATCTGCATATCAAATGTAGGATTATTAGTTAAAACTCCAACTGGATTATCGTACACCTTTAATCCATCTTTTACTGATTCTACTGTTATCGATGATGTTTTATCTGCTATAATCCAGTGAAGTGGTGATAAAGGAAGCTCATCACTAAAATTAATATTAACTATATTAATACTTTTGAGTGCCTCTTTAACCTCTTTAACCTCGGAATAGTTAGATAATATATATGGTATTAACTCAAATGGAGATATATTGTTTAAACCATCTTTTACATCAAAATAATGTGCATTCGAAGGAAAATTAAGTCCTGCCATACCAAGTCCTTTTTCGTTAATCGCGTCATAATAAAGTGGATAATTATCACTAACATAAGCCATTCCTATAATAGCAAAATGTTTATTATTCTCACCTACTTTTCTAAACTTAAATGGATAATTTCGTGGCGTAATCGTAACTGTTTCTTTATATGAATACTCAAGATCTAAATTTCTACCAAAATAACTATCTTTTGTTTTATATGTTACTGCTGTACACATAATATCACCCTCCACAAATAGTATAACACAAAAATAGAAAAAGTGCACTTTTTCTATTTGTTTAATATAGCATCTATTGGTTTAATTTTTGTTACTTTACTAGTAGATATAAATGTTATTAAAAATGATATTGCAATAGTATAAACAAGCATTATTATTGGTATAAATGGATTTCTAACTATTCCATTTAATGTATAGTACATACTTCCAAATATAGAATTATTAAGCAAATTACAAACTATAATAAATCCTATAATAGAGAGTATCCAAGAAATAATTCCAATTATCAACGCTTCAAAACTAAATATCTTTGTGACATCTTTTGACTTTGCGCCAAGAGCTCTTAAAATACCTATTTGTTTTTTAGAATATGATATCGTAACTGCTATAAAGTTTGAAAATAATAATATATTAAATAACACAAACACTAGGCTAACTGCTAGAATATACTTTGATAAATATTTATATAAGTATATTATATTTCTTATGTCGTAAAGGTGATCTACCATATATGTATAAAATACACCAGTTTCATTTGATGTTAAGTCTTCTTGTAATTTTAAATTATTAAATGCATTTTTTAAGTTATTTATATTATCGTCATATATTCTTACACTTACTATTTCTTTTTCTCTAGGTTTATTTTCAGTTAAATATTCATAACTTACATAGTTAGTATCACCCATTGAAACTGCCTTTATAGTCACACTAGTTGTATTTCCTGTTGGATTACCTAAATAACTTAAATTAAGTATAACATCTTTAGAAAATTCCCTTAAATATTGACTTATAAAAGAAATAAGCGCTTCATCATAAGCTAAATTATTGCTTTTTATATACTCTAATAAGTCATTATCAAATGTTTTATTCTCACTATTATATATGTGTTTTAACGTATCTAAAGTGATTACAATCTCATTTTTATTAAGTTTGGAAATAGATGTATTACCAGCTTCACCTACTACATTAATCTCATCATCTATTACTTTAAAGTTTCCATAAGCAACAGTCTTCAAATCTGAATCAGAGCCTTTCATTAAAGTTGCTCTATCTAAAATTGAGACAGGATCTACATTTAGTTTAATATTGTCTATACCATTTATATATACATATTCCCCTTTTTCAGTGTAATTCTCATAAAAATAATCATGTAAATTTTGACTTTCAAACTTACCAGTTTCTTTGGCATTTATATATAAACTATCATCATCATTAATTATTCCAACTATTATAACACTATTACTTCCAAGTTTAATCTCTTTTCTAGAAGTTACTAAATCATTATAATCTTTTGGAAAATATAAAGTATCATCTACTAGTTTTATTCCAAATTTAACTATATAATCAGCTAAATATTTATGTATAACTATTTCATTACTATTAGTAGGCACTTCACCTATTATATTTGAAAATAATCTATAATCTTTAGTATCTACAAATTTAAAAAAATCTCCAAAGGTTTGAAAATCCCTACCATAAAACTCAGATTCTATATCACTATCTCCAAACTCAAAACTTAATTCTTTATTATTGTCATAAAGACTATATATGGGATTTATTTTAGACTTAGTAATACTTTCTATATTTTTTAAATCAGTATCATCAAGTTTTAAATTCAAAGGGCAATTACTGTTATCATTACAATGAGTATACTCGGTATTATAAACATCATAAACATAATTATTGTTATCCTTCATAGTGTTTGCAATAAATAGATTTTTATCAAACATATAAAAGTTTATAGTAACTCCCATAAATATTAAAGAGAATGTAGTTAAAATAATTGTCATAATTAGTTTAAATGGTTTATATTTAAAATTTGCAAGTGCCATTTTTAGAGCAAATAGATTAGGTAGCTTAGATTTCTTTAATTTGAATGGTTTTATTTCACTTTCACCCAAAGTATCTGTATCACTCTTTATTTTACCATCTTCTATTTCTACTATTCTATCTGCATAATTTTTAGCAGATTCTATATCGTGTGAGACTACTATTACTAGTTTTTCTTTGCTTATTTCTTTTAACATTTCAAATATTTGCGCACTTGAAGTTTTATCCAAGTTTCCAGTTGGCTCATCTGCTAAAATTATCTCAGGATTTTTAATTAAGGCTCTTGCAAGTGCGACTCTTTGCTTTTGTCCACCTGATAATTCATTTACTTTTCTATTCCCAAGTCCACTTATCCCAAGTTTATCTAAAAGTTTATCAATATCAGTTTTATTCGGCTTTATATTTTGAAGTTCTAGTGAAAGACTTATATTTTCATATATGTTATATTCTTCTAATATATTGAATTCTTGAAATACAAATCCTATATATGTATTCCTATATGAGTCGTATTCTCTACTTTCAAAGTTACTAATATCTTTACCATTAATAAGTATTTTACCACTAGTTACTCCATCTAGTCCTCCAAGTAAATTAAGAAGAGTTGACTTACCACTTCCACTTTTACCTACTATAAATACCATGCCCTTATTTCCAAGCTTTAAATTAACATCATTTAAAGCTGTTGTAGAGGCACCTTTTTTTGATTTATATACTTTGCTTAAATTTACTAATTCTATCATAGTTCCCTACCTTTCTCCATTATTATAGCACACAAACTAAATTTATTACTATACCATTCGTAGAGTTTAATGTTTCTAAAATAAAAAGGATATGTTAAACACATAATCATATGTTTTTATTATATAAAAATAGAAAAAGCGTACCTTTTCTATTTGTTTAATATAGCATCTATTGGTTTAATCTTTGTTACTTTACTAGTAGATATAAATGTTATTAAGAATGATATTGCAATAGTATAAACAAGCATTATTATTGGTATAAATGGATTTCTAACTATTCCATTTAATGTATAATACATACTTCCAAATATAGAATTATTAAGTAAATTACAAATAATAGTAAATCCTATAATAGAGAGTATCCAAGAAATAATTCCAATTATCAAAGCTTCAAAGCTAAATATCTTTGTAACGTCTTTTGCCTTTGCGCCAAGGGCTCTTAAAATACCTATTTGTTTTTTAGAATATGATATCGTAACTGCTATAAAGTTTGAAAATAATAATATATTAAATAATACAAATACTAGGCTAATTACTAGAATATACTTTGATAAAGATTTATATATGCCGATTATAGAACTAATGTCATCGTGATTTTCCAAAGTGAAAGTATAAAAAGTTCCCTCATCTCCCCTATCATAATTATCTCTAAATATTAATTTACTAAATGTATTTTTTAAATTGTTAATATCATTATCGTATACTCTTGCACCTACAATCTCTTTTGTTTTAATTTCAGAATCATTAATATAATCATAACTTACATAGTTTGTATCATCTAGTGTGACACCCTTTACAGTAACACTATACATTTTTTCATTTGCATAATTATGTAAAGTAAGTGTAAGATTTGAATGTTCTTTTAAATAATCACTTACAAACCTTGCTAAAGCTTCATCATAAGTTAAATTAGCATTATTTTTTATAAATTCAAGTAAATTATTATCGAATGTTCCATTAAACTGTCCATATATTTTCTTTAATGAATTTAAAGATACTAAAACCTCTTCCTTTTCTAGGTTCAATATACTACTGTTTCCATTTTCATCAATTACATTAATCTCACTATCAAACACTTTAAAAGGTGTTCCATCCGAAACAAATATTTCACTAAGTCCGATTCTCGTTGTAAGCATTGTAGAATCTAAAACTGATAATTTATCTTCGTTTAAGGCTATATTATCAATTAATCCAATACTATATATATAACTACCTTTTCCATAATAATTTTCACTAAAATATTGTTCCAAACTACTACTTTTGAATCGTCCTGTTTCTTTTGCATCTTTATATAAAGTGTCATCATCATCAATAATACCAGTTATTATAACACTATTACTACCAAGTTTAATCTCTTTTCTAGAAGTTACTAAATCATTATAATCTTTTGGAAAGTATAAGGTATCATCTACTAGTTTTATTCCAAATTTTATTGCATAATCCGCAAAATATTTATGTACTACCACTTCGTTATTATTAACAGGAATACTACCTATTATATTATTTAAAAGTCTTGTATCTTTCACATCGACAAAACTAGTTGAAGGTTCTGACCTGTAAAAGTCATTTTGTTCCTCACTAGGTCCAAATTCAAATTCTAATAACTTGTTATTATCATATAAAGAATATATTGCATTCACTTTAGATTTAGTTATAGGTTCAATGTTCTTTAAGTCATCTAAAGTAAGTTTTAAATCAATAGAATCAATAAATCCATAACTATAAAAGAATTTTGTATTTTTAACATCGTAAACATAATTATTGTTATCTTTCATTGTGTTTGTAATAAATAGATTTTTATCAAACATATAAAAGTTTATTGTAACTCCCATAAATATTAAAGAGAATGTCGTTAAAATAATTGTCATAATTAGTTTAAATGGTTTATATTTAAAATTGGCAAGTGCCATCTTTAAGGCAAATAGATTAGGTAGTTTTGATTTCTTTAATTTGAATGGTTTTATTTCACTTTCACCTAAAGTATCTGTATCATTTTTTATTTTGCCATCTTCTATTTCTACTATTCTATCTGCGTAAGTTTTAGCAGATTCTATATCGTGTGAGACTACTATTACTAGTTTTTCACGACTTATTTCTTTTAATATTTCAAATATTTGCGCACTTGAAGTTTTATCCAAGTTTCCAGTTGGCTCATCTGCTAAAATTATCTCAGGATTTTTAATTAAGGCTCTTGCAAGTGCGACTCTTTGCTTTTGTCCACCTGATAATTCATTTACTTTTCTATTTCCAAGTCCACTTATTCCAAGTTTATCTAAAAGTTTATCGATATCACTTTTAGTTGATTTTATATTTTGAAGTTCTAGTGAAAGACTTATATTTTCATATATGTTGTATTCTTCTAGTATATTAAATTCTTGAAATACAAATCCTATATATGTATTTCTATATGCATCGTACTCTCTACTTTCAAAGTTACTAATATCTTTACCATTAATAAGTATTTTACCACTAGTAACTCCATCTAGTCCTCCAAGTAAATTAAGAAGAGTTGACTTACCACTTCCACTTTTACCTACTATAAATACCATGCCCTTATTTCCTATCTTTAAATTTATATCGTTTAAAGCGGTTGTAGAAGCACCTTTTTTTGATTTATACACTTTGCTTAAATTTACTAACTCTATCATAGTTCCCTACCTTTCACAACTATTATAGCACACAAATTAAATTTATTACTATACCATTTGTAGAGTTTAATATTTTTAATATTTTTGACATGAATAGAAAATGTGCTATAATGTTGATGAAGTGAAGGAGCGTTTTATGATTTATGTATTTTTTGTACTTATAATACTATTTTTAATTTTAAGAAAATTAAATGTATTTAAAAACGAATATCTAAAAGTTTTATCTAAATATTTACTTATTGCCATATCAATTAGTACTATACTAGAAATTACAATATTTAATTTTAGACATTATGAATCTTTATTTTTCAAAGATTTTAAAGAAATTAAAGACTATACCTATAATGGAATTACTTGTACAGGAGAATTGTGTAGCGTAACTGATGTAGAAAATGCCTACATAGAATTTAATGTAAATCAAAAAATAAATAATATCTATATAGACTTTAGTGGCAAAAGAAGTCTTAGATTTTCATATGAACTATATTTTACTGATGAAGCAAATAAATTATATTTAGACGCAGGAAGTAGAACTTACGTAAACAAGTTAGAAAATAGTAAATATTTAACAGTACATTCTAGCGGTACTACTTCAAATGTTAAACTAGTATTTGATAAAGAAGTTAAAGATTTTAAATTAAACACTATTTCTGTAAATAAAAAAGTACCTTTATTTATAAATGATTTTCGTTTAATTATTTCCTTATTTTTTATCTTATTTATATTTATTATAAATCCTAAATCTATTTTTTATAAGATAAAGTTTAATAATAAGAAAGCACTCACTCTAACTATACTTTTTATATCGATATTATCTATATTTAGTTATAATATGACATTCTACAATAAAAAAACTAAAACAGTAGCTCCTACATCACAGTACTCTCAATATAAAAATTTGGCTCGTGCGCTTGCCAACAATCATTTTTATTTGGATTTAGATGTATCTGATAAATTACTATCACTAGAAAACCCATATGACACTAAATATAGAGATGAACAACTTGAAAGATACAAAGAATACTACTGGGATTATTCTTACTATAATGGTAGGTATTATTCCTATTTTGGAGTTGTTCCTTGTATATTACTATACTTGCCATATTATGTTGTAACTAAAAGTGATCTACCTAACAATTTAGCGATATCAATTGCAATATGTATATTTATATGTTCAGTATTCTATCTAATGTATCAAATACTAAATAAATATTTTAAAAACACATCTTATATTTGGTATATGTTTTTATCTATATTCTTTATATTTGCAAGTGGTCTTTCATCATTTGTAGGATATCCGACTTTCTATAACTTGCCTATTGTATTTGCTATTGCATTTGCGATGTTTGGTCTTGCTTTTTATATAAAATCGACTAACTATGATAAACTAAAAAAGAGATATTTATTTTTAGGAAGTCTATTCACCGCACTCGTTGCGGGGTGCAGACCACAAGTTTTATTATCGATGTTCTTTATAGCTATAATATTTTATCCGTATATATTTAAAAAAAGAGAATTATTTAGTAAAAAATCTATAAAAGAGACTTTAATTTTGGTAGCTCCCTATATAGTAATCGCACTATTTTTAATGTATTATAATTTTGCGAGATTTAAAAGTCCATTTGATTTTGGAGCGAATTATAATTTAACAACTAATGATATGACAAAAAGAGGGTTTGTATTTGATAGAACATTTTTAGGTCTATATCACTTTTTGATCGCTCCAATTCACATATCTACTATATTTCCTTTTATAGAGAAATATAGTGTTACTACGACATATCTTGGAAACACTATAAGTGAGTATATGTACGGAGGATTTCTATTTACTAACGCAATATGCGTATTAGGTGTTCTATCATATAAATTTAAAAAAATTATTAATAAAGATTTATTCAAAATAAGTATTGCTTCTTTAATATTTGCCTTAATTATAGTAATAGCTGATACGCAGATGGCAGGTATACTTCCAAGATATATATCAGATTTTGGTTGGTTGTTATCTTTAAGTACAGTTATTGTAATATTGTCATTACTAAGTAAAAATTTATTAAATCATAATCTAAAAAAAATACTTATAGTATTTATAACAATAAGTATTATACTTAACATGTTTACATTTTTCTTAAATAAGGACTTAACAAATATAGATAAATTTTATTATATGTTCATGTTTTGGGTATAAAAATAAATTTGTTATACTACTTGTTCTAAAACAAAAAGATAGGATTCCCTATCTTTTTAGCCTGGAGTGCCTCGTACATACAGCACGATTAGGTTTTTTATCTAACCGACATTTCCAGGTCTTGTACAAATAATATATCAAATATTTACTAGTTTGTCAACTTCATTTTGAGATTTTTTACTACAAATTGGTTCCTTAAAATACTTATAAGGGAATCTAGAAATAATAGTGTTTCTCATTGATGGTACCAAATTATATGTAGAATACTCATTTCTAAAATTGTAATACCCATATAATACATTCGATATTAAATCTGCCATTTGCACCTCTCTATGTTCAGTTGAATTTTTATATATTACTTTAAACTTTTTATTATATATTAACCCAAGAGCAGAATTCAAATAATCTTGCAATGAATTCATGGAACCAACACTAACGTTTCTATTATCTAGTATTAATTGTATTTCATCGCCGTTTAATAATCCTGGGAAATTATGAAGTAAATAACTCAAAAGTATTTGAATAAAATAATTATATTTTATATTTTCATCGTGTTGTTGCCTTTTAAACAGATGTTTTTTATCAACTATTATAGCAATCGGTATTGTTGTAGGTATTTTAAACAATTCATTTAAAAATTCTGCTTTCTGATATGATCTTAAATAACAACCTTTTAATTCACTATATTTTGCTAAATATGGATAGTTTAATTTTAAATTTTTTTCTATAATTTTATGAGTAGACTTAACTGAATAAATTTGTTTAGTTATATACCCCGCAATTACAAAATAATCATTTTGCTTTTGATGTGTTGCTCCACTTTCATCAATTACTATATACGTTGTTTTTTTCATAATAAATCCACCTCGTCAAGTTTGTCCAACACAAATTATACATTAATTTATACACATAGTCAATTAAATATGTTGGTTTTAATAGTTATTCACTGTTTTTAAATCAACTATATATATTTTAAAGTCTTGTACTTTTCTAACTAATTCTATAATGCCCTACTACATCCATTCTTTTTAGAATATCTTCTTCATAATATATCTGATTGGCATGATGTATTACATAAGTTATACTTTTTTTACTTCTTTTGTACGATACTATACCTACGTGTTTATCAAATAGCACCATATCTAGCCTTGCCACTCATCTATATCATATATGTCATTGATTAATTTAACAGCATTATTTTCAAAATAAACTTTTAAATTCCTAACTTTTCTAATCAAACAAACTCATTTGATTTGAATCACTTAACCCCTCAAATATTCCCATAAATTTCATTTTATCTATCAATGTTGTAGAAACTTTTGCTCTGTGTTGAACCTCCTCTATGCTTAAGAAAGGTCTCTTTGTTCTTTCTTCTACTATATTAGTTGCAACAGTATCACCTAGTCCATCTATGCTTGAAAATGGTGGATAGATACTAGTATCATCTCTAACACCCCAAGTTGTTGCTTCTGACTTTTGTAAATCTATTGGTAAAAATTTAATACCACGAGCAGTAGCCTCTAGAGCTACTTTTAAACTTTCAAGTTGTCCTGTCTCCTTGTTTGAGGCGTCAAAGCCTTTATTCTGTATTTCAAGTATTTTATTTTTTATTGCATCGTAACCTTTTATCATTACTTCAACATCTACATCTGTTGCTTTACTTGTAAGCCATGACGCGTAAAAGTAAACTGGCATATGTACTTTATACCAAGCAATTCTAAACGCACTTATAACATAAGCAGCTGCGTGTGCTTTAGGGAACATGTACTTAATCTTACCACAAGAATCTATAAACCACTTCTCTATTCCTGCATCTTCCATAGTTTTTTTATGTGCTTCCCAAGTCTCAGGATCTTTAGAAGCTTTACCTTTACGTACAAATTCCATTATTTTAAATGCTTTTATAGGCTCTACACCCTTATACATAAGGTATACCATTATATCGTCACGACACCCTATAACATCTTTAAATGGAACAACTTTATTCTTTATTAATTCTTGAGCATTGCCAAGCCATACGTCCGTACCATGTGAAAGTCCAGATATTTTAATAAGTTCTGCAAATGTAGTAGGTTTAGTTTCAGCAACCATGCTTATTGTAAAGTTTGTACCAAATTCTGGTATACCAAGTGTACCTGTATCATTCATAATTTGTTCATTTGTTACCCCAAGTGCCTTAGTTGATGTAAATATACTCATAGTATCTTTATCATCCATTGGTACTTTAAGTATATCTGTACCAGTTAAATCTTGTATCATACGTAGTTGAGTTGGATCTGAATGTCCTAGAATATCTAGTTTAAGTAAGTCTTGATCGATAGCATGATAATCAAAGTGAGTTGTTCTCCAAGCACTTGTTGAATCTTCTGCAGGATATTGATATGGAGTAAAATCTGATACATCCATATAATCTGGCACTACTACTATTCCTCCGGGGTGTTGACCAGTGGTTCTTTTAACACCAGTACAACCTATTGCAAGCCTCTCTACTTCAGCGTTCCTCATAACTATGTTTTTATCTTCACAGTACCCTTTTACAAATCCATACGCAGTTTTATCTGCAACTGTACCAATAGTTCCCGCACGATAAACGTTATCAACTCCAAATAGTACTTTAGTATATTCATGCGCACTTGCTTGGTTTAAATCTGAGAAATTCAAGTCTATATCAGGTACTTTATCTGCATTAAAACCTAGGAATGTAGCAAATGGCATATCTTGTCCATCTTTGTACATATCACATCCACAATTAGGACATTTCTTATCTGGCAAATCAAATCCACTAGAATAAGTCGCACCTAAACTATTACCATCATCATCATTAAATATACTAGTTTTACAGTTTAAACACCTATAGTGAGCAGGTAGAGGGTTAACCTCTGTTATACCCATCATAGTAGCAACAAAGCTAGATCCTACAGAACCACGTGAACCTACTAAATATCCATCATCATTTGAGTGTTTAACTAATCTTTGGGCAATTAAATATATAGGATCAAATCCTCCACCTATAATACCACCTAAAGATTTCTTTAACTTTTTCTCTAGTGATTTATCGTTTAACTCACCATCTTCTATAGTCCATTTTTCACTCAAGTATTTTCTTAACATATCTTTAACACTATCAAAACCTTCTAGTATTTTATCGTGCATTAAAGGATATATTTTATCTTCTAATTCTTCATCAGTTAATGAATTTTCTTTTAATAGATTATCTTTTATACATTTGTAAACTATATCTCCATAAAGCTCTGTTGCAATTCTAGATTCTATATTATGTGGCAATACTTCGCCGTACCAATCTTTAGCTTTTTCATATACTAAATCTGTAACCACACGAGGACAATCTAAGTAACTTTTACCATCATCGCTTTTTACTCTTGGAGAAAAAGGTATACCACCTGTATCTATAATTACTTCAATCTCATCTACCATATCTAGTATTTTATTAGTGTTTAAAACGACTATTTCATAAGCTAGATCATCATCCAAAAAGTTAAAATCCTCAAGCATTTCCCTTGTTGTACGGAAGTGCTGCGAAGGGATATTAGTTATACTACTTTTTGCAAGAGGATGTCTTCCTCCACCTGGTACTTTTTGATTTACAATAATTTCTCTATATATTTTATCTTCACGTGTAAAATGGTGTACATCACCTGTTGCTACAATAATTTTTCCTGCGTCTTTAGTGGCATTTATAACCTTTTTTATGTGTTCCTTAAGCTCATATTCATCTTTAAAGTCACCAGTTTGTATCAAATGATTGTAAACTTCTGGTGGTTGTACTTCTACATAATCATAGAAATTAATTATATTAGTTAACTCTTCTCCTTCTTTACTACGCGCTTCTATAAATACTTCAGATTCGTAGCACCCACTACCTATAATTAGTCCATCTCTAAGCTCATTTAGTTTACTTCTAAGTATTCTAGGTGTTTTATAAAGATAAGTAGTATTGGCAAGTGATATAATCTTAAATAAGTTTTTTAATCCAGCTTTATTTAAGGCAATTGCATTAAAGTGGTACGTCCTACCAAATTTATGTATCTCATCTTTTGGTATTAGTTTTTCTAAATCAGCTATAGTTTTAAAATTCTGAGTTATTAGTTTTTGTAACATTTTATCGAATACTAAAGCTGTACCCTCTGCGTCGTAATCTGCCCTGTGGTGAGCGTCCTCATCCCATGGAACATTATATCTTTTAACAAGGGCGGACAAGCCATGTCTTGTAAATCCTTGATCTAAAGCACGTGATAATTCAAGTGTATCTATTACTGTATTTTGAAATTCTCCTAAGTTATACTTTTTCATAGCCATTTCTATAAATGATATATCAAATTTAGCATTATGAGCGACCATAGGCAAATTATCTGTCCATTTTAAGAACTTCTTAGTTACTTCTTCTTCACTATCTTTACCTTTAACCATTTCATCAGTAATTAGTGTTAGTTCTGTAATTCTATCTGGAATATGTCTTTTTGGATCGATTAATTCATCAAATCTATCTATTATTACTCCATCTCTTATTTTAACCGCACCAATTTCAATCATTTGGTCACATCCAGCAGCATTAAATCCAGTAGTCTCTGTATCAAATACTACAAAAGTAGTACCTTTTAAACTTAAATCACTAGGTCTTACTACTATATTTACTGTATCATCTACAAGTGTAAGTTCAGTTCCATATAATCCTTTGAAATGTTCTTTAGGATCTTCAATCGATTTATTGTGTGAGCTTATTATTCCATAAGCTATAGGAAAAGCTTGACATCCACTATGATCTGTTATAGCAACTCCTCTATATCCCATCTCTATCGCGCGACTTACAAGCTCACAAGTGTGTTTATTTAAATCAACTTTAGTCACACCATCCATTTGACTCATCATAGTATGTGCGTGCAACTCAACCCTCTTTACTTCGGCGTCATCTACTATTTTAATGTCTTCATGATTGCTATAATTTATATCCATTATATTAAGTACATCATCGTTTGTAAATTTATCCTCTTTTATGGAACCTCTAAATCTATACCAATTATCAACTTTAATTAATTTAGTAATTCTTTTTAACTCTTCGCTATCGTTAATAAATAATTTTGCTTGTATACTATCAGTTTTATCTGTTATTTTTAAAGTTAGTATTCTAAGTTCAGTTTTAGTTTCCCTTACTTCCATATCAAATACTTGAGCTTCAAATGTTACAAGAGGCATTTTACCTGTTATGGTATCTATTCTAGTATTCTCATCATCTATTACTCTACCTAGTATTACTTTAGGATCATCTACTGTTTCTACCTTTTTTGGCGCATAATTCTTTTTCCAATTAGGCTTTTCTTCTTTTGGCGTTTCATTTAGTCGTGATAAATCTATATTACTAGTATCTATTTTTGATGATTCTATTTCTTCTTGAAGTTTTAAAGACTCATCTTCATCAACTAAAATATCAAGTTTATTATTTTTATATCCAACTCTAGTTAAATATTCTTCTATGTTTATTTTATATTCCTCTAGTTTTTTTAACTCGGCAACATTATCTACATATATAATTACTTTATCATCATTTATATCTATTTTATTTTTTGTAAACATACTTAACATAGTACTATCTTTACTATAGAATTCTATAATATTTCTTACATACTCTTCTTTTATATCATTATCCTCTTCTAAGACATTAAAAATCGCACTTACATTTTCTATATTAAATGCATTTTTTAATTTATCCACAAATTCTTTATATAAATCTACAGGAAGAGTTTTTAAAGTATTTATATAAAAACAATAATTAGTTTTATCCTTATTACCTACTATTTTATCTATTTTAGCACTTTCTAATTCAGTTACACATTCTTTAGAAAGATTTAATTTTTCAACTAATGTTTTTATCTTAGAATCCATATTACCACCTTATAAATAGTATATCATGTAAAAGTGCGAAAAAAACAAAAAACTAATAAAAATTTTATTTTTATTAGTCTTTATGATTATCTATGTCTATGTTCAATAACCTCTTCTTCTTCATAAGGCCATTCTCCCTTTGGAGTATATATAACTCTCTCTGAGTCTGCTTCGTATGGTGAATCATCATAACTTCTTGCAAGAATAGTACCCTCACTAACAACTGGTTCTACAGGTTCTACTCCTTCTCTTGGCAATACTCTAAGCTTGTCAGTTTCTACTACATCTAATGATTCACTTTCAGATTTTTCAGTTTCATCATCTTTCCACATATCATCGTAATTTTCTTCTTTTACTTCATTTATAATTTCTTTCATTCTATTTTTAAAATTCCTTAAACGGTCTTTTATTTTTTGTATTCTTGTTGGTTCAAACACATTGTTCAATGCCTTAACTACATCAGTTTCTAATAGATAATTTCCTGTTGGAACTTTAACATCACTAACTTCTGCAACAGTTGCTCTATCTTTTGCAGTTTTTCCTGCAACTAGATCTAATTTAGATGTTGCACTATTCTTTGATAATGAAACTATAGCTGCATTTTTTAAACTTTCTTTTAATTTATTAATAGTTTTTGGTGTGACTTTATATTTTCTATTAGATGATTTAACAATAAGCTTCTTACCCTTTTGTTTATTATAAAAGGCTTCTATTGCTTTATCAAAATCGCTAGAAAGTAAATACTCACCATTTGGTAATTGTATTTTATCCTCTTCACCAAGTCTTGCCGTAGTTGAATTTAAACCATCACCAGAATCAACTTTTGCATATTTAACACCGTCTTTTGAATCTACTTTAACAGTTCCTGAAATATGAAGTTCATTCATTATCTCGTCTCTTATAGCAGCTAATAATTGTTCTTCATCTTCAACTACTATATTACCTTTTTTATCTCTAGTAACTTCAGCTGTTTCTTCTTTATCGCTTTCAGATTTAGAAGTAGTTTCTTCTACTTTTTCATTAGCAACATTACGAAGTATATTTCTTCTATTTAACTCTTCTCTTTGTTCCTCTGTTAAACTTCTCATAGCAGCAGATATTTCATCGTCTGTTAAATTAGTTAATTTTAAATTTTCTTCTATTTTTCTTAATAAAGTAGATATTTCAAAGTCTCTTTTTTCTAATTTATTTCTTTCTTGAATTAAGTCAGTAAGAGCGTCCCCACCAAATTCACCTTTGGAATTATAATTTACCATAAGTTCATTTGTCTTATTTAATATTTGTTCGTGCTCCTGCTGTAATTGTTTTCTTAGATCAAACAAACCTTTTCTCATTTCATTCTTAATATCAATAAGCTCTCTTAAATCTACCAAACCTGGTTTATTTTCTTTAGGATTTTCAAGATCATTAATCTTAATTCTAATATCTATTATTTCATTCTCATATTGAGATAATCTTTCTAATCTTGCAGTTTCTTTAAGTCTATCTTTTTTGTTATACTCTTCTTCTAATCTTCTTCTTATATCTGAAGCATTTGAATAAAGGCCACTATAAAAATTATCATTCTTATCCCCATTAATATAATCATTTATTTCTTTTTCTCTTTCTTCTGCTTCTACTCTTTTTTCTTCATCAGTCTTTTCTCTTGATTCAAATATAACCATATTTCTCAAATAATCAAGTCTGCTTCTTAGTCTATTTAACTCTTCAATATCAATTGCTGGTGTTTCAAACTCCTTCATTTTATCAAAATAAGGTTTCATAATTCTTTCTATATTTTCTTCCATTTTTCTTCCCCTCCAAAAATATAACACGTATTCTAACACATTTTTCAATATATGTCAAATTTAATCTTTTGAATTAGCTATATTACTTAAAACGTAATCTAACTCGCTATTATCCTTCACCTCTTCTAGAACTATGTTTTCACCCTCTATTTTTTCTTTAGCAACTACTAATTCTAAAGGCTTAGAATTTGTTACTAAAAATACATATCTAGAAGTGTGCAAATTCAATATGTTTGCAACAATGTATTCCTTATCATCGCTTAAATTTACTATCTCACCTAACTCTAACATTTTTTCCCCTCCATTCATTAATCTCTATATGTACAATTTAAAGACTTATCAGATAAAACTTTATATTCTAAAGTGTCTTTATTTATACTTTCATCTGTTTTAGGATTAATTATACTACCGTCTACATTCCCATAAGATATAAGTGTATTAACATATATCTGAATTATACCACTATTTTGCATTTCTTCGCTATATTTTTCTATATTTGAATATATATATTCTTTACCTGCTGTGCATATATTATCGACCATATTATTATATTGTTTTTCTTCATTATCTTTAGCTAAGCCTAATAATGATGGAAAACTAACAAGAAATATAGCTACTAATACTACTATAATAGCAGTTAATTCTATTAAGGTAAAGCCTTTATTGTTCATATAACCACCTTGCCTATTACATATAAATTTTATCATAAAATTAATCTTTATTCAATAATATATTGTATTAAAATAGAAACTTTACATTCAAATTCAAAAAAACTTATCATTTTAGATAAAGTTTTTTCTTTAATAACTAATTTAGAGTTCTTATATAACTGTAAGTTCTTCAGTCCCACAGTTATTAAACATATCCGTTTTGTCAAGAGTACTATTTTCTTTCCATTTATCAGAAACTAATATTGAAGTTAATTCTGTACAATCTTCAAACATACCTGTCATGTTTGTTACACTTGATGTATCAAAATTAGTTAAATTTAGTTCTGTTAAACTACTACAAGCCGCAAACATATACGACATATCAATTAAATTACTCGTATTAAAATTGCTTAAATCCAATTCCTTTAAACTATTACATTCGTTAAACATACAATACACACTTGTGATTCTATCATTATCAAATTTACCCAAATTCAAATGTTCTAAACTTCTACATTTGTTAAACAAAAGCGTCATATCAATTACATTACTTGTATTAAAATTACTCAAATCTAGTTCGGTTAGGCTACTACAATCACTAAACATTCCTTCTATATTTGTTACATTAGATGTATCAAAATGACTTACATCAAGACTTGTTAAACTGCTACATCCAACAAACATTTGTCTCATGTTGTTTACTTTACTTGTATCAAATTTTTCTAAACCTTTTATTTTCTTTAAATTAGTACAACTAGAAAACATAGTTAACATAGTTGATACATTTCTTGTATCAAAGTGACTTACATCAAGCTCTATTAGACTGCTACATCCCTGAAACATTCCAGCTACGTCTGTCACTTTGCTTGTATTAAGGTTTTCCAACCCTATTATTCTTTCCAAATTACTGCTAAAGGAAAATAACGACATCATATTAACTACATTTTTTGTATTAAGACTAGATAAATCAAGTTCCGTTAGACTGCTACAATACCTAAACATTCCCATAATATTAGTGGAATTACTTGTATCTAAATACTCTAAATTTAATTTTTTTAATGACTTAAAGTTTAAAAATAACATTCCAGAATTAGGATTTGCTTTAACACCACCCTCTTCACCTATATAAAGTTCATATAATCCATTGTTATCATTATCAAAATACCATGCAAGAATACTACCATTTTGCTTTTCTGAAGCGTCAAATCTTCCTAAAGCATTTTCAGGGACATCTATATTGGTTACAAATTCTATTGCTTCTATTTTATTTTTTGGTATATTTCCATTTAAAAATGTAGCTGTTTCACTTGTATTTTGTGAGACTGCTAAATAATTTATTGGAGCAACACAATTATCTGTTCTTTCTTTATTTATTTCAGGACTTGAAAACTCTTTAGTATAGCAATAATTATCATAACTGAGTGCAAAAGCTATATTACCATTTTTATCTACATACACCTGCCCATTACTAGGCATTTCTCCATTCATGTTGTTAACAACCTTATCATATAAATTACCAGTTAAATTGCTATCATCAACTAGTATACTATTTGCATAATACAATTCTGCTGTACTGCTTATAAGTTCAACACTTGCTAATCTTGATTTTTCTTTAGCCTGTCCAATTATATTTAATATTATTGGTACTGCTATTAATGCAATAATAGCAAGTATTACTATTACTGCCAATAATTCTATAAGTGTAAAACCTTTATTTTTCATATCATTCCTCCCAATCTTATACTTATACTCCTATTCTATCATACCCCCCCCCCCCCCCCTGTCAAGGGGGAGTTTAAACAAAAATTTGATTTAACGAAAATGTTACCTTTAAATGCTTATTTAAAACGTGTTGTGAGTGTAAACACTATACATTTTTTATAAAAATATTATATCCTGCAAATTAAATTTTTGCAATATGTTTTATTTATTTCTTTATATATTTTGTACGTATATGTTGAATATATACAAAAAAGATGATGGATTAATCATCTTTATCATCTTTTATTCAACATAAGGAGTTGGGGCTAAGACGACGCGGAACGAACTGAGGCTGTTACTATTGCCATCGTCGAAGTTGAAGTTGAACACGCCCGCACGCGACGCAGAGTCACAGTAGCCCCCGCGTTCGAACCACGGATAACTCGAAAAAACAAAGCTAGCGGTATCACCATACCAACCTGAAGTTTCTCCTAAAGCATGCCCTTTATATTCTTCATCCGTTGTAGTCGTTGTTGTATATGAATCGAAATATTTATTTTCAGGTTCAGTCGTAAATCCTGCATAATTACTACTTGAAGTTGAACCCCAAGTACCAGATGAAGTCGCAGTTGTTAAATATCCCATTACATATTCCCGTGCACCACCACTCATATCATATATTCCATATACGTTTCCTGTTGTTGATGCATTTACTCCACTTGTTCCATTATATTTATTGGTATCATTTGTGCATGTAGTATCAGTTAATGAAGCGCTTACACTATCTGCTCCTATTCCTGTTATATAATTTTTACAATTGTTTATATATACCTCATCTTTTTTTCCATATTTTGAATGTGATAAGTAAGCCACTGCTCCCCATTCACTATTCTTCATCATATGGCTATCTAAAGCATTATTTAAATTCTGATTAAATTTTTTTGCTGTTTCAAATTGATTGCTTACAGTTTGATATCTAAGCGAATATACATTTGGTAGTATATATGGATCTTGAGTAGTATTATTACAATTGTTTTTAGAAGCAGAACTATAGCAAGTACTATCTGCTTTAGCACTTGTTTCAAACTTTCCTACCCATATTCCTGATAGAGTTTCATCCCCAAATGTGAATCCCGGATGTAAAATGTATCCATCTGTTTCTTTTGATACATCTTTACTTATAAATTTTATCTCTATCAAAGCTGGATTACTTGTAGTTACATTTTCAGGCATTTTATATTCATATCTTGGTATCCATACAAACATTGCTCTTACATCTGAATTACTTGCGTCAGTAGTTGAAGTTGGAAGTGTTAATGTTTCTCCTGCTTTTTTATTTTTTCCTTTATCACTTAGTATAACTGCATTTGCCCATTGTTTTTTATCATAGTTATACCATTCATCCTTTGTTGGGTCTGCTATCTTCCACTGTTTTGATGTTTCATCATAGATAACTGGAATTAATCCATCTACTAGTTCTGGTTTGTTTGCGCCACTCTCATCTACATATTCTTCTGTTGTACTAGTACCTCCACCAAACACTAATGTTTCGCTTTTTACTACTCCATCTTCTAGTGTAACTGTTCCACCTGTTGGTCTTGTTCCATTTGATTCTACTGTTAAATCAACTGTTTTATCACCTGATTTACAGTTTAAATTACCATCAGATTTAACTGTACATGTAGTAGGATTAAACTCTTCTGTTAAGTTTTTTCTTGCTACTGCTTCTTTTACAGCTTCAAGATATAACTCTTTACTCCTTTCTATTGCTTCTCCTTTAGCCTGTCCAATTATATTTAATATTATTGGTACAGCTATTAGTGCGATAATAGCAAGTATTACTATTACTGCTAATAATTCTATAAGTGTAAAACCTTTATTTCTCATATCTTTCCTCCTTATCTTATACTTACTATCTATTTTATCAGCACTAAACTTAACTGTCAAGATTAATATAATTTTTTTTAAAATAATAATAAAAAGACTAGATAACTAATAAACCTTTATATTTCCTTGAGTTTATTATTATCTAGTCTTTTAATACATATACGTTTACTTTACGTCTTTTAAGCACGAGACGCATACTTTCCATCTTCTGTATAAATTGATATTACCTCATCTTGTTCAATGAAAAGTGGTACTCTAACTACTAATCCAGTTTCGAGTGTTGCATCCTTAGTTGCGTTATTTGTAGTATTTCCTTTTACAGCAGGTTCAGTCTTAATTACTTTTAAATCTACTTGTGCTGGAAGTATTATACCAAGTAACTCCCCTTCATAGAAAGATACAAGTACATCTAAACCTTCTTTTAAATAATTAACATTATCTCCAAGTTGTTCTTTAGTAAGTTCTATTTGCTCATATGTTTCCATATTCATGAAGTTATAAGTATCCCCACTAGCATATAAGAATTGCATACCGACTTTATCAACCATTGCTTTTTCTAGTTTTACACCTGAATTAAATCTTTTTTCAACTATTGAACCAGTTCTTAAATTTTTTAATTTTGCTTGAACAAAAGCCGCACCTTTACCAGGTTTTACATGTGAAAACTCTAAAACAGTATATATGTTATCTTCAAAAAGTATAGTCATACCATTTTTGATATCATTAACGTTAAACATTACACTCCTCCTCCCTTAATTTATAATTGTTATTATTTAGTCTCTTTATGAAGTGTAGTTTTTTTACATTTAGAACAGAATTTATTAAGTTCAATTCTATCAGTAGTATTTTTTTTATTTTTTTCAGTACGATAATTTTCTTCTCCACACTCTGTACATTTAAGAGTTATTCTAGCTCTAGCTTCTCCTTTTTTTGCCATAGTATCTCCTCCTTTTTCAACATTACTAGTATATTATAGCAAATTATCCATAAATTTCAAAGTATTTTTTGCTAACTTTTTGACTTATTCTTTTATTTACACTACTAATAGCAGTTTTTTTATTGTCATTTAAGGCTATATCAGGTGAAATTACAGTAAAAACGACTTCTGGATTATCGTAAGGAGCATAAGCTGAAAATGTATTTGTAATAGTTGGAGTATCTATTACTCCATCTTTATTTGTATCAACAAAGCTTTCTGCTGTTCCTGTTTTACCTGCAGGTTTATATTTTGAAGATATATACCCAGATCCAGTACCTCCACTAGCTAGTACTTGTCTAAATCCTTCTTTTACTCTATTTATATAAATACTATCAGTTGAGACTTTATTTAATTCTTTTACACTTGTTTCATAGATTAATTCTGATAAAGACTCTTCACTACTTTTAAATACTGCTTTAAGTAGAAATGGTCTAAGTCTTACTCCATCATTTGCAATTGTAGACATATACTGAGCTATTTGTATTGGAGTATATGTATCATACTGTCCTATTGAAAAATCTAAAAGAAGTCCAGATAATCTATTTGTACCTTTATATCCTAGTGACTCATTAGGCAAGTCTATTTCTGTTTTAACACCCAGTCCAAACTCTTTAAATGTATCTCTATATATATCAAAAGCACTCTCATCTATAACTAATGGTTCGTTATATTTATAAATACCTCCTCCAACTTTTATTGCAGTATAAAACTGATATATATTAGATGAATACTTCAACGCACCAAGATCATCTATTTTACCATAATCTTTATATGAACATTTAAGTGGCGTAGAAGCTATTTTAATACATTCATCTTTTCTTACCTCACCAATCTTTAGGGCACCCGTATTATATCCAACAATATGGGAAGCTCCTTTTACAATAGAACCAGGAGTTACTGATGATGTTATAACACCCGGAGTGTAGTCATAAATAGAATACGTTCCATCATCATTTTCTACTATTTGTTTTGCAGCCATTGCAAGTATTTCACCAGTCTTTGGATCATTTATTATTACATAAGACTTATCATAATATTTAGTACCTTTTTCTTTTTTAGCTTTGATTAATTCTTCTTCAAGTATCTTTTCTACTTCTTTTTGTAATTTTATATCTATTGTAAGTACTATATCATTACCTCTTGAACCATTTGAAATTAAAGTATAACTTCCATCACTATTTACTTGATATTTAGGTTTTACTCCTCTTAAATAATCTTCATACTCATACTCTATATAACTTGTACCTACTCTATCTGTAAGTGCATAGCCTTTATCTAAATAATATTCTTTTAAGTTATATGGAATACCACTACTACTAGATGAAACGCTACCTAATATAGATTTAAATGCGTCTCCATAAGGATAGTATCTTTCCCAATCTAGTTTTACATTAAATCCTTTTAATGTATCTATATTTTCTGCTATTTTAGCAAATTCTATGTCAGTAACGCCCTCGTTTTTTATAGTTTTTTCTGTATAGTAATAACCTTTATTCATGAGGTTATAAATATAACATGCCTCTTTATCAAGTTCATTATAGTCTTTTAAATCTTCAAGCGTTACTCTACTTAATTTTAACTCTTTAATATCACTACTAGATAGTTTTCTATTTTGATAGTCCTTCCATTCACTATCAGTTATTCTATCATTAGACTCATCTTTATTATTAAGTATCCAAAAGTTTTTAAGCATATCTAAAGAGAGTTTACTATAATCTACATCTATAAACTGCGCAACTTTATATGCAATTTCTACTTCCTCACTATCTTTAATATTACTTGGCTTTTTATAGTAAATAGTTTTAACTGATACGTTATCTACTATAAGTACTCCATTTCTATCATATATTCTACCTCTTGGCGCAGAATCACCTTCTATTACTGTAATAGTTAATTTATCAAGTTTTTCTTTATAGTAGTTATTCTTTATTATTTGAATAAAAAATAGCGCACATAAAAGCAAGGACATTATAGAAATTACTACACCTACTAATATTTTATATCTTTTTTCAATTATCTCTTCTAGGGTTACTTTCTTTTTATGATATTTATACTTGTTTATTTTCTTCTTCATGATTTTTATCACCCACAATTTATTTTACTCATTATTATATTATTTAATCATATATTATAATGGTGAATATATGAAAAGTCTAATTGGAAATTATATAGATTTACTCGATATAAATAAGTTAAATGATTTTGGTATTAAAAACGATATACATCTAAATAATGATGAACTTGAATACTTACTTAATTTAGTTAAAAATAATTATCAAGATATTCTTAAAGATGAGACTAAATATTTAAACGATTTAGAAAGTCACATAAACAAAGATGATTTTATAAAGATTAAAAATTTAGTTTTATACTATAAGAAAAGATATAAAGGTTATTTATTTTAATATATCTTCTTTTAAATTTGGATTAAATTTTTTATTTCTTATCATTTCTATTTCGTATTTATATGGAGGGTATTTCTCTACATAAGGAGTTTCAAGTATCTTTGGAATTCCTTTTAATCTATCGTTATAAATAATATTTATTAATGTATCAAATCCAATAGTACCAAATCCAATATTCTCGTGTCTATCTTTATGTGTACTTATTAAATTTTTAGAATCGTTTATATGTATTACTTTTAAGTATTTAAGACCTACTATCTTATCAAACTCATCTAATATAGTATCAAAATCTTTTAAATCATAACCTGCGTCGTTTAAGTGACAAGTATCCATGCATACACCAATCTTATCTTTTAGTTTTACTCCATCTATAATTTTTTTTATCTCATCAAAAGATTTGCCTAGTTCAGTTCCTTTACCTGCCATAGTCTCAAGGCATATCGTAACTTTTGTATCATCATCTAATGCCATATTAAGAGAATCTACTATGTTTTTAATTCCTACATCTACTCCTAAATTAACGTGACTTCCGGGGTGTAAAACAAGTTTATCAACACCCAAAGCTTCTACTCTTGATAACTCTTCTTTAAGAAATCTAACATTGAAATCAAAATTATTAGAATTTGCAAGATTAATTATATATGGTGCGTGCACAACTACATTTTTAATATCTATATTATTTTCACTCATAAGAATTAAAGCCTCTTTTGTAAGTTCTAAATTTATTGGCACCCTTACAGTATTTTGAGGAGCTCCTGTATAAAACATGAATGTAGTAGCGCCATATCCTAGTGTTTCTTTAACACTTCCTAAAAGTTGTTCACTACTATTAAACGATACATGTGAGCCTATTATTAAATCCATATTACCACCGATATTAGTATATCAAAAAAACGTAATATTTTAAATACGTTTTTTAACTTATTACAACTCTAAGAACTGGTTTATCATCCCAATCTCCTGCCCCATAATCATTATTTGAGTTAAATATTCCACCATTATCATCATACATACCGCCCCTTATATGCCAAACAAAATCATCAGAAAAATTAGCCATAAAGCTTCCATACCATTTATAAACTTCTGTTAAACCATGTCCGTAACATCCATATTTATCACAGGCAGAAGTAATATTTTTATCTAAATATAAATCATAATATTTTTCGTTAGAATCATCAAGAAAGAAGGAGGAAGCAAAGCCATCTTTATTCGTTTTTTTATTATAATTTGCCATTGTAAATTCACTAGCCCCACCATTCATATCATATATACCTGTGATATTTCCTGTCGTAGAGGCTCCCGCACCACAATATCCTGTACCATTTCCTCTATCTAAAATATCACTATAATCGCAACTACTTGTATAATCATTTATAAAATCCGGGGTACCATTACTACTTCCTGTTATAAAGTCTTTTGAATTATTATGATATACCGCCTTATTAGTATCACTATAAATTTTATTACCATATTTCCCATATGTGCTTTGAGATAAATAAGCTACTGCTCCCCATTCACTATTTTTAATCAAATGCGTATTAACTTCGTTTCTATCTAGTCCAAATGAATTATTTTCTCTTGACATTGACCTTGATACATAAAACATACTTGATATATTATTGTTTCTTAGTGCAGATACATTTGGCAATATTCTTATGTTATCTGCCTCATTACATTCTTCATTGACACAATCTAATATTTTCTGTCCAAGAACATGACTTGCTTCAAATTTTCCTACCCATAATCCTGAGAGTTCTTCACCACCAAATGTAAAGGCAGGATGTGTGTACCAATTTTTAGGATTATTACCTTCATATGTTGGTATATTAATATCTTTTGTAGTAATACTCACAAATTTTATATCTATAGCCCCAGGGGTTTTCTCAGAAGGAATCCCGCCTCCTTCTAACCTAATTCCGTATGTATTTCCTATTGTATATGAATATCTTGGTATCCATACTAACATTGCCCTTACTTCTTTTTCTATATCTAATGTATCTCCCACATTTTTTTCTGTTTCTTTTTCTAATATAACCGCATTTGCCCACTCTTGATTAGAATAATTATACCAATTACCTGTTATATCTGCTACTTCCCAGTGGTCAACTTTATATATCACAGGTGTTAATCCCTTATATAATTTTGGTATTGGTATATACTCATCTGTTATAATATATTCATTATCTAAATAATTTTTTGTAATATAGTTTTTTAAATTTCTGTACTCTATATTTAGTACTTTAGTTATCTTCTTGTCTTTTACATATATAACTCCACTAATCGGTTTATTTCCATCTACATTAATAACTAAATTTTCTCCATCACAGACCATATTACCGCTACTATTTATTATACATTCAGTAGGATTAAACTCCCTATTTAAATTTTCATTATATATAGATTGTTCTACTGCTCTTACATAGCTTTTAATACTTAATACATAACTTCTTTCTTTAGCTTCTGTTATTATATTTATTACTATTGGTACTGCTATTATTGCTATAAATGATAATATTAATATTACTGCTAGTAACTCTACTAATGTAAATCCCT
>CANQAT010000002.1 GCA_947588925.1 uncultured Bacilli bacterium | reverse complement strand
AATACATCTTTAATAAATGAAGAAGTATTTAATAATGTAAAAGATGGATTATATACTATTACTGATAATGGTAAAAAGATAGTACTAGGAGATAAAGAGATATTTATAAACTATGATGGAAGAGGACTAAAGAGTGGATTACTTCTAATAGAAGATAGTAAAGTAACAAGAGTACTAAAAGGCTTAATAGATGATTATTATGCAAGAGTAACAGATGAAGATATAGAAATACTTAAGAATTTAAATGAGAGTACACTAGTAGATGGGTCAACATTTAATTCAAAAATAAAAACCTTAGTAGGAGATATTGGGAATACAATAGATACGAAAGTAAAGACAATAATCTTTTTACAAGATAGTGTACTTCCTGAAAGTTTAACTAAAGAAGAATTAGAAGAACTGGAATATACAGATTTATCATCAAAAAGTGATGGAAGTATAAAAGGATATTATGATGATAAAACAGGTGCGATATATGTATATAGTGATGGATATATAAATTGTCCTTCAACTATTGATAGTATTTTTTATAATTTTCAGTCAGTAAAAGAAATAAATTTTAATGGACTTGATACAAGTAATGTAGTAAATATGAGCGGAATGTTTAATAGGTGTATAAATTTAATAGAATTAGATTTAAGAAGTTTTGATACAGGTCGTGTAACAAATATGAGAGAAATGTTTAATAGATGTACAAATTTAAAAAAAATAATATTTAGCGAAAATATTGATACATCAAGTGTATTAAATATGTCTGATATGTTTTTTTATTGTGAAAATTTGAAAGACTTAGATATAACTTTATTAAATACATCACAAGTAACAGATATGTCAAACATGTTTATAAATTGTAGTAATTTGGAAACACTTGATTTAAGCAATTTTAATGTATCTAATGTAATAAATATGTCAAGTATGTTTAGTGGATGTATAAACATTATAGAAATTAAATTTAGTGAAAAATTTGATGCTTTAAATGTTGATACGATGTCAAGTATGTTTTATAATTGTAAGAATTTAGAAAAAATAGATTTAAGTGGTTTTAATACAAGGGATTTAAAATCTGTATATCAGATGTTTGCTTATTGTAGCAATTTGAAAAGTATAAAATTTGGAGAATATTTAAATTTAAGTGAAGTAGAAAATTTTGAAAGAATGTTTAACAGTTGTAGTAGTATAGATGAATTAGATTTAAGAAGCTTTAATACCTCAAAAATAACAAATATGAGAGAAATGTTTAATAGATGTACTAACTTAAAAAAAATAATATTTGGTAAAAATTTTAATACAAGTAGTGTAAAAAATATGTCTGATGTATTTTTTAACTGTAGTAGCTTAACAAGTCTAGATTTAAGTAATTTTAATACTTCACAAGTAGAAAATATGCTTAATATGTTTAATGGATGTAGTGGTCTAACAGAACTAGATTTAAGCATGTTTGATACATCAAATGTAACGGATATGACAAGCATGTTTTATAATTGTACAAACTTAAAAGTAGTTAAAGTAAAAGGAAGCAAATGGGATGAATTAAAAAGTACCTCTGGTTTTAGTGGAGAGTTCACATACGTATAAATATCTAAAATCTATCTTTTTAAAACATTTTATAGTATAATTAAATGGGTGATAAAATGAGAAAGTTGATGTTAAAAAAGTGTTCTAGTTGCGGGGCAATGGTTAAAGTAATTAAAGACTGCAAATGTTCATGTAATTTTGAATGTTGTGGTAAAAAGTTAGTAGATTTAGATATTAACTCTAAAGAAGCTGCTTTTGAAAAACATATTCCAGAATATGAAGTTAAAGATGGTAAAATAATTGTTAAAGTAAACCATGTTATGGAAAGTGATCACTTTATAGAATGGATATGCTTTATAAATGATGAGAGAGAAGAATATGTTTATTTAAATCCTAATAGTTGTGCGACTGCAACATTTGACTATTCTAAAGGAACACTCTATTCATATTGCAATAAACACGGACTTTGGGAAAAAGAAATTGATTAGTATGATTTATTCATACTTTTTTTTAATGCGTACAAACTATAATTGGTGATTATATGAGTATATGGAATAAAAAAGAAATAAAGACTAAAAAAGAGATATTAAAAAGTGATATAGAAGTAGATGTACTTATAATAGGTGCGGGAATAACTGGTATGACTTTAGCATATTACTTAAGAAATAATAAAAATGTATGTGTAGTAGATTCATCTAAAATAGGTCATGGCGTAACACTTAATACAACTGCTAAAATAAATTATTTTCAAGGTAAAATATATACTAAAATAATAAAACAAGTAAATAAAAGTGCTGCTATTAAATATTTAAAGTCAGAAAGATACGCAATAAATTCTATTAAAAAAATAATAAAAGAAGAGGCTATCGACTGTGATTTTAAACGCGTACCATCATTTGTATTTGCAAATAAACAAAGTGAAGTAGAACCCTTAAAAAAAGAAGTAGAGTTTTTAAAAGAGCAGGGTATAAAAGTATATGAAAAAGATTTGCCAAATAAAATTACATCATATAAATCATACTGTGTTAAAGACACATATATATTTAATCCTATAAAATATTTACAAGGTATATATAATAAAATAGAAAGTAATATGCATATATATGAAAATACTAAGATAATAAAAATAGAAAAACTATGGACACACTATAACTGTTATACTCCAAAGTATAAAATAAAGGCTAAAAAAGTAGTAATAGCCTCTCATTATCCATACTTTACTATACCTTTTTACTTGCCTATAAAGTCATACATAGAAAAATCATATATAATAGTAAGTAAAGTAGAAAAAGACTTGAATTTTACTTGTATAAGTTCATCTAATCCTACATATTCTTGTAGGTTTTATGAAGATAATGATACTATATATCAAATATCTTTAGCAGAAAGTCATAATACTGCATTTAAACAAAATGATTTATATCACTTTAATAGAGTAAAAGAAATATTTAACTTAAATAGTAAAGATATAGTAATGAGCTATACTAATACAGATATAATGACTATAGATAGTCTACCTTATATAGGAAAGTTAAAAACTAATATGTATATATCTTGTGGTTATAATACTTGGGGTATGACTAATGGAATACTTGGAGCGAAAATTATCTCTGATATGATACTAAATAGAAATAATAGATATGCAAGTATATTTAATCCTACTAGATTTAATAAATCTAATATAAAAGAATTGCCATACATAATATTTAGTCAAACTAAATCATTTTTAGGTCCTAAATTAATAAAAAACAAACCTTGGTATAAAAATATAACATTTACTAAAGAAGGTGGTAAAAGTCTTGCTACTTATATAGATAAAAATAACGTTAAACATACTATAATAAATAAATGTCCACACTTGGGGTGCAACCTAATATTTAATGAAAAAGAAAAGACTTGGGACTGTCCTTGTCACTCATCAAGATTTACTGTAGATGGTAAATGTATAAAAGGACCTAGTGTATATGATATATCATATAAAAAATAGTTATTTTTAAGAGACTTTGTAAAATTATGCTGTTATGTAAAAAGATTCATATAATTTCGTTAAAAACTCAACTGAAAAGAAATAATTTCATGAAAAGTGTTTGACTTTTTAAAAAATTATGATATACTTAATAACAGTGATGGACCGTTAGCTCAGTCGGTAGAGCAACTGACTCTTAATCAGTGGGTCTAGGGTTCGAATCCCTAACGGTCCACCATCTTATTAAGTTTATATTTTAAAGTGGTTTTTGAAGAACCACTTTTTATAGTAATAATTAAGTAAAATCATTTTACAGAAAACGTTCTAAATTACTCGCACAAACAAGTTTTCCTATTGACAGGTGGATAGAGTGATGAGATAATAAGAGTGTAAGACTAGGGAGGAATAAATATGAGAAATAAAGGTTTTACACTTATGGAGTTATTGGCAGTAATAATAATATTAGGTGTATTATTAACAATTACAATACTTTCTGTTAACTCAATACTTAATGATTCTAAAAAATCATTATCAAATGTACAAAGAAAGCAGATAGAGGCAGCAGCAGAAATATATCATCTACAAGAAGGAATAAAGAAGAATGAAGAATGTGTAGATATATCTGATTTAATAAGTATGGGATATATCGAATCAAATGATGTAATAGATCCTAAAACAAGAGAAACTTTACCAGGTTCAGTAAATATAAAATATGAGTCATATAAATACTCATATGAATATCAAGAGAATAGTTGTCCAATATCGTTTGCAACTGATTCATGGGAAACCATAATAAGAAATGTAAAAGCAGGAAAAGGTGAAAAGTACAGAGTAGGAGATGAGAAAACAATATATTTAGGTGGTGAGTTCAATAAAAACTTTACAGTAAGACTTGCTAATACTTCAACGCCATCAGAATGTAAAGCCTCTAATTTTTCACAAACAGCTTGCGGATTTGTAGTAGAGTTTGTAGATGTCATATCTGAACAAGAAATGAATTCAACTGCTACAAATGTAGGCGGATGGAGAGATAGTGCGATGAGGAAATATCTAAATGTTACTGCTAGTGAAGATGGTAGTGGAACAGTCTTTAATGCATTACCAGAAGAATTACAAAATGCTATAGCAGACACAAGAGTAATATCAGGACATGGATCAACTGTAGGTGAACAAAACTTTGTAACAGAAGATAAATTATATTTATTGTCGCCACGTGAAGTATGGGGGAATGAAGCCTCAGATTTAATAGATAAATACACAGATTGGGAAAACACACGCCAGTTAGATTATTATGAACAAGAGATAATTACTTATAATTATTCCAGCGCTATAAAAAAATACGATGGTAGTGCAGACTACTGGTGGCTTCGCTCGGCTTATTCTAAAGAGATTAGCCATTTCTGGCGCGTGGGTGGTGCCGGCAATTTTAGCTCCACGTATGCTAATTTTACCCATAGCGTAGCTCCAGCTTTCCGACTTAGCTAATAGAGGTTTATATGAGTATACCAAAATTTAAAAGAAAACCAAGTGGTTTAGACTATGTAGATAATACTTTTGAACTTCAAAAGTATAATGAATTTATCGTCTAAATTGTCTGCGAGCAGATATAATATATGGCAAATAGTATAAATAATTAGAAAAATTAATAAATATAAAAATAAAGAATAATATTAAAAAATCTTCTCATAATAGGAATGGGAGGATTTTTTATGGAAAAAAAGGAATATAAAAAAATAGTAGATAAACTAACCCCAAAAGAATCAAGGTTAAGAAATGCAATTATTGCATTTTTAATTGGAGGATTTATGGGTGTACTTGGTAATTTCTTAGTAGACGCATACTCATTTTACTTTAACTTATCTAGTAAAGACGCAAGTGTTTTCATGATAATAACACTCGTATTTGTAGGTTGCTTTTTAACCTGTCTTGGATTTTTTGATAAATGGGTAAATTTCGCACGATGTGGACTTATCGTTCCAATTACTGGTTTCGCACACGCCTGCCAGAGCGCAGCCCTTGAATATAGAAAAGAAGGTCTTGTAACTGGAATAGGCGCAAATATGTTTAAACTTGCAGGTTCAGTAATTATATTTGGCGTTGTAAGTGCTTATATATTTGGACTTATAAGACTATTTGTGATGGGAGGTTAATATGACATTTAAATATAAGAATGTATACATAAATGATACCTCTAGCGTAGTTGGACCATATGAAGCTATGGGCCCACTATCTAAACTATTTGATAAAAATTACGATGATTTTTACTTCGGTGAGAAAACTTGGGAACAAGCAGAGGTAAGAGCAATAAATGATAGCGTAGACTTACTTTTAAAAAAGTTAAATAAAAAGAGTAATGAAGTAGATGTACATATAGGTGGGGACTTATTAAATCAAATGGTTGCGACTAATTATGCATCAGCTAAAATAGGCATACCTTTAATAGGCATATATAGTGCTTGTTCAATAAGTACTTTAAGTATACTACTTGCAAGCAATATGATAGAAGCTAAACAAATAAAAAATGCAATAGTAACAGCTTCATCACACAACAATGGAGCAGAAAAACAATTTAGAAATCCGGTTGAGTATGGAGGACCTAAGAAAGAATATACAACATTTACAACAACAGGGTGTGCCTCTAGTTATTTATCAAGTGAAAAATCTAAAATAAGAGTAGAGTCTGCGACCCTTGGTACTGTAATAGATATGGGTGTGACAGATGTATTTAATATGGGAGCTGTAATGGCTCCATCTGCTGCTAAAGTTATAAGCGATCATTTAAAAGATACCAATAGAACACTTGATTACTATGACCTTATACTTACTGGTGATCTAGGATTAGTAGGTAAAGCAATACTTAAAGAATATATAAAAAAGGAATATGATATTAATTTAAAAAACTATGATGATTCTGCATGCATGATATTTGATTTAGATAAGCAACCTGTATATAGTGGAGGTAGTGGACCTGCATGTCTACCACTTGTTACGTATTCGTATGTATTTGATAGAATGAAAAAAGGAAAATTAAAAAAAGTATTATTAGTCGCAACAGGTGCCTTAATGAATACTACGATGTGTAATCAACACTTATCTATTCCAAGTATTAGTCATGCAGTAAGTTTGGAGGCAATAGATGATATACTTTAATGCGTTTTTATTCTGTGGTCTTATATGTTTAATAGGACAAATAATACTCGATAATACAAAATTAACACCCGGTCATATAACTACTATATTTGTAATAGTAGGAGCATTCCTAGATGTATTTAATGTCTATGATAAGTTTGTACTTTGGGCAGGTGGAGGAGCTCTTGTTCCAATTACATCATTTGGACATTTGCTTATACACGGGGCTATGGATACAGTAAACAACTTTGGAGTTATGGGACTATTCATGGGTATGTTTGATTTAACTTCATCTGGAATAGTTGCAGCTATAGTATTCTCATTTGTACTATCATTAATTTTTCAACCTAAGGATTAATGTAAAAAAGATCAAAAATCTTTTTTTTTAATACAAAAAGTATTTACAAATAGTAATATTTTTTGTATAATGGTGGTACAAGGTGTAAGAAAGTGGTAAAAGGTGGTTGATAACTATGTTTATGGGGGAGTATCATCACAGTATAGATTCTAAAGGAAGAATCATTGTTCCATCAAAGGTTCGTGATGATTTAGGTGAAAATTTTATAGTTACTCGTGGACTTGATGGTTGTTTATTCTTATATCCAAAATGTGAATGGGATAAGATAATAGCTAAATATAAAGAACTACCTGATACTAAAGATAAAAGACAATTTATGAGAATATTCTTATCTGGAGCGACAATCTGCGAATATGATAAAATGGGTAGAATTAATATTCCAAATCCATTGATTGAATTTGCTAAGCTAGAAAAAGATTGCATAATTATAGGCGTAGATGAAAAACTAGAAATATGGAGCAAGGAACGTTGGGAAGAGTTTATCAAAGAAAACGAAGAGAATTTATCAGATATTGCAGATAGCCTTTTCTCAAGTAATTATAACTTATGAAACATGTATCAGTTTTACTAAATGAAGCATTAGATAGCTTAAATATAAATGATAAGAGTATCGTAGTAGATTGTACACTTGGTTACGCCGGACATAGTAGTGAAATACTAAAGAAATGTGGCTTCTTATATGCATTTGATCAAGATATAGAAGCTATCTCATCTAGCAGGGAAACCTTAAACAAAATAGGTAAGAACTTTGAAATAATTAATAGCAATTTTGTAAATATAAAAGAAGAACTAGAAAAAAGAAACATATTTAAAGTAGACGCTATTCTTTATGATCTTGGTGTGTCTAGTCCACAGCTAGATGAAGATTATAGAGGCTTTAGTTTCCACAAAGACGCAAAACTTGATATGAGAATGGATAAAAATAATAAGTTAGACGCTTATAAAGTAGTCAATACCTACTCATATGAAAAACTAGTTGAAATCTTTTATAAGTATGGTGAGGAAAAATATTCAACAAGTATTGCTAAAGAAATAATAAAATCAAGACCTATAAATACTACTTTAGAACTAGTTGAAGTAATAAAAAAGAGTGTTCCCGAGAAATACAAAAGAGAAAAACATCCAGCTAGAAAAGTATTTCAAGCAATAAGAATAGAAGTTAATGATGAATTAAATGTATTTGAAAAAAGCTTAAAAGACGCATTAGAACTTTTAAATTCTAAAGGTAGAATATGCGTTATTACATTTCATTCATTAGAAGATAAAATATGTAAAAACATATTTAATGATGTAAGTAAGATAGATGAAAATTTAAAACATTTGCCAGTAATACCAGATGAATATATGCCAAAATATAAGGTGTTAAAGACAGTAACACCTAGCAAAGCTGAGATAGAAAATAATCCTAGAGCTAGGAGTGCTAAACTAAGAATAATAGAAAGAGTTTGATAATATGAAAAAGAGTACTAGAAGGATAGTAAGATGTACTAAAGGTGAAAAAATGTTATATACATTAGGTTTTATGAGTATTATTTTTACGATTGTTATAAGAGTTTTTTCTAGTGCTAGTATAGGCAATCTTAAAATGGATATAGAAAAGATTAACTATAAGATAGAAAACCAAGAAAAGAAAAATCAAAGTTTAAAAATGCAAGTAAACGAGCTTACATCATTTGAAAATTTAAAAGATATATTAAAAGATATGGGACTTGCATACAACAATGAAAATATAGTAGTAGTTAAATAAATATATAAGATTTCTTATATGTTTTTCTTTATTTACTTATAATTTTATAAATGATATAATGTATATAGGATAGGATGATTATATGAATAACAAGAGAAATATTAATGATAAGACAAAGCCTTTTAAAGCACCTTTTATATGTTTTACAGTATTTTCTTTAATAATGTTAGTTCTTTTTATACAATTTTGTTATTTGAGTTTATCAAAAAATGTTTATGGTATCAACATGAAAGAATTTGCTTCAACCAGAAATACAGTAACAGATATATTGACCGCTAAAAGAGGTACAATTTACGATCATGAAGGCAATGTACTTGCTCAAAATATAACTTCATACACATTAGTTGCGTATCTAGACCCATCTAAAACCACTGATGATTCTATTCCGCAGCACGTCCAAGATAAAGAATATACTGCAGTAAAACTTGCCTCTATATTAGGTGAGGAAAACAAAGACTATATATTAGAAAGACTAAATAGTAAGGCTAAACAAGTTGAATTTGGAAATGTAGGAAGAAACTTAACTGAACTTACTAAACTTGCAATAGAAGAATTAGATTTGCCGGGAATATCTTTTAATGAAACTGTAAAAAGGTACTATCCTAACGGGAACTTTGCTTCTTATTTGATAGGATATGCAAAACAGTATAATAGAATAAATATTAAAATTAAAGATAAGTATGATTTATATACATATTATAAAGGGTATTTTACTAATTATCCAAATGTTACAGTAGATACACTTGATGATAGTATAGTTAAAATAGATGGAACAACAGTGGAGGCTTTAAAAAAAGGTACTACAATACTACGTATAAAAACTAATGGTAATATACTTGAAAACATAGTAGTTAATGTTACTAATTATGACGCTTTTAAAGTTTTAGATAATACTATCGTGGGAGAGCTAGGAATAGAAAGCCATTTCGAATCTGAATTAGATGGTGAGGATGGATATATAAAATATCAACAGGACAAATATGGATATAAAATACCGGACACACCAGAAGAAAAAGTGGAATCTAAAAATGGATATGATATATACTTGACACTTGATTCTAATATCCAAAGATTTGCAGAAAGTACAGTTAATAATATACAGGATGAATTTAATTCTAAATGGACAATTGTAACTGTTATGGACGCAAAAGATGGAAGTATACTTGCCTCAGCCACAAGCCCATCATATAATCCAAATAGTCTACCAGATAATATGAGCTATCAAAATAAACTAGTATCAGATCCATATGAACCCGGAAGTGTTATGAAGATATATACATACATGTGTGCCCTTGAAACAGGTAATTATGATGGTAATAAAACTTATCTTAGTGGAGAGTTTAAATTTGATGATGGAACTATTATCCATGACTGGGATAAAAAAGGATGGGGATATCTTACTTATGATCAAGGATTTAGCTATTCATCAAATGTAGCTATAATAAACATAATTAAAGATTATTTATCTCTAGATAAGCTTAAAACATGTCTAGAAAGTTACGGATTTAATAGTAAAACTGATATTGAGTTATCTGGTGAGGAGACTGGTAATCTCTCATTCAAATATGAAACAGAATTAATGTCTGCAGGATTTGGACAAGGTATATCAATAACTCCAATACAACAGTTGCAAGCTCTTACAATAATCGCTAATAATGGGGTTATGATAAAACCTCATATAATAAGTAAAATAGTTGATACTAATACTGGAAGTGAGGAAGTAACTAAAATAAGTAAGAGTGAAAAACTAGTAAGTGATGAAACTATTCAAAAAATAAAAGATTTGATGGAAAGCGTAATTCAACCAGATGGACCTACAGGAAGTAGATACTACTTGGAAGGATATGATATAATAGGTAAAACTGGTACTGCTCAAATATTTGAAAACGGTAAATATCTAACTGGAGATAATGATTATGTTATGTCTGTTGCTCTTATGTATCCTAAAGAGGATCCAGAAATTATTATATATGCAGCAACCAAACAACCAGATCATAGCTCTAGTCTCGCACTACCAAAAAACATAACTGAATTAGTTAAAAATATTTCTAAATATAAGAAAATATTTAGTAGTGAAGATACAAATACAAAAGATATCTCATATAAAATATCTACTTATATAAGTAAAGATTTATCATCTGTTAAAACTATGCTTGAGAGTAAAAATATAGATGTAGTAGTTATAGGTGATGGAGATAAAATTATTAATCAATATCCAAAAAGTGGTACTGTATTAATAGAAAATGATAAAATATTTTTAGTAACTAATGGTGTTAACTATACAATGCCAGATATTACAGATTGGTCTAGGTATGACGTATTAAAACTTTGTGAACTTTTAAAAATACCTTGTTCATTTGAAGGATATGGATATGTTGCAAGTCAAAGTATAAAAGCAGGTACTAAGATAGATGAAAACTCTAAGTTAGAAGTATTACTAGGTAAAATTAAAACAAATTAAGTACAAACTATGTACTTTTTTTTGATATTGGTATATAATATTAATGTATGAACAATTATTCATATGAGGTGAAATATGAAATTATTAGATGATGATAAAACAATAGACTTATCTGAACTCTTTAAAATGTTTGGAGATTCTACTAGAATTAAAATTATAAATGTCCTGCTTGATGGTGGAATGTGCGTGAGTGATATAGCAGAAAAGATTAATATGACACAGTCCGCAGTATCACATCAACTTAGAATACTTAGATCATCTCACCTTGTTAGGTGCTGCAAATGCGGTAAAGAAGCACATTACTTCTTATCTGATGAACATGTAGAAAAAATATTTAGATTGGGGTGTGAACACATCGATGAAATATAAATTTAATATAAGTAATTTAGAGTGCGCTAACTGCGCAAAAAGAATAGAAGATACACTAAATAAAGATAAGAATATAAAAAGTGCTAGTGTAAATTTTTCTAACCTTAAAGTAACAATAGAAACAGATATGACTAAAGACGTATTAAAATACGTAAATAAAATAGTTAAGAAAACTGAAGATGGTGTTGAGATATACGAAACTGAGGTTAAAGAGACTAAAGTTATATACGATATATTAAGACTATTTATAGGTGTTTTAATAGGTATAATAGGCTTAATAGTTAAAGGTGATATATTAAAAAATATACTACTTATAATATCTTATATAATACTTTTATCTAAGACATTTATAAGAGCTATAAAAATACTTGTTAAGGAAAAAACAATCAATGAGAATTTCTTAATTACTATATCTTGTGTAGGTGCTTATATAATAAATAAACAAAGTGAAGGCTTGATGGTTATAACTTTATATGAAATAGGTAAGATACTTGAGAGTGTTGCTTTAAATAACTCTAGGAAGTCTATTTCAAATCTAATGAATATAAAAGCTATATATGCTAATTTAAAAGTTGGAAAAAATATAAAAGAAGTAGACCCTAAGAGTGTTAATATAGATGATGTTATAGTTGTTAAAACAGGAGAGAAAGTCCCACTAGATGGTATAGTAATAAAAGGTTCTGCTAAAATGAATACTAGTGCCCTAACTGGAGAAAGTGTTTTAAAAGAGTTTAAAGAAAGCGATAAAATACTATCTGGTATGATTAATGTAGATGGATTAATCGAGGTTAAAGTTACTACTAGTTATGAAGATAGTACAGTAAATAAAATACTTGAACTTGTTGAAAATGCAACTGATAATAAGGCTAAGACTGAGACATTTGTATCAAAGGCTGCGCGTATATACACACCACTTGTATTTATACTTGCTATATTAGTACTTTTATATGGAGTTATATTTACTAAAGATGCGTTTAATGTATGGTTTTATAAGTCACTTGTATTTTTAGTAATATCTTGCCCTTGTGCGATTGCTATTTCAGTTCCTTTAAGTTATTTTGCAGGTATTGGTAAATCATCAAAAGAAGGAATACTTGTTAAAGGTAGTAACTACTTAGATAATTTAAGAAATATTAAAAAAATAGTGTTCGATAAAACAGGTACGCTTACAACAGGTAAATTTGAAAATATAAAAATAGAAATGTATGATAAAAATTTAGAAGAAAATTATATAAAAGAGTTAATAGTAAAAGGAGAGTCTTTATCTAACCATCCTATTGCTAAAAGCTTAATAGAACTATTAAAAATAGATGTAGATAACAGCGATGTTAAAAACTTTAAAGAAGAAAAGGGCAAAGGTATTTCCTTTGAAATAGGTAGCGATAAAATAAAAATAGGTAGTGATTCATTTAATAATGTAGAAAACGGTAATGCCTATATTTATATAAGTATTAATAGTAAGGTAGTTGCTAGTTTAAATGTAACTGATAAGTTAAAAGATGGCACAATTAGTACTATAAAATCTTTAAAAAATAAAAATATAATTTGTGAAATGTTTACAGGGGATAGTAAAAATAATGCATTAAGTGTAGGTAATACTTTAAAGTTAGATAAAATAAACTATGAATTACTTCCAAATGAAAAATACGAATTATTAGAAAGTTATGTAAAAGATAAAGACGTAGTTGCTTTTGTCGGTGATGGAGTAAATGACGCACCGACTTTAGCCTTAGCTCATATTGGTATATCAATGGGAGGTATAGGACAAGAATCTGCAATAGAAGCATCAGATGTAGTTATTATGACTGATGAGTTAAGTAAAATTGTTACAAGTATTAATATATCTAAATATGTAAGTAGAATAATTAAAGAAAACTTAATATTTGCAATAGGTGTTAAAGTACTTGTATTAATACTTAGTGTAGTGGGTGTTGCAAGTATGTGGCAAGCAGTATTTGCAGATGTTGGTGTTACTTTACTTACAATATTAAATACTATGAGAATATTAAGGAAAAAGATTGATTAATTGTGAGGAGTGATAAAAAATGAAAAAAATAACTTATGTTACTGGTAACTGGTCTAAAATAATGAGTGCAAAGCAAATATTAGAACCTCTTGGTATTGAAGTTGATAATATTAAGATGGAAACAACAGAAATTCAAGCTGATACGGTTGAAGAAGTAGCAATGCATTCAGCAAAAGAAGCTAGTGAGAAATTAAAATGCACAGTTTTAAAAAATGATACTGGTTTATATGTGGAAGCACTTGGTGGGTTTCCCGGTCCTTATACACATTATGTTGATGAAAAACTTGGAGAAGAAGGATTATTAAAACTTCTTGATGGAATAGAGAATAGAAATGCTTGCTTTATTGAAGCGTTTGCATACTGTGAATATGGAAAAGATCCTATTGTATTTAAATCAATTACAAAAGGAAAAATAGCAAAAGAAAAATCTGGTAAATATGGTTGGAGTTGGGATTTCATTTTTATTCCTGATGGATATGATAAAACAATGGGAAATTATCCTGATGAAGAAAGATGCATGGTTTGGAACACAAATGCCTATCATGAACTTGCAGATTTTTTGAAAAATAAGTAAGATTAATAGTAATCGAAGAAATTGTTTAAGATATATTATTGAAGCAAAAAGTTAAAATAATTTGCAAATTTAAGAAGAAAAGTCAAAATATGATAATATATTAAAATAGTTAATGGTTTATTAACTATTTTGTTTTAAATATTATTGTGATATAATTGATGTGGTGATTCTATGGATGTATCAAGAATAAAAGAAGAACTTATAGAACAAAAAAAGACTAAGTTTAAAGGCAATTTATACCATTATTCTCAAGTTAATTTTGCTTATAATTCAAATAAAATAGAAGGCAATAAACTAACAGAAGATGAAACAGAAGAAATATTTGAAACAAATTCATTTATTCCAAAAAGTGATAATTCAATTAAATTAGATGATTTAATTGAAATGAAAAACCATTTTAGATTATTTGATTATTGCCTTGATATTATTGATGAACCCATTTCAAAAGAAATAATGATAAATATGAATAAAATTTTAAAAAGAAATACTAACGATGAAGATAATCCAAGATATAATGTAGGTGGATTTAAGGTAGTACCCAACAATATTGGACTTATAAATGTCGTAAATACATCATCACCCAGTAACGTTGAAAAAGATTTAGATAAACTGATTGTTAAGTATAATAATTTAAAGAGTGTTACTATAGAAGATATTGTAGATTTTCATTATAAGTTTGAATGCATACATCCTTTTAGTGATGGAAATGGTCGTGTTGGTAGAATGATTATGTTTAAAGAATGTTTAAAACATAATATTATGCCTTTTATTATACTGGATGAAGATAAACCTTTTTACATGAGAGGTTTAAAGAATTATAAAGAAGACAAAATGTTTTTAATAGACACTTTGAAGCACGAACAAGACAGGTTTGAAAGTGTTGCAAAAGAAATGTTAAATTTTAAGTTAGAAGATAAATAAATATCTTCTTTTTTTGATTTTCGTACAAAATGTACGAAAATCATGTTAAAAATATGTCTTTTTTGTACGAAATATGTTAAAATAATTCCATAAGGTGAAATTCTATGTATAGAAAAATAGAAGAAGAATTAAAAGCATGGAAGAATGATTATAAAATGCCACTTATGTTAGTGGGTGCAAGACAAACAGGTAAAACTTATATATTAGAGGAGTTTTGTAAAAAAAATTTTGAAAATTATGTCTATATAAATTTAGAAAAAGAAGAAAATATAAGTGATGTTTTTAAAGATACCCTTGTTCCAGAAGAGATAATTGAAAAAATAGAGATTATAAAAAATATAAATATAAATCCAGAAAATACAATAATTTTCATAGATGAGATACATGTAAGTGAAAGAGCTATATCATCTTTAAAGTATTTTTGTGAAAGCGAAAAACCTTATAAAATAGTCTGTGCTGGTTCGCTTTTAGGAGTTAAAATTAATAGATTTAAATCTTCATTTCCAGTGGGTAAGATTAATATTAAATACTTATATCCTATGAGTTTTGAAGAATATTTAATTGCTTTAGGAGAAACAAGACTAATTGATGAGATAAAAAAGCACTACGAAACTAATGAGGCATTGATGAAACCTATTCATGAAAAAGCCCTTGATTTATATAAAAAATATTTAGTATTAGGTGGTATGCCTGCTATGATTAATAATTTTATAGAAAACAATTCCATATCACACGTAAATTTTGAACTTCAGGAGCAAATAATTACTTCTTATTTAGCTGATATGAATAAATATACTTTAAATAGTGAGGGAATTAAAAATAGCCAGATATATAATTCTATTCCTAAAGAACTTGCAAGAGTTAATAATACATTCAAATATAGCATAGTAGATAAAGATGCAAGAAAGATTAGGTATGAGAGTAGTTTAGATTGGCTACTTGCTAGTAATATGTTATTAAAGTGTGATTTAACAGAAAAAAACGAATCACCTTTAAAGGCATTTGTAAATTCTGATAAATTTAAATTATATTTAAGTGATGTAGGATTGCTAAGAGCGCTATCTAATTTAGATTATAGTGAGATACTTTTAGATAAGAATGAAATGTATAAAGGAATTCTTACTGAAAATTATATAGCTTGTGAGTTATATCCAAAATCAAAAGAGTTGTATTATTACAACTTTGATAAATATGAAATAGACTTTTTAGTAAAAATAGATGGAGATATTATTCCATTAGAAGTAAAAAGTGGAAGAAGAACTGATAGTAAGAGTTTAAATGAGTATATAAAAAAATATAATCCTAAGTATAGTATTAGAGTATCATCTAAAAATTTTGGCTTTGAAAATAATATAAAGTCAGTCCCACTATATGCTGTATTTTGTATAAAATAATTTTGGATTTAAATATTGTTAAAAGGAGAGTAGTATGTTAAAAGTAAAATTAACTGAGAATTATACAGGGGTTACAATATGCGGAGATTATGATGATTTAGATTTTTTATATGATAGTATAAATCATTTAATACATGGAGATTCTGCCAATATTAATGAATATATGATTCAAAACCATTTATATTGCTTCTTGTACGATTTAAGACATGCATATCAAGGGCAAAGAGAGGCTATTCTTGTTAGAAATAATTTAGATGATTATACAAGAGAAAATTTTAATTTTAAAAAGAAAGATATAACTGATAAAAATGTATACTTTTGCTTTAATTATTTATTAACCGATTTACTTTTAGATATGGTTTTAATTAAGTATTTCATAAGAAAGATTGATAAAAAGGAAAATGATATATACAATCCTTATGTCAATATGGTAAATTATTTTTATTCATTAGTTTTACAATCTTTAGAAGATATTCTTACGGAAGTAAAATTTAATGAAATAAAAAAAGGATTATTAGAATCAATTGTAACAGATGATACATATATCCCACAGTGGTTTGAAATTATATCGATTGATTATATTAATATGACAAAAGGTAAAAGAGAAAAAGAATTTATGCATATTGCTGATTCTATATATAATTACATAGACTACGATGAATATTATCGTATGAAAAAAAGGATAGAAAAAATATGTAATGAAAAAAATTGTAATCTTTCTCAGTTGCACTACAACTATCCTGAAAATATTAAGTGGTAATATTAAATAGGTAGAATTTTTCACACAGAATTTATGGAAAATACTGCCATTTTTTTGTATACAAAATGTTGCAAAAAAACGCAAAAAAATAAAAAAATAAGAAAAAAAGCAACAAAATGTATTTACTTAGTCTTAAATAAATGTTAAAATTAATACGATGGATGTGATAATATGACCAATTCGGAAAAAATTATTAAAATTGCAAATGAAAATAATGGATATGTTACGACAAAACAAGTCAAGGATTCAAATATTAATACTATTGAATTAACAAGACTGGTTAAACAAAATAAATTAGAAAGAATTACTAGAGGATATTATGCAATTGCAAATTCTTTTTGCGATGATTATTATGAATATCAATTAAAATCTAAAAACTGCGTTTTTTCTCATTCTACCGCACTTTATTTTTATGATTTATCTGATAGAACTCCACTTTATTTTGATATGACTGTGCCAATTGGATATAATGGTAGTTTAAGTAAAGATAAAAATGTTCAGTTGCACTATGTAAAAAAAGAACTTTTAGAACTAGGTTTAACTACAGTTTTATCTCCTTTTGGAATGAAACTTAGAGTTTATGATTTGGAAAGAACTATTTGTGATATAGTTAAATATAGAAATCATATGGAGAAAGAAATTTTTACAAAAGCATTAAAATGGTATGCTAAAAGAAAAGATAAAGATTTATTTAAATTAATGAAATATGCAAAAAAATTAAATATTGATAAAAAAATGATTGAATATATGGAGGTGTTATTATGATGAACTCCGATAAATTAAAAAATATCATATCTAAGAAGTCTTACGGAAATAGTGATATATCACAAAAATTTTATCAATTATTTTACTTTGAGAGAATTTTAGAGAGAATATCTATGAGTAATTATAGAGGACAACTAATATTAAAAGGTGGTTTATTACTTACTTCTATTATTGGTAATGATGAAAGAACTACTAAAGATATGGATGTAACTTTAAAAGGTATACCTCTTACAAAAAATGATATAGAAAGGGTATTTAATGAAATACTTAACATAGATGTTGATGATGGGGTATCATTTAAAATTATATCTATTAAAGATATTAGATTAGAAGATGAATATGGAGGTTTTAGATTAAATATTTTATCTAAGTTAGATAATAATAAAACTTATATTACTGTTGAATTAACAACAGGAGATGTTATTACTCCAAAAGAAATGAAGTATAAATATAATTCTATTTTTGATAATAAAAAGATACCTATAATGTCATATACGCTTGAGACAGTTTTAGCTGAAAAATTTCAAACTATTATTACTAGAGGATTATTAAATACAAGATTAAAAGATTTTTATGATGTTTATATATTAATCAATACAAAGATAAATGAATTAAGTATAGACAATTTAATTAAAGCAATAAAAAACACTTTTAAAAGAAGAGAAACAGATATTGATATAGAAAAATTTAATGAAGTTATTAAAGACTTAAGTTATGATAATAATATGAACAATTTATGGAATGAATATGTTTCAAAGAATTTATATGCAAAAGATATTGAATTTGAAGATACAATTAATGCATTAAAAAAAATAATTAACATACTAGAATCAAAACTAATTGAAGTATAAAAGATAGTTATATTTGAGGACAAGCAATAGTAAGAAAAATTTTTAAATTTGGATTTAATCTAAAAGAATATACAGTAAAAAGTAATATACTAATCCTTGTTAAAACACAATAATTTTAAGTAATAAATAATATAATGTTCTTAAGTTTATCCATTATATAAAATTCATGTCTTAGAAAAAATTAAAGCTAAAACTGAAATTAATTGCTCTAAATATAGTATAAAAATATGTAAGCAAAATATTGCTTATTTTTTCTTTATGGACATATATTTTAATGGTGATTATATGTTTTTTAAAAATATACATAAAAGGATTAAAATAGTTATATTAATTACAATATTTTTATTCTTAGTTATAATAGGTAAAGTATTTTATATACAAGTAATAGACTATAAAAAGTTAAATAAGTATGCAACTAGTCTTTGGAGTAGAAATCTTCCTCTTGCTGCAAATAGAGGAGTAATATACGATAGAAACGGGATAGTACTTGCAGGTAATATTACTACTACTTCACTTGTATTAATACCAAATCAAATAAATAATAAAGAAGAAGTTGCTAAGTCCTTGTCAGAGATATTAAATGTAGATTACGATGAGATGTATAAACACGTATCTAAAAAAACTTCAATAGAAAGAGTACATCCAGAAGGAAGAAACTTAAGCTATGAGATTGCAGATAAGATTAATTCACTTGGATATGATGGTGTTTATTTAGTAAAAGAGGCTAAGAGAAATTATCCATATGACTCACTTTTATCTCACTCAATAGGTTTTGTTGGAATAGATAACCAAGGACTTAGTGGACTTGAACTTATTTATGATAAATATTTAACAGGCAGTGATGGGTCTATAAAATACTTTAGTGATGCTAAGGGTAATAGTCTATCTATGTCACAGATATATGAACAACCACAAAGTGGTGTTAATATGACACTCACTATTAACTTTGAACTTCAAGAGGCTTTAGAAAGAGAACTTGATTTAGCGGTAAGCCAGTATAATCCTGACCAAGCGTTAGGTATTATGATGGACCCAAATACAGGTGAGATACTAGCAATCGCATCCCGCCCTACATTTAGTCCGAGTGAGTATCAAAACTATACAGTAGAACAGATTAATAGAAACCTACCTATTTGGATGACTTATGAACCTGGTAGTACTTTCAAAATAATCACACTTGCAGCCTCACTAGAAGAGAAAATAGTAGACTTGGATAACGACCATTTCTTTGACTCTGGTGCGGTTACTGTTGAAGGTGCGACACTTCACTGCTGGAAAGCAGGAGGACACGGAGAAGAAACATATCTTCAAGTAGTAGAAAACTCATGCAATACAGGTTTTGTAAATCTAGGACTAAAACTAGGTAAAGAAAAACTATTTAACTATATCGACCTTTTTGGATTTGGTAAAAAAACTGGAGTAGACTTAAATGGAGAATCAAACGGAATACTATTCAACGTAGATAAAATAGGAGATTTGGAACTTGCAACAACTGCCTTTGGTCAAGGTGTATCTGTAACTCCAATACAACAAATAACAGCGGTATCTGCTGCAATTAATGGAGGAATACTTTATAAGCCATACATAGTAAAAAGTTTAAACGAACCTGAGACTAATAGTGTTATACTTGAAAATAATCCTCAAGTAGTTAGAAAAGTAATAAGTGAAGATACGAGTATTAAAGTTAGAAATGCACTAGAAAGTGTAGTTGCTAAAGGTACAGGACATAATGCATATATAGGAGGATATAGAGTAGGAGGTAAAACAGGTACTGCTCAAAAGGCTGTAAATGGCGCATATTTAAGTGGTAATTATATAACTAGTTTCATAGGCTTTCTTCCTGCAGATGACCCACAAGTTGTAGTTTATATAGCAATAGATAATGCTAAAGGAATAACTCAGTATGGTGGAACTGTTGCTGCTCCTATTGCTAAAAATGTATTACTAAGTGCAATAGATATACTCGGTATAGAAAAAAGAGAAAATGAAATAGAAAGAGAATATAACTACTTTGATAAACAGTATGCAATAGTTCCAAATGTAGTTGGAATGAGTGTAAAAGATGCAATCAAAGAATTAAAAAAGTTTAAAGTAGAATATAGTGGTACAGGTGAGGTTATCACATATCAATCACCTAGTGCGGGTGAAAGTGTATATGAAGGAGAAACAATACGCTTGCTTCTTGATGAATAAATAAAAATATTATATAATAATTTAGGTGATAGAATGAAAAATAAAGTTGTAGTAATCGGATGTGGTAATGTAGGTATGAGTTATTGTTATGCATTACTCAATCAAAGTACATATGTAAATGAATTAGTACTTATAGATATAAATGAAAGAAGACTTGAAGGAGAAGTAATGGATTTAAATCACTGTCTTGCATATAGTCCATCTAAAATAAATATAAGTCTAGGTAATTATAGTGATTGTAAAGGTGCTAAAATAGTTGTAATAGCAGCAGGAGCTAATCAAAATGTTGGAGAAACTAGAATGGATTTAATACATAAGAATAGTAAAATATTTAAATCTATTGTAGATAGTGTTATGGATAGTGGATTTAATGGAATATTTTTAGTAGCTACTAATCCCTTAGACGTAATGACATATATTACATATAAGTATTCTAATTTGCCACATAATCAAATACTTGGAACAGGAACTACCCTTGATACTGCAAGACTTAGATTTTTAATAAGTGAAAAAGTAGGGGTAAGTCCAAAAGATATACATGCATATGTTATGGGAGAACACGGGGACTCTGAATTTGTTCCTTGGAGTAATGCAAATATTGCTTTAAAAAGTTTAGATGCATATCTAACTTTAGAAGAAAAAGAAAAAATAGAAGATGATGTTAGAAATTCTGCATATGAGATAATTGAGAGAAAAGGTGCGACATACTATGGAATAGGTATGTGCCTAGTTAGAATAACTAATGCTATACTTGGAGATGAAAATGTAATACTTTCAGTATCTGCATATGATAAAGAAAATGAGATTTATATATCGACTCCTGCTATTGTAAATAGTAGTGGTGTGAAAGAGAAGATATATGTACCATTTAGTGAAGTAGAGAAAGAAAAAATAAAAAACTCTATTAGAGTTATAAAAGACGCTATAAATAATTTATAAAAGACGAGTTAATCCGTCTTTTTTGTTCTACCACATAATAGGTCCATTGAAATATTATATGTTTTACAAATACTATATAAATTATTTGTGTTAATTAAATATCTTCCTGTTTCATAACTGCTATAGGTATTTTGAGCTATACCACATCTACTTGCTAGTTCTTGTTGAGTTATATTAAGTTCTTTTCTTATACTTTTAAGCTTCATTCCTATTTTTTTCTTGTCAGTTTTAATTTTCTCATATTTAATATTTGTTTTTGATAATCCAGTTACATAATCAAGTGAAAAATCAAATAAGTTGCAAAACTTAATTAGTTTATTTAATGGTATAGTATCATGAGAGTTTTCCCAACCGTGTACTGTATACTTTGATACGCCAAAAACATATCCTAATTCTTTTTGTGTCATTTCTAGTTCTTGTCTACAAGACTTTAAATTATTGCTAAACATTTTACATCACCTACAATAATTTTCACATTAAAGTTCTAAATATCAACAAAAGTGTGGGAATAATAGTAAAAATGTGATATAATGTTATCGTAGGAGATGGAGCGAATGAAAAACGAAGGATTTACATTAGTAGAGTTACTAGCAGTAATATTAATATTATCATTTATAGCAATAATAGCAGTACCAATAGTACTAAATATAATAACAGAGGCAAAGATAAAATCATTAAAGATAAGTACAAGTGAATATATAAGAGCAGTAAATACATCCTTAATAAATGAAGAAGTATTTAATAATGTAAGTGACGGCTTATATACAATAACAGATGATGGAAAAAAGATAGTACTAGGAGATAAAGAGATATTTATAAACTATGATGGAAGAGGACTTAAAAGTGGACTTTTATTAATAGAGAATAGTAAAGTAACAAGAGTACTAAAAGGCTTAATAGATGATTATTATGCAAGAGTAGCAGATGAAGATATAGAGATACTTAAGAACTTAAATGAAAGTACTTTAGTTAGTGGCCAAGACTTTAATAAAAAGGTAAAAGAATTAGTTAGAGATACAAAAGATGACGGTAGTACTCCTGATTATAATACAGTAGATACAAAAGTAAAGAAAATAATCTTTTTACAAGACAGTGTACTACCAGAAGGAATAACAAAAGAAGAATTGGAAGAGTTTAAATATACAGATTTATCATCAAAGTCTGATGGAAGCATAAAAGGATATTATGATGAAGTTAATCAAGCAATATATGTATATAGTGAGGGATATATAAGTTGTCCAGCATATATTAATTCTATGTTTCAAAATTTCCAAGGAGCAGAAGAAATAGAATTAAATTTAATGGACACAAGTAAATCAATAAACATGGGAGCAATGTTTAGCACATGTAAATCATTAAAAAACATTAATTTGTTTGGTTTAGATACCTCACAAGTAACAATTATGAATTATATGTTTGATGGGTGCAATACTTTAAAGATAATTAACTTAAGTAGTTTCAACACATCACGCGTATTGGATATGTCATATATGTTTAGATTTTGTAATAATTTATTAAATATAAAAGGATTAGAAAATTTTGATACCTCGCAAGTGACAACAATGCGTGCCATGTTTGAAAAATGTTTTTGTTTAGCAGATTTAAATTTAACCAGTTTTAACACAAGTAAAGTTGGTAGTATGATATGGATGTTTGAAAGTTGCACAGGGTTATCAACAGTAACTTTTGGTAAAAATTTTAATACATCCAGAGTAACAAGCATGGATTCTATGTTTAGCGGATGTAGTAACCTAGAAGAAATAAATGGTCTTGAATATTTTGATACAAGTCAAGTACTGTACATGAATAGTATGTTTTCCGGATGTAGTAGCTTAAAAAAATTAAAATTGAATAGTTTTAATACAGTTCAAGTAATAAATATGGTATTAATGTTTAGTGGATGTAGTAGTTTAGAGTATTTGGATTTAAGTAACTTTAATACAAAAAATGTAAATAGTGGCTCTAATATTTTTCAAAATTGTACAAAATTAAAAAGTATAAAATTTGGAGAAAATTCTACGTTTGAAAAAGTGACAGATATGATTAGAATGTTTGCAGGATGTAGTAGTTTAATAGAATTAGACTTAAGTAATTTCAATACAAGTAGCGTTACCAATATGGGTGGTATGTTTGACGGTTGTAATTCTTTAATAAGTGTAAATTTAAGTAATTTTGATACTTCTAAGGTAACGTGGTTACGTTGTATGTTTCAAAACTGTAGTAGCTTAGAAGAACTCGATTTAACAAGCTTTGATACGCACAGCGCTACTGACTATGGCATGTTTCCTGGTTGTAAAAATTTAAAAGTTGTTAAAGTAACTAAAGATAAATGGACATTAGATACAAGTTTACTAAATGGAACACAAACACAAAATTATACATACGTAAACTAAATAATGTATAAATTATAAAGATACTATAAAAAAATTATAGTATTTTTTGATAAAAAAAAGGAAATTGAAAAGTTTTGTCGTATGATATATATAGGAGGTAGTGAGTTTTAATAATTAGAAAAAGACTTTAAAACTTGAAGTTCCATTTTGGAACTTCAAAGAATATGTATGTGAAACTAGACTTCTAAGGTTTCATTTTGGAACCTTAGAATTAGAACAACAGCATTTAAAGTATTTATAAAATAGGTGTATCAATGCTTGAGATTATATTAATAAACTAATTATTGAAGAAAATAAGGAAGGTGATAAAGTGAACGAAATAGAAGAAGTAAAAATAGAAGGATTAATATATGAAATAAGAGGAAAACAAATAATGTTAGATATAAATTTCTAAGGTCACAAAATGGGACCTTAGAATTAAAACATTGATTTATCATTTAAAAAATAAAAAGCATATTATAAATCTTGTCCTACTTTTATATTACTTGAATAAAATTTATTAGAGGGATTTTATGGTAATATTGACTAAAGCAGTACTTGTAATGATGATAAGTTTAATTTTATCTATTGCAACCGGTATATTTTTAGTCCCACTTTTAAAAAGATTAAAAGCAGGACAAAGATTAAGCAAATATTTAGAAGAAAAACATAAAGAAAAACAAGGTACTCCTACTATGGGAGGATTAATATTTATAATACCTACAATAATTGTTATGATTATCATGTACTTATTTGGTAAAGTAGAGTACTCAACAACAATATTAATAGTTATATTAACATTTATCTTCTATTCACTTATAGGATTTATAGATGACTATTTAATAATAAAAAGGAATAACAATAAAGGACTTAGTGAGGCTGCTAAGTTTATAATGCAAGTAATAGTAGCTATTATATTTTTCTATCTATTTATGAAAAGTGGTAATGAACCTTTACTTTGGATACACACACTAGGTATAAAACTAGATATCGGTTTTCTATATGGAATAGTAATACTTGCTGTTTTAGTATCTAGTTCAAATGCAGTAAATATTACAGATGGCCTTGATGGTCTTGCAGGAAGTTTATCTTTAATTGCTTTTCTAACACTCGGTATAATTAGTTATAATACAGGTTGGCTAGAAGGTTATGAGGAAGTCTCACTCTTTTGTTTTTCTTTAGTAGGTTCTTTAATAGGATTTTTAGTATTTAATCTAAATCCTGCTAAAGTATTTATGGGAGATACTGGTAGTTTAGCCTTAGGGGCAGTAATGGGAGCTATTGCAATACTAACAAGGCATGAGATATTATTAATTGTAATAGGAATAGTATTTGTAATAGAGACACTTACTTGCATAATACAAAGAGTATACTATAAATTTACTAAAAAAAGGCTATTCTTAATGACACCGATACACCACTCATTTGAAAAAAGAGGTTATAGTGAAAGAGAAATAGTTAAAATATTTTCTTTGATTGGTATACTTGCTAGTATGATAGCCATAATATTTGGAGTAGTATTGTAAAAAGACTTAAAATATGATATTATAAACTAGGATGGTGATAAAATGAGTAAAGGTTTAAAAATAGGAATAGTAATTGCAGTTGTAGTATTACTAATTGGATTATTAATTGGAGGTAATTACAATACTCTTGTAAGTAAAGAAGAAAAAGTAGATAGTAAACTATCTGATGTATCAGTTCAGCTAGAGAGGAGAGGAGATTTAATACCTAATTTAGTAAATACAGTTAAAGGTTATACAACTCATGAAACAGAAGCAATAGAAAAAGTAACTACTGCAAGAGAAAAACTAGTAGGAGCAAAAACAGTAGATGAGATGTCTAGTGCGAATAACGAACTTAATACTGCTTTAAACAATCTATTTGTAATAGTAGAAAATTATCCTGACTTAAAAGCAGATAGTGTATTTTTAAATTTACAAGATGAACTTGCTGGAACAGAAAATAGAGTAGCAGTTGCAAGAAAAGATTATAACGATGCAGTTAATTCTTATAATACTGCTATAAAAAGATTTCCAAGTAATATATTAGCTAGTATGTTTGGATTTGATAAAAAAGAATACTTCGAAGTAGATGAGGGAAAAGATGAAGTTCCTGAAGTTAAATTCTAATAGGATTATTTATTTAATCCTTATCTTTTTATTTTCAATAACTAACGTTAAAGCAATAGTAAAACCTACTAGTAATTTTTATATAAACGATTATGCAAATATTATAGATGATGCTACTGAAGAGTATATACTAAATAAAAGTATAGCTTTAAATAATGCAGATGGTACTCAAATAGTAGTTGTTACGGTTGAAAACTTAGAAGGTAACTCTTTAGAAGATTATGCGGTTGAACTTTTTAGAAGTTTTGAAATAGGAGATAAAGAAAAGAATAACGGATTACTTCTTTTAATAGCAAAAGAAGAGAGATTATCTAGAGTAGAAGTCGGATATGGTTTAGAAGGAATACTTCCAGATGGAAAAACTGGTAGATTTCAAGATCTATATATGATACCTTACTTTAAAGAAAATAACTTTAGTGAAGGAATAAAAAATGGATATGATGCTTTTTATAGTGAGATAGTTAAATTAAATAATCTAGATATAGAATATACAAATCCAAAAAGTACAACGAGTGATGATTCATTTGGACTAGTTTTAATAGGCTTATTAGTAGGTTTTATTTCAGGTATGGTAGCAAGAGTAACTAAAAAAAGAGATATAATATCTTTAGTATATGGAATTATATTTATAATATTGTTTTTCTTACTTCCAAAATATTTTGGAATACTTATTTCAAGTTTAATAGCGTATTTCATATCTGCTTATGCCACACTAGATATGTTATATTTCGCTACTTTCTTTGGAGGTAGAGGAGGCTCTGGTGGCTCATCTTTTGGAGGATTTAGCGGTGGTGGAGGTTCTTCTGGTGGAGGAGGAAGCTCACGTGGATTTTAATGAAGTGTAAATGTAGTTACACTTTTCTAAAAAGGCAATTGCATAGTATTTCTATGCAAAAAAAATGTAAAGCAAACAAACGTTCCTCTTGACAGGGAGGGGGGTGGCATGAGACAATATAAGAAGAAAAACTAAGGAGGAGTAAAACGTGAGGAACAAAGGATTTACATTAATAGAATTATTAGCCGTAATAGTAATATTAGCTATTATTGCATTAATAGCAGTACCAACAATATTAAATATAATAAATGACGCAAGAACTGAAAGTAAGAAAAGAAGTATAGATTTATATGGTAGGTCTATAGAACTTGCAATAGCAAGAAAAAGTTTAACAGAAGAAGTACCAATGGGAGGTTATAAAACTAGTGGTAATACATTAACTTTAAATGATAGTGATTTTTCATTAGATATAGAATATGATGGAGAAAGAGTAGAATGTGATTTTGTACAATTACATGAAGATATGACTATTGCTTTAGATGATTGTAAGGTAGATGGAGAAAAAATAAATTATTTTTACGGAGATAATTATATAGATATTGAATATTTAGAAAGTACAGGAACACAGTGGATAGATACTAAATATATTCCAAACGGAAATACAAAAGTAATTGTTGAATTTCAAATGATTGAGCAAACTAATGTACAACAAGGAATCTTCGGAGCGAGAAGCGGTAATAGGAATGATTTTACTTTGTTTACAGGTTGTGGCTATGATAAGCTTCAAGCTGATTACGATGGTATTGGTAATTTAGCACATTGGGGTGCCTCTATTGAAAATTTAAACTTAAATGAAAAAAATGTTATTGAAATGAGTAATTCTTTAATCGTTAATAATACTTTGATAAAGGAAATGGATTTAATAAGTTTTAATGGCAATTTATCTATGTATATTTTTGCTAATAATGATGGTGGAAAAATACAACTTCCTGCAACAATGAAGTTGTATTATATAAAAGTATATGATAATGAAGATAATAAAATAGTCTTTGATTTTATTCCTGCTTTAGATAAAGATGGAATAGCTTGTTTATATGATAAGGTAGAAAAAAAGTTTTACTACAATCAAGGTACAGGGGAATTTGAATATGGACTTTAATAAGTAAATATATAATACTGTGTTTTTACACAGCTTTTTTAATATTTTATTATTAATAAAATAAAATTATATAGGTGATATAATGAAGAATAAAAGAATAGAGATAACACTCTTTATAAGTATAATAATACTATCATTATTTGGTATACTTATGATTTATTCTTCATCTTATATTTGGGCTGAGTATAAATATAATGATCCTTATAAATATTTAAAAAATCAAGCCTTATTCTTTATAATAGGTGTAGTACTTATGATCATAGTAAGTAAAATAGACTATAAAAAATACTTTAAATATGCAAATAAAATATTAATAGTATGCATAACACTTTTAATACTTGTGCTAATACCCGGTATTGGTTCAGTTAGAAATGGCTCTCGTAGTTGGTTTGGTATAGGTTCATTTGGTATACAACCAAGTGAGTTTGCTAAACTAGGACTTATCATATTTACATCTAAATATCTATACAATAACCCAAATAGTATGAAAAATTTTAAAAAAGGTGTACTTCCTATATTAATTATAACCTTAGGTATGTTTGGAATAATCATGTTACAACCAGACTTTGGAACTGGAACAATACTTGTTATGACTATAATAGGAATACTTTTTGTAGCTGGACTTAATATAAAAATATTTGTTAAATTTGGAATAGTTGGATTAATTGGGGTAGTAGGTTTAATAATAGTTGCGCCATATCGTTTAAAACGAATATTATCATTTTTAGATCCGTGGAGCGATCCTTTAGGAAGCGGGTTTCAAATAATACAATCATTATATAGTATTGGACCGGGCGGTTTATTTGGACTAGGATTTGGTAATTCTATACAGAAGCACTTCTATCTACCTGAACCTCAAACAGATTTTATATTCTCAATAATATCTGAAGAATTTGGATTTATGGGAATACTTATTATATCTACTTTATTTATTATTATATTTTATAACTGTCTTAAAATAAGTATGAAGTGTACTGACCTATTTGGGAAATATTTATCATTTGGTATAACATTTGGATTAATATTTCAATCTATACTTAACTTAAGTGTAGTAGTTGGACTTATCCCTGTTACAGGAGTCACACTTCCATTTTTATCATATGGAGGCTCTAGTTTATTAATAATAATGGTATCTATGGGAATAATATTAAATATTTCAAGATATCAAGAATAAAATATATATTTTTAAGAGAATATGTGCTACAATATTAATAGAAAATAGAATAGGTGGATTTATGAAAATAATTTTAAAAAGAATTGCAGCGTATTTAATTGACATAATTTTAGTAACGCTCATCTCAACACTAATTACTTCAAATTCGTATATAAATAAAGATTATAATAAATATACAAAAAAGTATGACGAGTATGAAAACTTTTATGATGATTATATCTCTTCAATAGAAAATATAGATAAAGAAAATTTAACAGATGAAGAAAAAAATCAAAAACTAGAAGCTTTAGAGAATGACTTTAATAAAAAAAATATAGATTATAGTTACGAATTATCAAAATTATCTTTAATACCAAGTTTTATAAATATCCTTTGTATATTATTATATTTTGTTGTAATGCAGTTTTACTTTGGAGGGATCACGCTCGGTAAGAAGCTCATGAAACTAAAAGTTGTATCAAATAATGGAAAAAATTTAACAATACTTAATTTTTTCATTAGAAGTTTGATATTAAATAGTGTATTTTTAAGTATGGTAAGTATTATATTTATTCTTTCTTTATCAAAAAGTAATTATATTACTTATTCAAATATAATTTCTATAATTAATTATGTAGTTGAGTTAAGTATAATATTTACAATTTTATTTGATAAAAATCATAGAGGAATACATGATTTATTATCAAATACAAAAGTGGTTGAAATAGGAGGTCAATATGAAGTGTAAAGGCTGCGGTAAAGAGATAAATGAAGATGAAGTATTTTGTGATGATTGCAAAAAATTATTACAAGAAAGCTCTTCTAAAAGAGATGTTGAACAGTTAGAAGAATTAATAACAGAACAAGAAAAGTTAAATGATTTAGAAGATACTAAAGAATTAGAGACATTATCTAACTTAGATGATACTAAGGTTGTAGATGATTTAAACACTATAGAAGATGATGTAAATGTTTCTTTAAAAGAGGCTAGACACAAAAGAAAAGATAATAAAAAAATAATCATTATAATAGTACTTGCAATAGTAGCCTTAGCACTAGTACTTTCATTTATACTAATATTATTAAATAAACCAAAAGAAAAGGAAAATACTAAAGTTGAGCCAGAAATTTTAGATTATCAAAAAATAATAAACGAATATGGAACTTTAATTGAAGAGAAATCTAAAAGTTATGTAATAGAGAATAATGATATCTTAACATGGCAAAAATTAATTGAATTAGTACCTTATACTGATTATGATATATCGTGTGATACTCACAATATATATAGTGATGGAACTATATATTTAGCTTCTTGTAAGGTTAATGATGTAAATGTTACTTATACATATGGAAATTTAAAAGAAGAAGAAAAAGAGGGTAGAGAGATAACTATCTATAGATTAGATTATGATAATAATTTTTACTCATATACTGATAGAAGAAATAATGGAGCTAAAGAAGTAGCAACTATAACTTGTAAAACAACTGATTGTAAATATATAAATGCATATGATAAGTATGTTTTAATAAAAGAAGATAACAAGTATAACTTATATAACTATGAAAACAATTCTATAGAATTTGGACCATTTGATATGTATGATGATTACTCGTATGCAACAGACTTGCTAGTAAACAATAATACATTATATGGAGTATTTTATAAAGAAAATGATCAATACAATATTTATAATATATTAACAGGCAAGACATTTAAAAATGTACGTGGTCAATTACTAATAGATGAGATGAACTTTTCACCATCTACAATGTATAAATATAATTATGCAGTACTTGAGGAAGATGGAACATATAACTTCATGAATTTAAAAACAGGAAATATAAGTTATGCGATAACAGGAAACTTAAGTTCTTTTATAGAAGATGAAAAAAACAGTATAGTATATATGACTGTTTACGATGAATATAGTGATAAATTTATGCTTTATAATAGTAATGGAAAACTATTATTTGATGGAAATGAATATTCAAAGATATGCGTTGATGATGGATTGTTAATAGTAGCTAATGATAATACTTATCAAGTATATGACTCTAAATTAAAATTAAAAACATCAAGTAAGGCTTATGATTTAATACTTGCTCTTTATTCAGACTTTATAGCAGTTATAGATAACAATATTTTAAATATTGTAGATATTAATGATGTACACCTTGCAACACTTGATTTAAATTGGGATAAGGACCGTTATATATTCCAGTCTAGTATCTCAGGTTGGTACGACGGGGTTATATATTTGCTATTTGAAGATAATAGCGTTCCATATGGAACTTTAGGACATGGTCTTGAGTATTATTATATACCTGAAACTAAAGAATCAGGATTAATAAAAATGACAGGCTTAGATGGAGATATTAAACCTGTTTCATAAATTATAGATAAAATTCATCTATTTCACTTTCAAGACTAGATGTGTTATCACCTATATAAAAAATTGATTTATATGTACTTAAAATATTAGGATTATTTGTAAATTCTAAAATATCAGATAAAGATAATATTCCAACAATACTATCTTTTTCTTTTACAAGTAATCTTTTAATCTTTTTATTACTCATAATTTTTAATGCCTCATCTATATTTGCGCTTATATCTACTGCCTCAATATTACTTGTAATATATGGTTTAACTTTATCATCAATACTTTTAATATCTACAACTGCAAGGCAAATATCTCTATCTGTTATAACTCCAACAAATTTATCCTTATCTTTTATAGGAATAAAACCTATATTTTTTTCTTTCATAAGTTTTGATATATCCTTAATAGAATCATTTATATTGCCATATATAATATCCCTGCTCATAATTTCATTAATCATAGTATCACCACTCATATTCTTTCCTAAAATAATTAATTTATACATATTATTTAGTATGAGAATGCATTTAAAAAAACGTAAAAAGAAATCTATAATAAATAAGATATTAATACTTTTAATATTATTAGCTATTTCAGTTTCATATGTTTTAAAAGTCTTTAATGATAAAGCAGTCCCACAATTACTTAGTTATTCACAAATAGAAACAAAAAGGATTGTATCATCTATAATAAATAGTACTGTTATATCTTCTGTTTCAAATAAAACAGATATAGATGATTTATTTACAACTATAAAAGATTCTAAAGGTGATATAAAAAGTATAGATATTAACTCTAGTAAAGTAAATAGTATTTTAATAGAAGCCTCTAAAATGGTAGAGCAAAATTTAAAATATTTAGAAGATGGAAAGATAGAAAAGCTTAATTTAGATAGTAATATATTTTCTTCTTATGATAAAGAAAAGTTAAAGAAAGGTATTATATATGAAATACCTAGTGGGATTATTTTAAATAATGTTTTATTAAACAATATAATGCCTAAAATACCAGTAAAAATGAATCTAATTGGGAATATCTTTTGTAGACTTAATACTTCAGTTGAATCTTACGGAATAAATAATGCTTTAATTACTGTTAGTATTGGAATAGAAGCAGAAGTAAAAATACTTTTGCCATTTGTATCTTCTAGTACAAAAATTCAAACAGATATACCAGTAGTAATAAAGATTATTGAAGGAAATATTCCGAGTTACTACTTTGATGGATACTTAAATACTCCAAGTATTACATCAAAAGTAAGTTAATTATTCCATTTACATTTTTAAATATTTAAGTTATAATGTTCTAGGTGGTTTCATGGAAAATTTAATTTTGATCAAATATGGAGAACTTACAACAAAAAAAGCAAATAGAAATACATTTACTAAATTACTTGCAAACAATATAAAAGAAGTCTTAAAAGGTGAAGAATTTAATATAAAATTCGATAGAGTAAGAATGTATATAGAGTGTGAGAATGTAAATAGTGTATCTTCAAAACTTAAAAATGTTTTTGGAATACATGGAATAGTAATATGTCATAAGGTTAATACTAATATAGAAGATATAAAATTAAAAGTTTTAGAGCTTTTAAAAAATGAGAAGTTTAATACTTTTAAAATATGTACAAAAAGAGCAGATAAATCATTTGAAATTCTAAGTATGGAAGTTAATAATATAATAGGAGGCTATATCCTTAAAAATTTAGATACTAAAGTAGATGTACATAATCCTGATATATTAGTAACTATTGAAATACGAAGAGAAGGAACTTATATATATACTAACGTTATAAAAGGCTTAGGTGGATATCCTGTTGGAATACAAGGCAAAGGAATGCTTATGTTAAGTGGTGGGATAGACTCACCAGTAGCTGGATATTTGTCACTAAAAAGAGGAGTAGATTTAGAGTGTCTATATTTTGAATCACCTCCACATACTAGCATAGAAGCTAAAAACAAGGTTATAGCTCTTGCTAAGATTATTAATAAATATTCAGGAGGTATAAAAGTAAATATAGTTCCATTTACTAAATTACAAGAAGCAATTTATAAAAATGTACCTGATAGTTATATAATTACTATTATGAGACGCATGATGTATAGAATTGCAGAAAGACTTGCAAAGAAAAATAAATGTAAAGCAATAATAAATGGTGAATCAATAGGTCAAGTTGCCTCACAGACACTAACTAGTATGATATCTATTAATAGTGTGACCAATTATCCTGTAATTAGACCTGTTGCTTGTATGGACAAGCTAGAAATAATCGATATAGCAAAAAAAATAGGAACATATGATACAAGTATATTGCCATATGAGGATTGTTGTACTATCTTTTTGCCAACACATCCAGTAATTAATCCTGATATAAATAAATGTATTAAATACGAATCTTCATTTGATTATGAGACTTTAATAGATGAAATACTTGATAATATAGAAGTAATAACTGATTTAAGTGAAGAACATAGTGATTTATTATAATAGAAAAATTTACCAATTAAATTTTGTATAAAATTCACCTTTGTACACAAATTATAAATGTACGGAGGTGAAATTATGAAAAACAATTCAACAAGTAACTTTGTTGTACCTGGTGCTAAACAAGCTATCGATAAAATGAAATATGAAATAGCTAGTGAATTAGGAGTTAATTTAGGTCCTGATGCTACTTCAAGAGCTAATGGTTCAGTTGGAGGAGAAATCACTAAAAGATTAGTTCAAATGGGTGAACAACATATAAGTGGAAATACTTATTCTAAGTAAGAAAATGGATAGCTTAAAGCTATCTTTTTGTTTAAAATAAGAAAATCGAAGCTTACATTAATATTGTTTACTTTTAAACGATTAATATTAGTAGAAGAATTTTCTATCGCTTATATTAAAGAGTTGTATAAATTTCCCTAAATGGAAAGAATATGAATAGTAATTATAAATATATAGCTCATAATAATAATGAGGTGAGATTATGAATAAGTTAGTTGTTGAAGGATCACAAAAAGCCTTAGAAAATTTAAAATATGAAATAGCTAGTGAACTTGGTATTAAACTTGGAGCAGACCAAACTAGTAGACTTAATGGTACTGTTGGTGGATATATGACTAAAAGATTAGTAGAACTTGGCAAACAGTATTATAACAATGTAGAAAATTTTAATAGATAAATTTTAAAACTATGAGTAATCATAGTTTTAATTTAACTAAAATTATGTTATAATTATAATACTGGAGGTACTTATGAATAGTAGAAAAGAAATTATATTAAGTATGTCATTGATATTATTATTAGTTTATTCAGGTTTATCATATTTAACAGACGCATTTACAAACATGGTAGAATTAAATATAGCAATGTTACTTTTACTAATTATAGTTGGTATATGGATTTTACGTTCATACCTAAAAAGAGCAAATGTAAATTTTACTTTAGAAAATAAATTATTTAATTCAATTATTAATAGTGATGATACAGTATATATAATGATAAATGCAAAGACTAAGAAAGTTGTATATTTATCTAACACTACAGAAACAGTACTAGGTATAAAAGGTGATACTATATCAGATACTTTTTATAAAATAATAAATATACCTGTTATAAAAAACGAATTAAAAAATTTAGATAAAGATGAGTATACAAGTCAAATGATAGAATACGATAATCCTAAGTATAACTATCAGATGTGGATTAGAATAAAATTATCTAAATATGTTGATAAAGAAGAATATTACATAATACAAATAATTGATTCAACGAAGGAGCATGATAGGCAGCACATCCTAATCACTCAAGCAACAGACATAAAATCAAGAGAGAGTATATTAAATCAAATTACATCTAAATCATATGATTTTGAAATAAATATAAATATAAATTTAAACACTTATGAATTAAAATATTTTAAAAAAGATAATTTATATTTCAAAGAAGAAAAAAGAGGAAACTATAAAGAAGGATTAGATGAAATGCTAGAATGTATCAATGAAAATGATAGAAAACTAGTTTATGATAATCTAAATATAGATACTCTTAAAAATCACTTTATTAAATACGAATTAGATAGTGTGGTTATAAGATATAGAATAGGCAATGAAGTTAAAAATAACACATGGCTTGAAAGTACAATATTTTTTATAATAGATAGAGGAAAAAACACAGTATCAATACTATCTAAAAATGTAACGGAAAGTTTAGAAAGTATTAGAGAACAAAACGTAATGTTACAAAATGCACTTAATGACGCAAGACTAAGTAGTAAATCAAAAACTGAACTTATTTCAACAATATCACACGATATTAGAACACCCCTAACAAATATTGTTGGATTAAGTGACACACTTTTAAGTAAAAAACTACCAGAAGATATTAAAGAAGACATAAAAAATATAAACGATTCTTCTAACGATGTTATAGATATAATTGATGGACTTTTAGATACATCTAAAATAGAGAAAAAACTAATTGAAAAAGAAGAGAAAAATTATAGCTTACTTAAAATGTTTAAAAAAATAGAAAGTAACGCTAAAGAATATATAGGAGAGAAAAAATTAAAATTCAATATCAATTTAGATAGTAATCTACCTGTAATACTTTATGGGGATTATATTAGAATTACTAAAGCAATAAATGAAATTGTAAACAATTCTATAAAGTATACAAACGAAGGAGAAATTACAGTTAATGTTAGAGGAGAAAAAATAAATGATAATGTTAAACTTATAGTAGAGGTATCAGATACTGGTGTAGGAATTGAAGAAGAAAAGCTTAAAACTATTATGGATAGTGATACCTCAAAAGGTATAGGAAATGTCAAAAACTTAATAAATTTACTAGATGGTAAGCTAGAAATAGAAAGTAAAGTTGGAAAGTATACTAAAGTTACAATGAGCTTTATGCAAAGAATAGTTGAAGATAATAAAGTAAGAGAACTTATAAGTAATAATAAGAAAGCTTTAGAATTTAGTTTAAAAGGCAAAAGAGTTTTAGTAGTAGATGACAATAAATTAAATTTAAAAGTCACAAAAAGATTACTAGAAGCATATGATCTCGATGTAACTTTACTTGAAACTGGAGAAGAGTGTATAGATTTAGTTAAAGAAAATAATAGCTTTGATTTAATATTTATGGATCAGATGATGCCGGGACTATCGGGCTTGGATACATTAAATAAGTTAAAAGAAATAGATAACTTCAATACTCCAGTAGTTGTACTTACCGCAGACGCTATGCTAGGACAAAAAGAAAAATATATAGATAGTGGTTATTCAGATTATATATCAAAACCAATTGATAAGTTAGAACTATCTAGAGTATTAAAAAAATTTTTAGAAAAATAATTATATTATATGGAGGACAGTATGAAAAATAAAGGATTTACGTTAGTAGAATTAATAGCCGTAATAGTAATACTTTCACTACTTGCTCTTGTTACTGGAGTTTCAATTGTTAAACTATTGAAAGATTCAAAAGAGGATTTGAGTTCTGCTCAAGTTACGCTTATTAAATCAGCAGCGGAAGCATGGGTAGTAGATAATTTAAGTAAAATACCAGAGAAAAATGAGTGCAAATACATAACATTAAATGATTTAAAAGAATACGGTTTACTTAGTGAAGATATAATAGATCCTAATTCCAATAAAAAAATATCAGATAGTTTAAAAATAAAACTTTCATCTTCTAATGGTAAAAGTGTTAAAATAGAAGTTGGAGTTGATGATATAAAAGGATGTGAATGGGGATTAGAAAAGTTAACATATAAGGATTCAAGTGGAGCAAATAGACCAGATTTGATGAATGGCGCACTTGTACCAGTTAAATATATAAAAGATCATTGGGAAATAGCAGATCCTGAAAAAAAGTGGTATGATTATGAAAAACAGGAATGGGCTAATGCAGTAATACTAAAAGAGGGAGTAAGTACTGAAGTAGGTACTACACTAAAACTTCCAACGTTAGATGAATATGGTTCTGTATATGATACAACCTCAGATGTTATTGCAATGTTTGTATGGATACCAAGATATTCATATACAATAAGTAGTAAAGCAAAAGGTGAGAGAAGCACTTGTGAAAGTAGTTATACGTATCCACCACAACAATATGATTGTTACATGAATCCACAAGCGATAGATATAAAATTTGTATCTAGTAGTATCAAGGAAAACGGGGTAGCTACTTATACAAGTGATAATCCTAGTAATTGGTATACTCCTCCAGCATTTACATTTGGAGAAGAAGAACTTTCTGGAATATGGGTAGGAAAGTTTGAGACGGGTATTTTAGATTATGATTCTGACGATGATAGTATTTATATCATTCCAAATATTCAAAGTGGGACAAATGGGAATGTTTATACATTAGCCCAAATGTTTACAGTATCAAGACAATATAATAGTTATTTAAGTAACTTTGGTGATAGTCATGCCGCTAAAAATAGTGAATGGGGAGTCGCTGCGTATTTAACGCAATCTAAATATGGTAAATACGGTAATCCTAATTATGATAGTTCATCTAATGAAGTAGTAAGCAATGGCATGGGCATTACTGGTAGAGCTGGAGGAATTCCATGGGATATCTCTGACAACCCTGATCATGGGTATTCATATGAAACTATAGGAGGACAAGCTGCTTCAACGACAGGAAATGTATATGGAATATATGATATGAATGGTGGAAAAGGAGAATATGTAATGGGATTTGTAGGCGATACTAATGGGAATTTTTATTCTGGCGTAGATAATAATCATGACAACACTGGATTTAATGGACCTTTAGTTGATGGAACTGAATATACGGATGGAATAGAGTTGCCAGATTCTAAGTATTATGATCTTTATAATAGTAAAATGATGAGTAATTCATATAAAGGACATGCCCTATGGGAAACAAAAGGGTGGTATTCTGATGAAGTATTTTGTGTTGGACCGGGTGAAGAATATGAACATACATGGTTAGTGAGAGGCGGTTATGCTTCCAGTTTTATTGAGATTGCAGCCCAAGGTATTTTTAATGTTTCAAATAGTATATCTGGAGATAGTGATTATGGTCTTTCCTTCCGTGTAATTATATCCCCAACAAGAAGTTAATAGGAGGTTTTTATGGAATTGAATGAGATATTAAATAAATATAGAGAACTTAATGAAAAAGCAGAAGATTTATGGAGGTCTCTTTGACCCTATATCAAAGAAAAAAAGAATAGAAGAATTAGAAAGTGAAATAAATAATCCTAATTTTTGGAATGATAAATCTCATAGTGAGGAAGTATTAAATGAGATAAATTCGCTAAAATATAAAATAGGTGGTATTGAAAAAATAAAAAAAGATATAGAATCTAATCTTGAAATAGCTGAGTTAATTAAGACATCTAATGATTTAGAAATGTTAGAACTAATATCTAATGATTTAAAAGATATAGAATCTAAATTAAATAGTGTAGAGCTAGAACTATTACTAAATGGACCTTATGATAAATCTGATTGTATACTTGAAATTCATCCGGGGGCGGGGGGTACCGAATCCTGTGATTGGGCTTCTATGCTTTATAGAATGTATAATAGATGGTGTGAAAAAAATAATAAAAAGGTAGAATTATTAGATTATCAAGATGGAGAGGAAGCAGGAATAAAAAGTGTATCTTTTATAGTACATGGTTTAAATAGTTATGGATATTTAAAGAATGAAAAGGGGGTACACCGTTTAATCAGAATAAGCCCATTTGATTCTAATAAAAGAAGACATACATCATTTGCTTCAGTCGATATCACACCGCTTTATAATAACCAAGATATAGATATAGAAATAAAAGATTCTGATATAAGAATAGATACATTTTGTGCGTCTGGACATGGTGGACAAGGGGTTAATACAACGCCTTCTGCAGTTAGAATAACTCATTTTCCATCAAAAATAGTTGTAACATGTCAAAATGAAAGAAGTCAGATAAGAAACAAAGAAACATGTATGACTGTACTTAAAAATAAATTATATAACTTAGAGTTAGAAAGAAGAGAAAAAGAACTTAAGAATATAAAGGGAGAAAATACAGAAATTAATTTTGGCTCACAGATTAGAACATATACTATGTGTCCTTATACTCTTGTAAAAGATCATAGAACACTATTTGAAAGTGCGAATGTTGAAAAAATATTAGATGGTGATTTAAACGAATTTATATATGAAAATTTAAAATTGGGAGTGAGATAATGCTTTATTTTAAAAACATTAGTGATAATTTATTAAAAAGATTAAATAAAAAAGATAGATTAAAAAGATATACATTTCTTATTATAGGGTGTTTCCTTCTAGCTTTTGCTTTTAACGTATTTTATAAACCAAATAATTTAGTTACTGGTGGTGTGTCTGGGTTATCTATCGTAGTTAACCATTTGTTTGGTATATCTACATCACTATTTATTGCAATTTCATACATAGTACTTTTAATAGCTAGTTTCTTTATACTTGGCAAAAATACTACTAAATATTCTGTTATAGGCTCTATACTTTATCCACTTTTTATATACATTACAAAAGATATAGGAACTCTTATTCATTTTGATGTAGATAATATGCTTTTAATTGCTCTTTTTGGAGCTATAATAAATGGAATTGGCGCAGGGCTAACATTTAAGTATGGTTTTTCTACTGGTGGAAGTGATATAATAGGTCAAATAATATCTAAATACTTTAAAATACCTATAGGAAATTCTCTTAGAATAATAAATGTAACAATAGTTATAGGTTCAGGATTTTTTATAGGCAATAATGTAGTTTATGCATGGGAAAATGTAATGTATGCAAGTATTGCTGTTTATATAGTTACATATTTAACTGATAAAGTTTTACTTGGAATATCTGATTCAAAGGCATTTTACATAATAACTGAAAATGAAACATCGATAAAGAAATTTTTAATGGATGATTTAGGAATGGGTGTGACAGTATTAGAAGGTAGAGGAGGATATACAGGTGATAGAAAAAAGGTAATCATGTGTGTTATTCCAACAAAAGAATATTACTTAGCTAAAAATGTTATTATGGATATGGATAAAAATGCAGTAATATTAATAAATGATGTTTATGAAACAGAGGGAATAGGATAGGAGATAGTATGGATTTAATTAGAATTATGAATGTAAAAAAGACATATAAAACAGGTACGACTGCTATATATGACTTAAATTTAACTATAGAAAAAGGCGAATTCTTATTTATTATAGGAGCTACAGGATGTGGTAAGAGTACTCTTATTAAAATGCTATACCGCGAAGAGAAACCAACTAGTGGTAAAATACTTGTAGGTGGACTTGATGTAGGTAAAATAAGAAATAGAAAAGTCTATAAACTAAGAAGAAAAATAGGCGTTGTATTTCAAAACTATCAATTATTGCCTAATTCAACTGCATATGAAAATGTTGCTTTTGCTCTAGAAGTTTTAGGACTTCCAAAAGAAGAAATACATAATAAAGTTATGAAAGTTCTAGATCTAGTAGGACTTAAGAATAAAGCAAAACAATATCCTAATCATCTATCAGGCGGTGAGCAACAGAGGGTTGCAATCGCGCGTGCTATAGTAAACGGACCTAAGATATTAATATGTGATGAACCAACAGGAAACTTAGATCCAAAAACCAGTATGGAGATTATGGATGTACTTGAGGCAATAAATGAACTTGGAACGACAATTCTTATGGTAACTCATGATATTGATATAGTTAAAAAAATGAAAAAACGTGTTATATTACTTGATTCTGGTAGAGTAGTTAAAGATTATAAGGCAGGTGAATATAAGAGTGAAAGCATTTAGAATATTATCTAGAAATATAAGAGATTCATTTAAAAGCGTTTTTAGAAATTTCTCACTTTCATTAGCGTCTATATCTTGTATTACAATAACTTTAATTGTTGTAGCTGTTACAGTTGTCTTATCTTTTAACGTAAGCAATTTTACAAAGATAGTAGAGAAAGATGTAACTATTGTAGCTTTTTTGGACTTAGATGTAACTGAAGAAGAAATAGATGAAATATATGACAATATAATAACACTTGACAATATTAAATGTTTAGAGATGAACGAAAATGGTTCGTGCACTAAAAAAGATGTAACATTTGTAGATAAAATGGATATATCAAAAGAAATGATGGCTTCATCAGATATATTAAAAAGTATAATGTCTGATTATACTCGTGAAAATAGTCCAGTACAAGATACATATCAAATAAAAGTAGAAGATATAAACTTAATAAATAAAACTGCAGATGAGATAAAGAAAATTGATAATGTAAATATCGTTAAATATGGTGAGGGTATGGTAGAGCAGCTAGTAACTGTATTTGATGTAATTAGAAAAGGGTCAATTTTTGTAGTAATTGCTCTTGTAGTTGTAACCGCATTTTTGATTGCTAATACAATTAAAATAACTATTATGTCTAGAAAAAGAGAAATAGAGATCATGAGACTTGTTGGAGCTTCAAATATTAATATAAAACTACCATTTATATTTGAAGGATTAATACTTGGAATGTTTGGATCAGTAATACCTATATTAGTAACGATATATGGATATTCAGCTATTTATAATCATTTTAATGGTCAGTTATTTACTAGCTTTATTAAGTTAATTGAACCAACTCCATTTGTATACATGACTTCACTTGGACTTATATTAATAGGTATGATTGTAGGAATGTTTGGTAGTTCAAGGGCTGTAAAGAAATATTTAAAGATATAATATTGATAAATATCTAATAATATGTTATAATTCTAACGTAAATAATAGTAGGAGGAAGTATGGCTAAAAGAGGAAGACCATCTAATAAAACTATTAGAAAAAGAAAAGAAGCAAAATCAAAAAGTGAGTTATCACTATTAGTTGCTGTGCTTGTTATAGTTGTATTACTTGTGGTAGGTTATTTTCTATTAACTAAAGGAAAATAGCCTTTTTTGTATATATGCAAAAAAATTTATAAATTTTATCAAAAACACTTGCTCTCTTTTTTCTATTCATGTTATAATTATCTTGTTGTTAATAAGGAGGATTATATGACAAAATATGTTTATGCCTTTAAAGAAGGTAACAAGGACATGCGTAATCTTTTGGGAGGTAAGGGTGCGAACCTTGCTGAAATGACAGGAATTGGACTTCCTGTTCCAAGAGGTTTTACTGTTACAACAGAAGCATGTACAAAATATTATGAGGATGGAGAGGACATTTCTAAAGAGATTAAAGACGAAATCTTAAAACATTTAGACGCTCTTGAAAAAGAGACTGGTAAAAAGTTTGGCGATGTTGAAAACCCATTATTAGTATCTGTTAGAAGTGGCGCTAGAGCATCTATGCCAGGTATGATGGATACTGTTTTAAACTTAGGTTTAAATGATGAAGTTGCAAAAGGATTTGCTAAGACAACAAACAATCCTAGATTTGTATACGATAGTTACAGAAGATTTATTCAAATGTTTGCAGATGTAGTTATGGGATTTCCAAAAAGTTCATTTGAAAGAAAATTCGATGTAATCAAAGAGGAAAAAGGAGTACAGTACGATACTGAACTTTCTGCAGAAGACTTAATGGAAGTTGTTGAAATTTATAAAGAAGAATATAAGAAACATTCAGGTGATGAATTCCCACAAGATCCAAAAGTTCAATTAATGGAAGCAGTTAAAGCTGTATTTAGAAGTTGGAATAACGATAGAGCAATCACATATCGTAGACTTAACGATATTCCATCTAGTTGGGGAACTGCTGTAAACGTTCAAGAGATGGTTTATGGTAACCGTGGTGAAACTTCTGGTACTGGTGTTGCATTCACAAGAAACCCTGCAACAGGAGAAAAGAAGTTATATGGTGAATACTTAATGAACGCACAAGGTGAAGATGTTGTTGCTGGTATTCGTACACCTAAGACAATAGATACATTAAAAGATACAATGCCTGAGTGCTACAACGAATTCGTTAAGATTTGTAATACACTTGAAAATCATTACAAAGATATGCAAGACATGGAATTTACTATTGAAAATGGAAAACTTTTCATGTTACAAACTCGTAATGGTAAAAGAACTGCGCAAGCTGCTTTAAAAATTGCTGTTGATTTAGTAAATGAGGGAATGATCTCTAAGGAAGAGGCTTTACTTAAAGTTGAACCTAAACAATTAGATCAGTTATTACACCCTAATTTTGATCAAGATAGCCTAAAAGCTGCTAAGGTAGTTGCAACAGGTCTTGCTGCTTCTCCGGGTGCTGCAACAGGAAAGATATACTTTACTGCAGAAGATGTTATGAATGCTTCTAAAAACGGAGAAAAAGATTTATTACTTGTTAGACTTGAAACTTCACCTGAGGATATCGAAGGTATGAATATTGCTCACGGTATACTTACTATACGTGGTGGTATGACAAGCCATGCTGCAGTTGTTGCTCGTGGAATGGGTACTTGCTGTGTATCTGGATGTGGTGAACTTGTTATAGATGAAGAAGCTAAGACAGTTAAGACTAAAGATGGAAAAGTATACCATGAAGGAGACTGGATGAGCTTAGATGGTTCAACTGGTAATGTATATGGTGAACAAATTAAGACTAAAGAGCCTGAGATAAGTGGAGACTTTGAGACATTTATGGGATGGGCTGATAGTGTTAGAAGACTTAAAGTTAGAACTAACGCTGATACACCTAAAGACGCTATTCAAGCACGTAAATTTGGTGCAGAAGGTATAGGTCTTTGTCGTACGGAGCACATGTTCTTTGAAGAGGAAAGAATATTTAACTTTAGAAGAATGATTGCTGCTGATACAGTAGAGAAACGTGAGGAAGCACTAGAAAAGATACTTCCATATCAAAGAAAAGACTTTGAAGGATTATTTGAGGCTATGGAAGGAGATCCAGTTGTAATTCGTTACTTAGATCCACCTCTACATGAATTCTTGCCTCATACTGATGAAGAGATTAAACCACTTGCAGAGTCACTTGGAATGAGCTTTGAAGATTTAAAAGCACGTGTTGAATCATTAAAGGAATTTAATCCAATGATGGGACACCGTGGATGTAGACTTGCAATTACTTATCCTGAAATTGCTAAAATGCAAACAAGAGCTGTTATCGAGGCTGCAATTAATGTAAATAAAAAAGGCATGAACATAACTCCTGAGATTATGATACCTCTAGTAGGAGATGTAAACGAACTTAAATATGTTAAAAAGATAGTTTGTGAAACTGCTGATAGTATAATTAAAGAAGCAGGCGTAGATTTAAAATATCATGTTGGAACAATGATAGAAATACCAAGAGCTGCAGTTACGGCTGATGAAATAGCTAAAGAAGCAGAATTCTTCTCATTTGGAACAAACGATTTAACTCAAATGACATTTGGATTCTCAAGAGATGACGCTGCTAAGTTCTTAAATGAATACTATGCAAAAGGAATATTTGAAAGTGATCCATTTGCTAAGTTAGATCAAAATGGAGTTGGAAAACTTGTTGAAATGGCTGCTCGCTTAGGTCGTCAAACTCGTCCTGATATCCATATGGGTATTTGTGGAGAACACGGCGGAGAACCATCAAGTGTTGAATTCTGCCATAGAGTAGGACTTGACTATGTATCTTGTAGTCCATTTAGAGTTCCACTAGCTAGACTTGCTGCTGCTCAAGCTGTAGTAAAAGAAAAAGAAAATAAATAATTTAAAATTTGAATGAGTAGTTTGACATAATCATTATTATGTGATAATATGGTTATGCAAGGAAAAAGTGTTTACACTTTTGCATGGGCACTGTCTTAATTGATGGAGCCCTATTTTTCTAAAATAAATTCTTAGTTTTATATCAATAATGTATGCTATTTGATATTTTCATAAAAATATAGTATATTATTATTGTACTTGAAAAAGTGCGAAAATGTTTCTCGCTTCCGGGTGGCTAGCGAGTAATAAATAATCCCGGTCGAAAATGTACAAAACTCTATCATATGATGGAGTTTTCTTTTGGTTTGTGGTATACTTTTTATGGAGTTGGTAATATGGAACTTAAAGATGTCATATATATAGATAGCCTGCCCACTATAGATCTTCATACACTAGATAGAGATACTGCTAGAGTAAAAGTACTTGAATTTATTAAAGATAATAAAATATTAAAAAATGATATTATTTGTATCATACATGGAATTGGTACAGGTGTCTTAAAAGAAGAAGTAAATAAAACGCTTAAAAATAGTAAAGATGTATTAGAATATAGATTATTTTATAATAATGTAGGCTGTACTATAGTAAAAATAAATTGCAAAACTTAAGTATATTTTATACTTTTTTTCTTTTTATAATTTTGTTATAATATTTATGGTGGTTATATGGCAGTAGAGAAGATAGTAATAGAGGTTTTAGTAGAATTAAAAGCAAAAAAAATAGATAAAACTTTTTCTTATTCTGTTAGTGACGCTTTAAAGGATAAAGTATCAGTTGGAATGAGAGTATTAGTGCCTTTTAATAACCAAACATTAGAAGGATTTGTCCTAAATATAGAATATAACAAAGAACTAGATTATAACCTAAAAGAGATAATAGATATTGTAGATGATGGTCCTGTTATAAATAAAGAGATGTTAGAACTAGGCAAGTATATAAGTAAAAAAACACTTTGCAATTTAATAAGTGCATACCAAACTATGCTGCCTAAAGCTTTAAAAGCTCATAAAAAATTTAATGTAAATAAAAAATATACTAGTTATATAAAGTTAATAGATGAAACCTACATACCAAAAAATGATAATCAGAAAAATATTATAGAAAGACTTAAAAATGGATTAGTTTTAAAAAGTGAGTTATCAAGAATATCTGTATCTAGTATAAATACTTTAATATCAAAAAAAGTGATTGAAGAAGTTAAGGAAGAAACTTATAGATTAATAGATACTAATAACTATCAAGATAATAGAGTAAAACTAACTTTAGAACAAGAAAATGCTTTAAATGAAGTATTAAAATGTAAAGATAAATTTGCTCCATTTTTGATACATGGGGTTACAGGTAGTGGGAAAACTGAAGTTTACATGCACATAATAGAAGAAGTCTTAAAAGAAAATAAAGAAGTCATAGTTTTAGTGCCAGAGATTAGTTTAACACCACAAATGGTTAGAATATTTAAAAGCAGATTTAAAAATTCAATAGCTATACTTCATAGTGCGCTTTCAGATGGTGAAAAGTATGATGAATGGAGAAAAATTGAAAGAAAAGAAGTTTCTATTGTAATTGGCGCAAGAAGTGCGATATTTGCTCCATTTACTAATTTAGGATTAATAATATTAGATGAGGAGCACTCCGATACCTATAAGCAAGAAAATACACCTAAGTATGATACGATTGATATAGCAATAAAGCGTGCGAAAACACATAACTGTCCACTAGTACTTGGAAGTGCGACCCCATCAATAGAGAGTTACACTCGAGCTAAAACTGGTATATATAAATTAGTAGAACTAAAACATAGAATAAATAAGACTATGCCTGATGTAAAATTAATAGATATGAAAGAAGAAATAAAAAAAGGATATAGAATACTTTCAAAAAAATTAATAGATAACATAACAGATTGCTTAAGTAAAAATGAACAAGTAATATTATTTTTAAATAGAAGAGGTTATAGTACCACTATCACTTGTAAAGAGTGTGGAAATACCCTTAAATGTCCTAACTGTGAAATACCTTTAACATATCATAAAAACGGTAATAAATTAAATTGTCATTATTGCAATTATACTACTTATAAACCTTTAATTTGTCCAAGCTGTAATAGTAAAAACCTAGATTCTTATGGTATGGGTACTGAAAAACTAGAAGAAGAAGTAGGTAAAATATTTAAAACAGCTAAGATAGTTAGAATGGATATAGATACAACAAAGAAAAAAGGAAGTCATGAAAGAATAATAAATGATTTTAAAAATAAAAAATACGACATACTAATAGGTACTCAAATGATATCAAAAGGACTTGATTTTGAAAACGTAACTTTAGTTGGTGTATTAAATGGAGACGCACAGTTAAATATTCCTGATTTTAGAAGTGCGGAAAGAACTTATAGCCTTTTAAGTCAAGTGTCAGGTAGATCTGGTAGAGCTCGCCCCGGTAAAGTTGTAATACAGTGTTTTAACAAAGAACACTATAGTATAAAATATGCAAGTACAAATGATTATGAAAGTTTTTATAAAGAAGAGATGGCAATAAGAAAAAAACTTAAATACCCTCCATACTACAATATTTGTTTAGTAACGCTCACAGGCGCAGACTATGACTACTTAAAAAATGAGGCAGATAAAGTAAAAGAATATCTATCTTGTTTAAATGCCATTATATTAGGACCAAGTTTGTGCACCGTACCAAAGATAAATAATAAGTACTATATGCAAATAATAATTAAATATAAAAACATAAAAGATATTTATGATAAATTAAAATTTGTTGTTGATAGATCAAAGAGTAAATCAAAACTTAATTTAGAAGTCGACTTAAATCCTAAAAAAATATAAAACATAGTGACCTCTCAAAGTAAATGCAACAAGCAAAGCCAGTAATTATAAGTCTCAAATAAAAAACAACAAAAAAATTA
>CANQAT010000001.1 GCA_947588925.1 uncultured Bacilli bacterium | reverse complement strand
GTGTAAAACCTTTATTTTTCATAGTAACCTCCTTATTTTATACTTACACTTCTATTCTATCATCCCCCCCCCCCCCTGTCAAGGGGGTGAGCTAAATTTTTTTGAAAAATTTGTGATGTGCTTCTTTGCAACAGTTTTTTTAAAAGAATAGATAATAAATAAACCCTTATATTTCCTCATGTTTATTATTATCTATTTCTCTAGTATATATACATTTACTTTACATTAAATTACCAAAGTATTTAGCAGTTCTAACCATTTGAGCTGAATAACCCATCTCATTATCATACCAAGCAATTATTTTAACTAATTGTTTTCCATCTACTTCAACAACTTTAGTTAACTGTCCATCTACTAAACTACCTAAATGAGAGCCTTTTATATCACTTGATACTATTGGATCAAAAGTTAATTTAATAGTTTCATTTGAATTATCTATAAATAATTTATTGATTTCATCAACTGTTGTATTTCTTTTAAGTTCTAGTGTTAAATCTATAACAGACCCTGTTGTAACAGGTACTCTTAGGGCTCCTCCATCCATCTTACCTTTTAGTGATGGAATAACAAGACCTATAGCAGAAGCAGCTCCTGTTGATGATGGTACTATGTTTGCCGCACATGCCCTGCCACGTCTTGCATTTATTCCCTTTTTATGAGCTATATCAAGAGTTGCTTGATCATTTGTATAAGCATGGACCGTAGTCATAAATCCTTTTACTATACCAATATTTTTCTCTATTACATTAAGTACTGGAGCAAGACAGTTTGTAGTACATGAAGCTGCGCTTATGACCTTTTCACTACCATCTAGAGTATTTTCATTTACATTATAAACAATAGTCTTTAAATCTCCTTTAGCAGGTGCGCTTATTATAACTTTTTTAGCTCCTGCATTTATATGAGCATATGCTTTATCTTTATCTGTAAAGTGTCCAGTACATTCAAATACCTCATCTATCTTAAGTTCACCCCATGGCAAATTAGATGGGTCAGTCTCACTATACACTCTTATCTTTCTACTACCTACAATAATATTATTTTCATCAAAGCTTATATCATCAACTCTATAATTACCATGACTTGTATCATATTTAAGTAGGTATGCTAGTTGCTCTGCGTCCGTTAAATCATTTATAGCTACTACCTCAAAACTAGGGTCTTCCTCCATTATTCTAAATATTAGTCTTCCTATTCTTCCAAATCCATTAATTGCTACTCTTATCATATTATTCCTCCTTAATTTTTAAAGCAACTTCCCCCTATAAATTCTCTTAAAACTGAATCAGCTGGAACATCATCACTCGGTATTGGCAAGAAATTTCTTAAGAAATTTATAAGTCTTAAAGCCTCAGGATATTCCTTATCATCCTCTGATACATTAAATAATAATGGTTCAACATAAGTCTTTAATACCCCTATTTCGTATATGAGTGATGAATTTATAACTGTATCTACATCATCTTGAAATTTATATATGTTATTTCTTTCACCAGCAATAACTTGTGGCCACATTCTAAGTGTTTCTAAAGCCCCGTGACCTCTTGTTCTATTATCTCTACATATTCTTCTTAGTTTTCTAATATCACTCGTATGTATATGATTATGTTTATCTATGTTTAACTGAGTAAGTGGGCTTATATATATTTTATATTTATTATCTTTACTAATAGACATAGTAAGTTCATCGTTTAAGGCGTGCAACCCCTCTACTATTATTATATCTTTCTCACCCAACTGTAGGTATCTACCGTTGTATTCTCTTTTAGCTAGTAAGAAGTTATATGTAGGTAGACTAACTCTTTTACCTTCTAATAAGTCTGATAGGTTTTGATTAAATAAATCTACATCTAAAGCATTTATAGATTCAAAATCAGGTTTACCATTTTCATCTAAAACTCGGTGATTTAAATCTACAAAATAATCATCTAAGCCTATTGGGTGTGTTATAAAACCTTTACTTCTTAAATATATATCTAGTTTTTTAGCAGTAGTTGTTTTACCACTCGATGATGGTCCTGCTATTAAAACTACTTTAATATTTCTTTTACTATTATATATTTCATCTGCTATATGAGCTAGTTGTGAGTCATAATGCGCTTCTGCCAAATTGATAAGTTCTGTAACCTCTGCTTTAGATACTACCCTATTTAAATCAGCTGCGTGTTCCACTCCAAGCACTCTTCCCCATTTAGTATAATCTAAGAATGTATCAAATACTTTTTCATGGTGTGTATAATCAAGGGTACACTCAGGATTAACTGTATCTGGGAGGGATATTACAAATCCATCATCTTTAATATATGTTAATTTATAATCGTTAATCTGTTTAGTACTATAAGGCATTTTACTGTAGAAATAATCATACATATCACTTATTCTATATAAATTTATATAAGTGTTTGAAATATATTTTAAAACGTTTACTTTATCTAATTTATTTTGCTTTTTAAAATATTTAATAGCGTCTAGTCTAGATACACTAAGTTTTGTAAATATATAGTCTTCTTCTGTAATAGATTTCATCTCTTTATATATTTTATTTATTATATCTTTATTTATTTTAGCTCCATTAATTGTACAGTAAATACCTCTATCTATGGAGTGCTCCGTCACAACATCCACATCCTCACCAAGTATATTCCTTACAGCTAAAATAAGTATAAATATAGCTCCTCTAATATATATTGAATTTCCAACTGATGAGCTTCTATCAAAGAAATCTATTGTACATCTTTTCTTTAGAGTATCACTTAAATCAGTTAAGTCGTTATCTACTTTAGCCACTAATATATCGTAATTATAGTTGTGTTTAAAGTGTTCAGATATCTCTTTAAAAGTTGTACCTTCTTCAAATTCAATTACCTCATTGCCCCTATATGTAACTTTAAATTTTTTATCCATAGTATCCTCTACTTTCATTAATATTTTACCAAAAAAAAAATACTTTGTCGACTAATTTTCGGTATAAATATGTTATTTATTACTATTATATACATAGGAGATGAGAATATGATAGTACCAACAGTTATAGATAAAGTAAGTAGTGGGGAAAGAGTATATGATATTTATTCAAGGCTTTTAAAGGATAGAATTATAATAATTAATGGAGAAATTGATAATAATCTAGCTAATAGTGTAGTCGCACAACTTTTATATTTAGATTCACTAAACAATGAAGATATTAGTGTTTATATAAATTCACCCGGTGGGAGCGTTACAGATGGAATGGCAATATATGATACGATGAATTATATTAATAGTGATATATCTACTATTGGAATTGGAATATGTGCGTCTATGGCGGCATTCTTACTTTCAAGTGGAAAAAAAGGAAAAAGATTAATACTACCTAATAGTGAGGTTATGATACATCAACCTTTAGGGGGCGCAGAAGGACAGGCTACTGAAATTAAAATAGCTGCAGAGCATATTCTTAAAACTAAAGATAAGTTAAATAAGATACTTGCCAGTAATACTGATAAAAATTTAGAAGAAATAGAAAAAGATACAGATAGAGATAATTTCATGAGCGCAGAAGAAGCTTTAAGATACGGAATAATCGATGAAATAATAGAAAAGAAAAGGGGCTGAGCGGAAATGAATAATTTCTACTCAGTTTTTTTTAATAATTTAAAAAGTTTAAAAAGCGTTAGAAATTAAGATTTCTAACGCTTATTATACTAATTACTGTACATACTTTAGAAAACGAAAAGTTATTGCATATATTGGGAATTATGATATTGATTATCTGAGAGCCTAGGAAGCTATTTATGTTTCAATTTGAAAACATTTTAGATAAAAAGGAAAAACAATAAACTTAAATATGAAAGTTTAATATATATATCTGCAACTATGTCTAAAATAAACAATATTTTTGTATTTGATAATATTTAAAAATGTATTGAATTTAAAAAATTTATATTAAATTGATGCAAATGTTAATTATAAATGATATAATGTTATTAGAGATAGGCGGTGTGTTATGAAAAAATTAAAAATGGCAAGTTTATTCGCTGGAATTGGTGGAATAGATTTAGGATTTAAAAATGCTGGATTTAAACCAATATGGGCTAATGAAATAGACAAATATTGTGCTGTTACATTTAATTTAAATCATAAAGACATTAAGCTTGTAGTTGATGATATATGTAACATAAAAGGAAAAGATATACCTAAAGTTGATGTTTTATCAGCTGGTTTTCCTTGTCAACCATTTTCTATTGCGGGATATAGGAAAGGCTTTGAAGATGATCGTGGCAATATGTTTTTCCAAATAATGAGATTAGTAAAAGAAATGGCTGAAAATAACAATAAACCAAGAATATTATTTTTAGAAAATGTAAAAAACTTGAAAACGCATGATAATGGAAATACATTTAAAGTAATTAAAGAAACATTGGAGCATTACGGATATTTTGTTGAATCAAAAGTTTTAAACACTTGTGAATATGGAGATTTACCTCAAAATAGAGAGAGAATTTTTATAATAGGTTTTCTTAATGAAAATGATTATAATAACTTTAAATGGCCTAGAAAGATTCAATTAAAAAATACTATAGATAAAATCGTTGATTGGGAAAAAGAAGTTCCAAAAAAATACTTATACGAACAAGATAAAAAATGTTATAAATTATTAAGTGATAATATAAAAGAACATAATACTGTTTATCAATATAGAAGAGTTTATGTTAGAGAAAATAAAAATGGGTTATGTCCAACATTAACCGCAAATATGGGTATGGGAGGGCATAATGTACCTTTAATATATACAAATTATAATAAAATTAGAAAATTATTACCTATTGAATGTTTAATGCTTCAAGGATTCCCTGAAAATTTCATTGTTCCAAAAGAATTGGCTGATTCTAGAATTTATAAACAAGCTGGGAATGCGGTGTCTGTTAATGTAATAAAAAGGGTTGCTGAAAAAATATTAGATGCGATAAAGGAGACAGAAAATGCAGATAATTAATTATGATAAAAGCAAATTCGAAGATTACAAAAATAACTTAAAATTAATTGGCTCATTGTCATTATTATTTAGTGAAAATGATGATCCATGGCTCGATTATAGAGTTCCTGAAAATTTATATTGTGAATGTTTTGGTGCTACAAATCTTGCTAGATCTTGTGTTACAGCTGATGCAAAATTAAATAATATTGGAATTGGAATAAAGACATTTACTGAAGGCAATAAAAAAACATGGCAGAAAATTGCGGAATTTAATAAAGCTAGAAAATCATATTCTGATTTAGAAGGATTAGAAAAAATCAAAAAAATAGCTGAATTAAGAAATGATCGTATCGAATCTACTATGGCTACATATGGGTTATCTAAAATGATATATCACTGTGTTATTAGAAATAAAAAAGGTTTTCATTTTTACGAAGAGCCTATGGATAAAATAGATATTTCAAATATAAAAATAATTAATACTTCAGATACTTCTTTAATTTTTACTGATGGACTTCATGAGTATAATTTTAATATATCAAAGAGTGTTTTACTTAAACGTTTTAATACAGATGAATATTATGATAGTGTTTTTGTCAAAGTAGCTACTAATCCATTTGAAGTATTAAGAAAAGGAATAGACTCATTAGTAACAATAACTGAAGATGAAGTAGCTGTTATTCCATTATATTCTGAAAAAAATGGAGTTAAATTAGTCTATCCAAAAAGTGGTTTAAACCAATGGAATGCTGGTGGAAGAAGCAGAAATATAGATGAAGTTTATATACCATTCAATAAGAAAATTAGAGAAAAATATAAAGATTTCTTTCCAAGTAGGGATACTTCGTTTAATGTTTTGCTTCCTAATGGGAAGGAAATGTCTATGAAATTATGTCAAGACAATGGGAAAGCATTAATGTCTAACCCAAATAGTGAGTTAGGTGCATGGTTATTAAGAGAAGTATTAAGATTAGAAGAAAATGAAATATTGACATATGATAAACTTGCAGAAATTGGTATTGAAGATGTAGTTTTTGAAAAATCTGATGATAATAATTATAAATTAGATTTTAGAAAAACAGATGATGAAAATGATGAGTGATTAGTCTGTTAAAATATTTATAATTTTTAATTATATTTTAAATATAAATATATAAAAACACTAAATTTAACAAGTTTTTATTTTCAACAGGATATGGGAGTTGCACCAATTTTTTTGAAAACCCTTGTATTACAAGGCATTTTATCGAAAAAAATGGTGCTAATTTATTTTCACACTTGCAAAAATGATTACAATTTGACACATTTTGTATTACCTTTAATGAAAAAAGGGACTGCTCGGAAATTAAGTGATTGATTTCTTGTCAGTCTCTTTTTTCTTTTTTTGTTTTGGGAAAGGAAATTTTTCTTCTTTTAAATTAGAAGGCGTATTCCAATAATTATCTTTTAATTTTTTCCCTCTTCCACTTGGTATATTATTTATACATATATCATGTTTTATAGTAGTATATTCTTTTATAAATTCATTAAATTGAAATAATTTTATCAAGTTTTTACTTTTAAACTTAATATTCATTTTAACTAATAAATCTTTAATTTTAACATCCAATTTTTTATGATAAGTTGTTGGTTTCCATACGAATTTATATTTATTAGCATTAGCTTCTATTTTTGTACCATCATTATATTGAATGGACATATCTAACTTAAGTTCATTTATTATTGCCTTATTAATCATCGTAAATATTTCATATTGATGAGGAATAATATATTTATTAATAAAATCACATATGACAACATGGTCTGGAATTGTTTGTTGCATTAAATAAATTACTCGCAAATCAAATTTGCATAAAGTTTCCATTTCTCTTAGAGTAGCTCTAAATTTTGTATAACAATAAATTACAGTTGCCATCATATTATAAAGATTATAGTTGGGTTTTCCAAAATTTGCTTTTTTATACTTTTTATGTTCTTGTTCAATTATTTTTCCAATTCCAGATTTATTCAAAAGTTCAACAAACTTATCCATTTTTTCAAATTCCTCAATACAATCGTCTGAGGGGACTAGAAATAAAAATCTATTTGTAGTAAAATAGTTTATGTGATACCTCATTTCTCTAGACAAGAATATTGTATCACATTTTGTCGAGACTTTATAGTTTCGACTTTTTTGATTTAATAATTATACATAATAAAAAAAGAGACTGATTATAAATCAATCACTTAATTTCCGAACAACCCCTTTAATTATCATCACAAGTTTTTTCTTCTCCACTTTCAAGATATGTACAAACTGTTGTTCCGCCTACATTTGTCTTATAGTACATACTGCTTTCACAATCGTTATTTAACAAACAGTCTATACAAGTTGAAACATTTTCTGTTTCAGAAGAATCAGCTACTATAGAAATAACGAGTTGTACAATTGAAGCTATAAAGAATACTAAAGCTCCAGCAATAAGTTTTCTAATAAGAGAGTGTTGCGCCTTTTTAATTTCATCATCTTTTGAAGCAGCTAGTGCTTTTACTAAAGATATAATACTTACTATTATAAGAATGATCGGAGTTCCTATCTTAAGCAGGTTAAATATAAAGCTTAATATTTGAGGAATTTGATGTGGCATATCAAATGCGTCTGCGCAACTAATATAAAGCAAATTATCAGTATTACAGTAACTTCCTTGGTCTGTTTCATTCCAAATACAAGAAAATTTTGAATTATGTTCACATGATTTTTCACAGGAACCGTTAGTACAAACATTTATTGGAAAGTCTATACACGAATGTGGTTCAAATGATGGTTGTGGATCAGTGCCTCCAACAATTTCCATTATAGCATATCCTTGTGTTTTTTTCCCATATTTTTCAAATTCAGCTTTAAATTGTTCAGAAAATAGAGCAAATTTAAATTCCCATGTTCCTCCCTCACCCCATGGAATATCTGCAAATATAGCATATTCAGGGCATTCTTTATGAAGTTCGTAATATGATTTGGCATTAAATTTTATTTTAGGACTTGGACCTAATTTAGGATTAAAGATTTTACCCCAGTTGTCAACATCATCTGTTATGCTAATATCTGTTTCATCAGTTGAATTTAGATATCCTTTAATTTTGGCAGAAGCGTTAGATTTTGAATCAATTGTAACTGTTGCAGTTAATTGCCCATCCGTGTATGTACATGTACTAGCATGTACGCTACTTGCTGTAAATAAGAAAAGAGCTAATACAAATATTAAATATTTTATCTTTTTCATATAATCTCACCTATATCCCCATTTTTTACCAAATGTGCATTTGCGTCATCTGTATCTATATGTAGCTCAAAGAAAGCTTCATCACTCACTTTCAAATATACATTAGTAATTATACCGCCTTTTTCTCCATTTAATTTTACATTAACAGTTTCCTTGCCTTCTAAGTTATACATTTTTAATTGACTAGGCAAAATATGTATATGGCGAGTCGCTATAATACAACCGGACTTTAGATCTACACATCCTTTTGGACCTACTATTTTAATCGGACTACTTCCCTCTAAATCTCCAGAGTTTCTAACTGGTGGATTAAGTCCTAATTTATATGCATCAGTTTTACTAATTTCAACCTGAGTATAATTTCTAATTGGTCCTAAAACTCTAACATTATCTATTTCAGATTTATCTGTTTTTATTGTTACAACTGCAGTTGATGAAAACTGTCCAGGTTGGTTTAAATCATTTTTCTTTTCTAACTTATAATCCTCACCAAACAAAATACTCAAATGTTCTTTTGTTAAGTGAACATGTCTATTTGAAACACCTATACTAACTTTCATTTGATCACCACCATAATTGTATCATATTTTTTTATATTTTTAAATATATTTTAAAGAAAGGATGATTTTATGAACAATAATTATTTAAATAACAATTCAAAATTCCCGGGAAGTCCTATTTATTCTGGGAATATTCCAACACCTAATCAAAGTATGGCACCTACTACTTCACAAGAATATGTACCTAATGAACAATCATATATAGAAAACATATTAAGAGTAAATAGAGGAAAAAGAGTATCTGTTTATCAATCATTTGCAGATTCAGGTGAATGGAAGGATAAGGTATTTACTGGTATTATAGAACAATCAGGTAGAGATCATATTATATTAAGTGACCCAACTACAGGAAATTGGTACCTTTTACTAATGATATATGTGGATTATATTAAATTTGATGAGGAAATAAATACAGTCCCACAATTTTATCCATCTACTGGTCAAAACTTATAAAAAGTATTGATTGAAAAGTAGAAATTTGCTATAATTATTTTAGGTGGTAATATGAGTATAGCAATAATAACGCTTTCAATAGTAATTGTTGTATGTTTAGTTTTAATACTTTTAATAGCTACTTATAATCACTTTCAAGATTATATAATAAGAATAAATGAAGCAGATGTAAGTATAGACGCAGTTTTAAGAAAAAGATTTGATCTATTAAATAAATCTATTGGTATAATTAAAGCTAATATAAATACAGATGAAGAAATACTAGAAGGAATTGTAAAATTAAGATCAAAAAAGTTAACTAATTTTGAACTAGATAGAAGTTTATATGACGCCATTAATGAATTTCATGCTATAAAAGAAAAATATGAAAATTTACAGACAAATGAAGAGTTTATGAGAATCGATATAAACCTTATGGAATCAGAATCAGAAATAGTTGGACTAAGAAAATATTATAATGATATTGTTACTGACTACAATAAACTCGTTAAAACTTGTCCATCAAATATAATAGCTATGATTAAAGGATATAAAGCAAAAGATTATTTTGACGGAAATAATTTAGATAATGAAAAAGGGACTGTTAAATTATAGTCTCTTTATTTTTTTGATTTCTTTCTACCTTTAAATAAGATGTATATAAATATTAAGGCAATGAGAACAATAAGTCCTAATACCATATAATTTTTATTTATATCACTAGATATATTATTTATTACCTCTTTAGTATCATCTTCATCAAATTCTAATATATATTCTCCATCAGTAGAATATTGGAAGTGCTCCCGAGCATAATCAGCTAAATATTTACTATCGCTAAGTTTTTCTTTAAAAAGCTTTATATCTTCTGCGTCAGCTTGTAATTGCTCATAAAAAGATATTAAATCTTTTTTTTCATTTGTCAAAGTATATATTGTATATATATTATATACTAAACTAAAGATGAAAAATACTATAGCAATCAAACTGGCAGTTCCTAAAACCATTAACCTTCTTTTAGAAATTCTTGGTACGACTCTTCTAGCCATATTATCACCCTATAAAGTATATCATCTTTTAGGAGGTTTTGCAATTAGTTTAACTATAATCTCATATATATAAAACCCAAGTATTATGCTTAAAATAGAATATATATGGAATATAGCATATCCTATTTTTTGAATACCTAAAAAGTATATTACTGACATGAATAAAATGAATATAAATGATAATATTATCTCAATAGATTTTGAAAATCTCTTCGAATATTTATTAAAAATTTCTAAAGAAAAAGAGAACATAAATCCAAATATAAAGGAAAATATGAGTAATTTAAGTTGAAGTTGTAAATCTATCATTTAAACAGTTTAGAAAACACACTTTCTTGTTTGTCTTTCATCTTACCCTCTTCTAAATAATTTAAACTATTTACTTTTCCTTTAATGGATACGTCTCCTTGATATGTGTCTAATTTTATTATTTCTAAATTTGTTCCTTTAATCATTAAATATCCCATATTAGTTTCGAGTAAGAATTCAGATTCATCAAAATTTTCAATCTTTTTAACACCACTAATAGTTATATTTTTTCTTTGTGTAATATTAATGTTATGATTAACAGTTACTATATCCTTGTCCATTGTATCACCTATTAGAGTATATGAATGTTAAAAAAAGATATGAAAAAAACTCTTTCGAGTTTTAGTATTATTCTTCTACTTTATTATATTCTTCAAATATAGCGTCCTCAAACATTTTTCTTGTTTCAGTATTTATTGGATGAGCTATATCATGATATTCACCCTCAGCGTTCTTTCTGCTTGGCATTGCAATGAATAAGCCATCTTTTCCTTCAATGATTCTTATATCTCTAATTACAAAGCAATCATCTAGCAAAACTGAAGCTATCCCTTTCATTCTAGTATCATCATTTTTTTTGTGAACATTGACTGACGTTATTTTCATAAAAAGCATCTCCTTCCGTTATCATTTCACAACATAAGTATATAATAAATAAATTAAAAATGCAAGTTTTTTATACAAATTATTTGTTATTTTCCTTTAAAGTTCTCGTTATTTCTCTTTTAATATCTTTTTCTTTTAATGAATTTCTTTTATCGTATGTCTTCTTACCCTTTCCAAGCCCTAGTAACACTTTAACTTTGTTACCTTTAAAATATACTTTTATAGGTATTAAGGTATAACCACTAACCTCTACTTTATCTTTTAATTTTAATATTTCTTTTTTATTTAGTAAGAGTTTTCTAGTCCTTCTTTCATCGTGATTAAAAATACTAGCGTCATCGTATTTAGCAATAAACATATTAAGTAAAAATACTTCATTATTTTTTATAATTGCGTAGCAATCTTTTATATTTGCTAAACCATTTCTAATAGATTTAATCTCTGTTCCCTTAAGTACTATACCACATTCTATTTCTTCTTCTATAAAATAATCAAATGTTGCTTTTTTATTTTTTATCTCAATCATAAATTACCTCATTTTCTACAATTTGTATATACTCTTGTTCTATACTCTTATAATTCTTTAATATATCTTCTGTTAAGTTTTCAAATGGAATTACACTATAGTTTTTATAGTTATTATCGTATGTATATAATAGTTTATAATTTAAGTTTTCAAAAGATACTGAGTCATCTTTAACAACTATATCAACCCCTACTAAAAGTCCTATTATTTTATCTAATCCAAGTATTCTTTGTGAAGATATAAAATTACCTAATGAATATATAACAAGTGTATTATCTATAAAATCTATTGGTTGAATTACGTGAGGATGTGAACCTATTATTACATTTACACCTAAACTTGATAAATATTTAGCTTCTTCTTTTTGTCTATCATTTGGAATATGTGTATACTCTACTCCCCAGTGCATCGAAACTATTATAACATCTACTTTATCTTTTATACTTTCTATATCTTCTTTAGCTTGATCGGGTGAATATACATTTACTAAATATTCTTCCCCATTTGGAATGCTTATTCCGTTTGTTCCATCTGTATAAGCTATAAATGCATACTTTATACCATTTTTCTCATACACTTTTATATCATTTCTATCTTCAAAAGATGATGATTGACCACTAGTTACTACATCTTTACTCTTCCAAAAATCAACTGAGTAAAGTATACCCTTTTCTCCTTTATCAAGTGCATGGTTGTTTGCTAGACTTATTAAATTAAAACCTATATCCATTAAATTAAGTCCTATTTCATCAGGCGAATTGAATGTTGGAAAATTAGATATACCTAAGTTTTTACCACCTATAATAGTTTCCTGATTGTAATATCTTAAATCGTAATTTTTTATTATTGGTTCTATATAAGTAAACATATCACTAAAGTCATAATTTCCATTACCTATATAAGCGTCTGTATACACACCACTATGTATAAGAGCATCTCCTAAAGCGACCAAAGACATCCTTTTTTCTTGTGGCTCATAATAATCTATTATAGGCTCTTCTGGCAATGTTTCACTTTCTTTAGGTTTGTAAAATACGAGCAATAAAATACAAGCTAAAGCTATAAAACTAATTATAAACAAATACTTTTTCATACTATTCTCCATTTACTATACTCATATACTTTTTTTCATAACTTTTATAATTATTTAGTAAATTATCGTTAAGTTTTGAAAATGGTATTACTTTAAAGTTAGTACTATTTAATGCATATGAAAGTATTAACTCTTTATACTCATTTTCAAATGAAACTTTACCATCTTTTACTACTATATCTATACCATAAATAAGTCCTATTCCGTTATTAATCCCAATAGATAATTGATTTGATATAAAATTACCTAGTGAATATATAACTAGTGTATCTCCTACATAAGATACTTTTTGTACTACATGAGGGTGGTGCCCAATTATTATGTTTACACCCAAACTAGATAGATACTCTGCTATTTGTTTTTGTGATTCTGATACAGTATTTGAATCTTCTACTCCCCAGTGCATCGAAACTATTATAACATCTACTTTATCTTTTATACTTTCTATATCTTTTTTAGCTTTAGTTGCGCTATACATATTTAAAATATAATCATTACTGGGCGTTCTATTAGATATAGTTGTGTAAGCTAAAAATGCATACTTTATACCATTTTTTTCATACACTTTGATATTATCTCTTTCACTTGCGCTAGAATAAGTTCCCGCAGTTATTACATCTTTGGTTTTCCAGTAGCTATTAGAGTATTTTATAGCGTCTACTCCTTTATCTAAGGCATGATTGTTTGCAAGACTTATCAAGTTAAAACCAAGATTTACGATTTCATCACCTATTTCATCAGGTGAATTGAAACTAGGATAACCACTAATACCTAAAGCTTCCCCTCCTATAGTTGATTCTTGATTACAGAATTTTAAATCATATTTTTTTATTATAGGTTCTATTTCTGTAAACATCTTATGGAAATTATAAGTACCATCACTATTTAAAGCGTCTTTATAAACACTTTCATGAATTAATACATCTCCTACTGCTACCAAAGACATTCTTTTTAAAGATGGTTGGTTAATAACAGGTGTATCATCATTATTTATACTTACATTTTTTCTTCCTCTTGATATATTAACTACGCCTATAGAAAGTACTACTATTAATATTAAAACTAAATACACACTACCTTTTAATTTTCTTCTTTTCTTAGCCATAATTTCACCAATACAATTATAGAACAAAAAAGAGATAAAGTCTATCTCTTTATAATAAAGTCTATTGTCTGATTTACTTTGCTTGCAGCTTTTACTATAACTTTAACCTCATCACCTAATCTATAACCACGTTTATTATTGTTTCCAACAAGTGAATAAGTTGCTTCATTATATGTATAGTAATCATCTGTTAAATCATCTATTTTAACTAGTCCCTCTATTTTGTTTGGAAGTTCTACAAATATTCCAAAGCTCATAACTCCAGATACTACACCTCTAAATTCTTCACCGATATGTTTTTCCATATATTCTGCCATCTTCATATCGTCTACTTCTCTTTCACATTCTATACTGGCTCTTTCTCTTTCAGAGAGGTGCAACGAAAGAGGAGATAATTTTTCTTCCCAATATTTAATATTATCTACACTTATATTTTTATTAAATAGATATGTTCTAAGTAATCTATGTACTGTTGTATCTGGATATCTTCTAATTGGAGATGTAAAGTGTGTATAACATTTACTGGCAAGTCCAAAGTGACCTATATTTACGCTATCGTATACAGCTTTTTGCATACTTCTTAAAAGGAGTGATGATAGTATATCGTATTCCTTAACACCTTTAAGTTCATCAAGTAATTCTTGAATAGCTTTTGGAGTAATTTTCTTTATTTTATGAACATTATATCCAAGTAAACTGACAAAGTTTAAAAAGTTATTTATCTTTTCTATAGAAGGCTCACCGTGTACACGATATATGAATGGATATTCTAGGTATGTTATGTGTCTTGCAACGGTTTCATTTGCAACTATCATAAAGTCTTCGATTAAGTTTTCTCCAACGCCTCTATTTCTTAAAACTACATCTATTGCTTCTCCCTTTTCATCTGTTATTATCTTAGCTTCATCTATATCGAAGTCTATATATCCTTTTTTTATTTTATTTTCTCTTAAGATATTAGAAAGTTCACTCATCATTTTTAAACTATTTACATAAGGCTCATATCCTGTTGGAATTACGTTATCTTCTAAGATACTATTTACTTTTTTATAAGTCATCTGTATTCTAGATCTTATAACGCTTTCAAATATATCGTATTTTACTACCTCACCTGTTTCATCTATTTCCATAACGCAGCTTATAGCAAGTCTATCTACATTAGGATTTAGTGAACATATACCATTAGATAATTCATGTGGCAACATAGGTATTACTGTATTTGCTAAATATACGCTTGTTCCGCGTTTTTCTGCTTCTTTATCTAAAGCACTATTTTCTTTTACATAATAGCTTACATCTGCAATATGTACACCTAGTTTATAATTTCCGTTTGAAAGTTTTTCTATAGAGACAGCGTCATCTATATCTTTAGTGTCATCGCCATCTATAGTAAATATCATTTGGTCAGTTAGATCTGTTCTATTTTCATATTCTTTCTTTAGAACTGATGAAGGAATATTTTTTAATTCCTCTTTTACTTCTTTAGGGAATTCATCTTCTATATCGTATTTAGCTGCAATACTTAAAATATCAACCCCGGGATCATCTACATGCCCAAGTATTTTAATAATAGCTCCTCTATAATTATTATTATCTATTTTATTTAAGAGTCTTACTATAACTTTATGTCCGCTTACAGCTCCTAGTGTTTTATCACTATCAACTATTATATTTATGTTAAACTTTTTATCGTCTAAATCTACTAGGCATTTATTCTTTTTATAATAGACTTTACCTACAAACTGGCTAACTTTTCTTTCGACTACTCTAACTATTCTACCCTCTAGTTTAAGACCTTTTTTTGAAGTTATTTCAACGATTACTTCATCGTTATTAATCGCACCATTTAAGTTTTCTTCCTTGATAAATACGTCTTCATCACCATCAATGTCTACAAATGCATAACTTTTCTTAGTTCCAAGTAATTTACCTAATTTAAGGTTACTGTTTTTAAATAACATATATTTTTCTTTTTTAGTCCTATAAATTTTATATTCATTTTCTAATTTATTTAACACTTTTAATAGTTCTTTTAATTCATCAACTGTATTTAGACCAAGTATATCTTCTATCTCTGATACATCGAATGCTTTATCTTCACTATTTAATATGTTTAATATTTTATCTTCCATATTATCACCAATTATATTATAAAGTATTTTTGGCCTTTGTTTCAATACTTTTAATAAAATTTATTTAAAATATGTAAAAAAGGGTAAATAAAAAGGATTAGAATAGACTACATGAGTCGTATCTAAATCCCATCATATTTAATATAAATTCTATTAATAGCGGTACTACAAATACAATAGCAGCTGAAATTAACCTTTTTACAAATCTTCCTTGAGCTTTTTTCATCTCATCTTCTTTATCTGCAGACATTGCTTTTATAAAGTCTGCTATTCCAAGTATTATTACTATAACTGGTAATATATACTTTATCCATCTCATTATGTTATTTATCCAAACTAATACTCTTGATGAGAATCCACAATCTCCTGCGCCACTTGATAATCCACTATCTTTTTTTGCTTCATTTATGCGCCTACTCGCACCTAGGCAACCAACTATGCAGTCTTCTTCAAACGCGCCATCATAAGTATATGATTGGAGTATTGAATCACAATATGTCTTTAACAAATCCTCACTAGAATTTACCTCAGATATCGCAGAAGATAAACATGTAGCACTATTTTTTCCACTTAATTTACATTCTTTGTATTTACTAATTGCATTATCAAATCTATCTTGATATACAGTCAAGTTTTGACATCCAGTATTAAAAATATCTTTATCACCAATATAATTTATAAAATCAGAAAGACCATCAATTCTATTTCCATTTCCAGATATTGTAATAAATGGAGAATACGCAACATAAATTTTAGAAGGGCATTTCCCCAAATTTTCTGCTGCAGTTATTTTTAGAGAATCAGCGAGAAATGAATAATACGGCGGGATTGTTGAATATAGGCCTAAAAGAATGCCAGTTTCAGGTGTTAACTCTACATCACCTGTTTCTTTATTGTATTCTAGTCTTATCATAACTTTATTTACTTCATCAGTTAATAAATTAGTAAAATCACCCATGTACTCACACATATAATGGGCAGGATCATTTAACTCTTGGTCATCATTTTTTATTCTACATATCCCATCATCAAATTCTTTACACATACTTCCACATGATTCACATGGTGTACCACTCATTTGACATGTATAACATTCATCTAATGCATTTACAGTTTGTATTCCAATAAATATGAATAAAAAGGTTAATATTAAATATAGTTTCTTTTTCATTTACAAACACCTCCAGTACTGATATAATTGTATCATATTTTATATCATTTTTTCAAATTTTTTTACAATTAAATTGTATTTTAATATATTTTCATAATAGTAACATATAGATACTAATACTGTCCCAAGGAGTGCGACTATTATATCACCCATTGTATCTGTTACTCCAGTCATAACTACTTTTTGTGGATCTACATTAAAATAATAGCTAGCAAGATACTCAAATACTTCCCAAAAAGCAGCTATTGCAAGGGAAAATGATATTATAAAAAGTATGTTAAAAAGTATTTTTTTATCGCACTTGCTTTTTACTAAAATATATATAGCTACAAATGATGTCAATATTCCTGATATAAAATGTGAGAACTTATCAAACCAATATATTTTATTATATAACTCACATGTCACACCCAAAAAATGTGCGATGAAAATGAATAATATATAGAAAAATATCAATCCATCATTAATTTTAACTTTAAAAATTTTTTGAATAATGTATAATGCATTTATTGTAATAACTATAGATGCATCTTTTAAAATTAATACAATACTATTGTCTTTAGTAAATACAAAGTAAAAACTACCAATTATAGATATAACTACAAGTAAATAATTAATTTTCTTTATCATTTAATTCTCCTATCTGTACTTGGTTTATACTATCAAATCTTTTAGTAATTTTCTCAGTAGTAGTATGTATATCTTTTACATCTTTACTTACTGTTTCAATACTTCTATATAATTTATCCCATCTATCTTTATATCTTTTAAATTCTTCATCCAATAGTTTTAATTCATTATGAATTACTTTAGCATACTTATCTCTTTCTATATTTTTAAGTATTATTTGTATTGTAGTAAGTGTACTAATTAAAGTTGTAGGGCTTGTTATCCAAACTCTTTTTTTATAAGCATATTCAAGTATTTCTGTATGATAAGCATTAATTTCTGCAAAAATTGCTTCAGCAGGCAAAAACAAAATTGCTTGATCACTTGTAACTCCTGGTATTATATACTTATTACATATATCATCGATGTGTTTCTTCATATCTTGCTTAAATAATTTTTCAGCTTCAGCTCTTACTTCATTACTATTATTTCTATCTACCATTATTTGGAAGTGCTCCAAAGGAAACTTAGAATCTATTGCTATAGTACCTAAAGGTTCTGGAGTAAACAAAACAGAATCTGCTATTGCGCCATTATTAAATGTATATTGCATTTGAAATATTTTAGTATTATTTTTACCAAATACGTTTGATAGGATGTGCTCCAAATTAACTTCTCCAAATATTCCTCTTGTTTTTTTATCTGTTAATACGCTTTGAAGTGATACTATATCTCCTGATAATGTATCAATCTTTTTTTGTGCCTCATCTATTTTTGATAATCTTTCTAAAACACTATTAAATGTCTTATTAGTTCTTTCAAAATTTTCATCTAATCTTTCATTTACTTTATCATTGATATATCTAAGTCTTGCGTCTATTTTTTCAGTTTGATTGTTAAAATCACTAGTCAAACTACGAGTAAAATCATTTTTGAAATCTCCTATTTCTTTTATCATATCTACTTCTAGTTTATTTATTTTATCATCTGAATTGTTATTCTTTTTAAGAATTAAAATTACCAACATTACAAGTATTATAATTAATAAAACAAGTATTACATATTCCATATCATATCACCTATATTATTATATCATGAATAATGGAAAAATGGATAAGAATTAGTAATCTTATCCATTTATTATCCATGACTCATAACCGCCAGATATGTTAGTAACACTATATCCATTATTAACAAGTATTTGGCAAAGTTTTCTACTTTGTATTCCTTTTTGACAATATATATAATATTTTTGAGTTTTATCTAAGTATTTTTCAGGTCTAATTAATAATTGTTCCATAGGTATATTAATCGCACCCGTTATATGTCCATTATTATATTTTTCAATACTTCTTATGTCAATTATATTGATATAGCCCATATCTTTAAGTTCAGTAGTAGAAATACTTTCAAACATAAATAACCACCCTACTACAGTATATGAGCATGATTAAAGAATATAAAGTTAAATAGTTTATTCATCTGAGAAGAAATCATCAAAGAATTGATCATCTGTAATTTCATCATTAGAAAATTCTTGAACATCAGGCTTTTCATTTGTCTTTATATCAATAGTATCTTGGTTTTCCAATTTAGCCTTTTCTTGTCTTTCTTCTTCTTCAAGTTCAGCAATTTTAGCGTCTATTCTCTTAACTAGATCATCGACATCAAATTTATCTTCATTTGGCTTATTAGGCCCAATAAATGGATTAAATGGTCCTCTTTCAAATGGTGATGGCATACCCTTAACATCAGAATCCCCATTTAACATACTATTAATTTTTTCTTCTCTTCTTTTATTTACATAACTTTTTAAATCAAAAGTCTGTACAGGTATTTTCTCTCTTTTTGGATATTCAGCCTTAGGAAAACTATGACCCCAACTCATTTTAAAATTTGGAGTTAATTTAGTTTTAAAAGGCATTGTTCTAAGTCTTAATATAATAGTTTCCCACTGTGATAATCTCTGTAAATCACTTACAGTTACTAAAGGTGTGGATGAAGTTTTTTCCTTTTCTTTAGATTTTACCTCTCCACACATCTTACTTATCTCTTCTAGTGCGGATAACTCTGTACTTATCAAGTATACTATGTTACCACAGTTACCTTTTATTGTTTCACCATTTTCTTTTCCATAAACTTCGTATAATTGAGCAAAGTTTTGAATGATAAATGTAAATCTTATGTTTCTTGAACGAGCTGCAGTTACCATTGTAGTAACATCTTTTAAAGGAGGCATGTTTGCAAACTCATCAAGGATGAAGTTTGTTCTATGAGGAAGTTTTCCTCCAGATTCTTGAGCTACTGATATAAGTGTTTCGTAGCACTGTTTCAAGAATATTGTTACAAGTGAATGATATGTAGTCTTTTCATCTTGAATAACTATAAATACAGCTGTTTTTTTTCTACCTATATCTCTCATATCAAAGTCATTATTTGATAACATTTCAGATAGATTAGCACGTGAAGCGAATAATTGAATTTTTTGTTTAAATACTGATAATATACTTCCTTTAGTTTCTGATGGAGCCATCAAAGTGGAAGAAGCTTTAGTATATGCAGTACTTCCGGGATCTTTATAACTGAAATAATCTTTTATATAGGTTGTATTAGCAAGCTTTTCCTCTCCTACCGTAGTCATCAAACTTATACTATTAAGATTGATCTCTTCTGGTTTTGCATCTTCGAATAATGCACATGCAAGTCCTGCAAAATAATCTGCAGATGTATTTTCCCAGAATGGATCTTGACCCTTAGCAGTTGGATCATGAAGAATATTGGCTGCTAAGTCTTCAAGTAATTCTATTGACTTATCTATATTGTCACTTTGATATAATGAATATGGCAAATACATTGGATTCCAAGCATTTCCTTGTTGTGGATCACGGAAGTTTAAAAGTACTATATTATATCCTAAACTCTTTAAATAATTGGCAGTGTTTTCATATATTTCGCCTTTAGGGTCTGTTATAATCATAGATTCATCGTGTTTAGCAAGTAAATTAACCATAGGCAAAACTGTTGTCTGAGTTTTTCCGGCACCAGTAGAACCTATTACTATATTGTGGTACCCACCATTATCTACCCAAACTTTTTTAGGCGTCATTATAAGTGGTATTCCTGCTGCGTCAGCTTTAGGAGCTAAAGGATCGACAGCTTTTACATCTAAACCTTTTTTTATTTCATTATCTCTTGCCCATCTTGAATAATTCTTCTCTTTTTTCTTTCCTATTGCAAGTCCTATTCCTGTCGTATCGTCTTCTTTTTCAATAAATACAGATTTAACCCCTGCAAAGGCTGCAATTATTCCAGCAAAGAAAAGTATAAGAGTTGTAGCTATATTGTGTGAGCTAAAACCAATTAAAAAGTTAAGTGTGAATGATTCTCCATCTAAGAAAAGAGAAACATTTGCAACAGCTAATGAAACTACAAATAACCATGCTACAGCAAATATACAAAATATTAATACATCTTTTGCGTCTGCTCTAAATCTTAATCTCATTTTATCACCTTATATTTCTACCGTATAATCATCTAAATATACCTCGTATTGCATAACACCGTTTGTTTTAAATATATATAGATTATTATTGCTATCATAAGCATAATATACTTTATCACCATATTTATAATTTACATAATACCTTGATAAATTGTTAGAAAATCTATTTGAATTTACATAAGAAGTATATTCATCAAAACTACTAAATTTAGCTTCTCTATATTCTTCATTTAAAGAATTATAAGACTTTTCTAAATCATTTTTAGTATCATTTATATATAAATTCAAATAAATTTGAGTCATCTGCTGATCAGATATTTCTACTTTAGAATATTCATTAATATCATAAACTTTAGGTACCATATTGTACTCTTCATCTCTTAGAGATGGTTCTACATAAATATCCCTACTAGCTATAATCTCACGTATTATATAAAATGCTAGTAAAAATACAAACACTCCTACTAATACAATAAGTAAAATATTCTTCGATGTTTTTTTCACTATATCATCTCCTCATAAATATTTCTCCATTATATGGTTCTATAGCAAATGTCGTATTTGATTCATCTAATATGACAATTATATAATAATCTATACCTTCACTTATTTCATTTATAACTTCTTGCTCTATAGTACCATAAACATAATATTTATATATAGTCTTACCTAGTCTTTGAACATACATTTTATTTGGAGAAAAGTTAGGATTTGAGTATACATCTTTTATATATGAATAAATATTATTTGAAGTAATGTTGTTTTCTTCTTTATAATTTTTACTTAAAAGTGTTAGTAAACTTTCTGTATCATTAATTGATAAATAGTTTAAATATTTAGAAACACAAGATGATACAGTGAAAAAATCATCATTATCCTTAACTATACTAATAGTTTTAGTATCTATAACTTCTTCTTTAGATTTATTTCCATATATAATATTTAATACTATTACAACAATTATAGCAATTACTAGTATTATTATAGCTATTATTTTATTCCTTTTTTCTTTGTCCATAATACCACCTATAGTCCAAAAATATCATATCTAATTTGTAACTTAGTTTGTACTTGCCAAGCTGTATAATCATTTTGCTCACAAACTGTAGTCTTAGATTCTTGAGGACAGTTATCGTAATCATCACAAGTTACTTTAGTAGAACAATAAGAATCTCCATACATGACATTCAAATATGAACAACCGCCTAGTCCCCAGTTACCCGGATTATATCTATAATTTCCTAACCAAGAATACATAGACTGCATACCAGTTAATGAACCCGGAAGTCCATGTCCTTCAATTCCACATCCAGCACTTTCTCTTTCATTATATCTGCTAGTAATAGCTCCCTCGTATTTACCACCTACTCCATATTCGGATAATAAATTAGAATAAGCTATTATACCTTCTTTAAGAGAAGAATACTTTCCTCCTGAGTTACACCCTTCTCCATTATTTATTCCAATTCCCCAATAATTATTGGTATAACTACAAGCAGAACTCAAAGACCAATTTTGCTCTGCTCCTGCTGTTACAACTACTAATTCTGGATTAATGTTATTAGCAACTGATACATCATATATCTCTTCTGCATTTTCTTTAAATGTACTACAGAAACCTTTTTTACCTGATCTATCACAATAATCATTCATTTTTGAAACGAACTCGTCTTTAGATAAAGTAGTTGTATTTATTGAAAAATTACTACCATCTGAAATTAAAGGTCTTGGATTTTCACTATCTACATATTTTGTTGGATCAACAGCATTCCTGCTAGAATCCGCACCCACTCTTATTTCAAAATGTAAATGAACACCAGTCGAGTTTCCACTAGTTCCCATTTTACCTATAACTTGTCCTTGCTCTACTACTTCACCTGCAAAAACTCTTATACTGTTTTGAGCTAAATGTCCATAGAGTGTATAAGTACCATCACTATGTTTAATTTTAACATAATTACCGTACCCACCACCATCATATCTATTAGAGGTATCTTGATAAGATGTTTGTGAAGGGTTTATTGGATATACTACCTCTCCTGATTTAGTAGCGATAACATTTACTTCTCCTGCACTATGTCCTCCATTACCGATATCAAGTCCATAATGTGTATCTGAAGCACCTGATCCATGTGGGTCATCTCTTCCACCAAATGTAGATGTTACTGTAGTTGACATAGGATCTCCAGTTGCATACAATTTCCCATTTTTTTCAAAAGTTTCTTCACTTCCAACAGGCCACCAATATGCAAAGTTATTTGCATTTATTACAGTAACTTCCTCATAATCACCTGCTAAATCTTCATATTGATCTTTTGCGTCATATATTTCATTTATTTTATCATATACTAATCCCTCATTATCAGGATTAATAAATTCATATGCAAAAACAATATTAAAATTAAGGCAAAATAATGTTGAAAACACCATTATAAGTAATAAAATCTTTTTTAACATTATCTCACCTCCAAAATTTAAAAACTATTTTTATTTTTTACTTTTTTAAGTACAAAACATCCTGAAATTATTATAACAACCGCTACTATACCTATTATTATATAAGGTATTATACTTTTTTTTGTTATAGAGTCATCATAAGTTATTTGAATAGTTTTATTTCCATCTTTTGTTATATTCCAAATATAAGAATTACCTTCTTTAGAATCACTATTTGTTGAAATAACCTTATGGTTTGTTTTAAACACAACTCTAACACTTTCTAAGTTTTCATAAAAGTCGTAACACTCAAAATTAGAACCAGTATCAATTGATATAATATTATTACTAATAGATACACTTGGGTTTCTATAACACTGATTTACAATAGATGAATTTAGTATTGAAAGAGCTGATTTGGATGTATATTCAATTCCAAGTTGATCATCTGTAATAAGTGATTTAACATTATAATTCTCCTCACCAAATTCATCGCCTTCAAGCATTGATTCAAAACTTTGTCTTATTGTCCACCCTGTATCAAGTTCTTTATCAAATATGCTTTTATTAGTCTCTATAATCGTTAGTTTTTCCTCTACTTTATCATCCTTTAAGTTAATTTCATAATTAGCAGTACATCCAGATAAAAGTAGAACTATAAAAGTAAACAATACTAATTTCTTCATTTTATCACTAATCCTTTTTCATATAGATATACGCTTTATAAACTTTATAAACTGAATATAACTTTGGATTATTATTTAATCCAGGATCTATCATATATATTTCATTATCAGATAAATCTACGTAATCAAAAGCTACATAGTGGTGTACCTTATTCCTATCTAATTTTGAAACAGCTAATACTATATAATATTTTGATGGATCATAACTAGATAGTTTTTTTGCTATACCTTCTCTTGTCATTCCAGACAAATTAATAGATGTCCTATATTGAAAATTAGGAGCTAACTTTGTAGTACTTGACCACACAAAGTTCCCACCACTAGCAAAACTATATTTTTTTAAAGCAACGCCTGGATCTATTGGAGTAACTACTGTAGCAGTCCCACTCCTAGCTATTTGAATAGTAACAGATGTAATAAGACAACCTATACTACACATAGTTGAATTACTTTTTGGAACAATATCTTTACTCCAAGATTGTCCACACTGTTTCCAGTTTCTCCATACACCAGTACTTGGTGTGGGTGGAACTACTCCAGGATTTTCATCAGGTTTTTCATCCCCACCATCGCCATCATCTGGTTTTTGGGGTTCATCAACACTTTCATCTATAAAATATTTTTTCTCTATAAATTCCTTTAAAAATTCATCATATTTGTCTAAATCACGTTCATAATATGGATCAGATACCTCGTAAGTCTCACCATTTTCACATGTTAAACTTTGAGTCCCAATTGCGCTATCTTTTAGTATATTAGACTTTGTAACCTCACCATATGAATTTACACAATACTCATTAACTTTTTTTGAAATCATGTGCTGAGCCAAAATTTCCATATCATGTGTACTGTCTGTTGGACTTAACTTTTGATTACTCCAATCTTTATCATAAGAATAATCTTGAACAGGCATTTTCCAACCACTTACTTTTGTATCTTCTTCACTTAAATTTGATCTAAATACCTCTCCCATATCTTCAGATTGTACAAGAAGTGTTGACATTAATAGTGGCAAATCTAGTTCAACGCCATTATATTCACTCTTATAAAAGTTATATATATTATACATTTTAAAGAAGAAATCATAAACTAAATTTTCCCCATATTCATCTGCATAGTTTCCAATATCAGGGAAAAAATCTTCTAAATCATCTAAGCTAGCTTCATTATATTTTCTATCTAAATATGTTGAAGTCTTAGCTAAAACTAAATTAGAAGAAGCTAACTTATTATACCTAAAAAGACTTTTATCATAATTGAAAGCTAAAATTGAATTACTAGAGTAATTATATGCTTCAACATCACTTGCATCTTCATCAGTAACCTCGCTATCAATATCTCCATCATCAATCTTCTTATTTATTTTATCAGAAGCGTCCTCATCGCTAAGAAGTGCGTCAGATAATCCTAAATTATATGATTTATAATAAACTTGAGAAGCTACTGTAAAAAGACAAACAAATATTGTTGGAAACGCTACTGTAAGAATAATAACTGCAAGTTTTAAATGCTTTTTTAATTCAGCTGTAACGCCTACATTAAGTGATTGTTCCTCAAGTTCATCTTTTTTATTTCCTAATAATGAGCTAAAAGCATTTAACATTGGATTCCCAAATTTAGCATTGGAAAGCCCATTCTTTGCCACTTCACTCGCAATAGGTTTTGGAACTCCCGCTTTGTTTAAACCCTTAGAGGCAAGCTTTTGAGCCATATTACTATTATTTTTCCCGCTTGGGTTTGGATTAAAAGTAGTTGATTTCCTAATTTTGTTATTGCTTTGTGAATTATTTATAGAGGGTGTGTTATTAGTTGAATCATAATGAGGAACATTAGGATATTTTTGATTTTTTAATCCTTTTAATTTTTCTTCTAACTTATTATTATCGTGCAAACTATTATAATTATTTATTCCAGAAGTTTCAGCAATCTTCCTTAACTTATCGGCTGAATTACTAGAATTAGTACCAAATTTGTTTGCTGGACTTTCTATATTTTCTGTTTGATTCACTAATAACACCTCCTATTCTATAATCCTCCACCACTACCAAATGAATCTAGCTCTTCATCTGATACTATTACATTTATTCTCATACGCCTAGATCCACATACGAATAAGGCTTCTCCTTGAGAATATTGTTTTATACTTTCTTTTTCATTGTCATTTAAATCTATTAATTTTGCTAAATCATCAACAGCTTGTTTCTTTAATCCCATTACTAAGTAATAAGAAGCATTATCAAATATTGCCTTACCTTGTGTAATAACACTAGGATCACTAAAATCTGTTGGTTGTTGTGTGATTATTATTGTACCTGTATTGTATTTACGAGCTCTTCTTTGGATTTGAGCTAAGAAATCTGCGCCAAGTGTATTTCCTCCACTTAGAAGAACATGCGCTTCATCTACCATCATTACAGTATTTACTGAACTATCAAGTGTAAGTCCCCATGCATACTTAAGTATATTGAAGAATAATGCATTTCTTATGTTTGCGTCCGCATTCATAAGTTCTTTTATATTAAATACTATAAAATTACTTCTAGGCTTTATCGTTGTATGCCCATCAAAATAATATTTTAACTCGTTAACAATTGGTCTTATTTTTATTTCAAGTTTTTCTAAAACATCTTTTTCTTGAGTCTTTTCTGGCATAGAAAGAATTCTTCCACGTATAGTTGCGTATACATCTTTAAATGTTGGATAATCTTCAGACTTATACTTAGTAAAATCTGATTCAAAATCTATACCAAATCTTTTATATGTTTCTTGTACTACTTCACTAAACATATTAACTACATCCTCAGTGATACTTGGATCATAATATTTTAAGAATGCTTTAATAGTTTGAAGTGTTCTAGTAAATACAGTATATCCTAATCCTTGTTTCATCTCGTCTTCATCTGCGTCCATAATTACTTCAAGAGGATTTATCATACCGTATGATCCACCCTTACCAAGGCTTATGAAATCTCCATCAAATGTCCTTGTCATGTCTTCAAGTTCGCCCTCTGGATCAATTACTACTATTTGATTGTTGTTTCTAATATGACTTCTTAAAAGTAATTTAGCAGCGGTAGATTTACCACTTCCGGATGTTCCTAAAATAATCATATTAGCATTATTACGGTTGTGCTCCTTCTTTATTTGATATAAGAATTGGTTAAATAGGATAACTCCTCCAGAAAAATCAATTCCAAGCAAAGTGGATAATCCAGGATCTTTTATACTATCAAATATAAATGGATACATTGCAGCTATCGTAGGTGCTGGTATTGGTGTTCCAATTCTATCTTCGATATCCTGTTTACCATATATTGGCAAAATAGATTTAAGAACTTTGTCCTGTTCGAAACGTAAAGGAATAGCTCTCATTTCCATTGCCTCTAAATAATTTTTAACCTGTACTTTTTTAGCGTCTAATTCTTCTTGTGTATCAGCAGTTATCATAACATGCATTTGAAAATCGTATATCTTAGATTGACTTGAGGCAAGATCGCTAATAAACAACTCTAAAGATTCATAATCTTGTCTTATTCTCTCTTTTATTGTATTATCTTTTTCATCCTGATATCTTTGTCTTAAATCGGCAAGTTCTTTATTTAACATTTTACTAATACTACTAAATGGAAGTGGAATATGTTTAATTACAACCTTTATTCCTGACATGCTTGTTAAACTACTTAAGTATCCTGGATAAATAAATTTAGGATAAGATATTATAGTTAATATACATGCATATTTATCACTAATAATGAATTCGTTTGATTTAAATTCTAGCCCTTTTGGAGCAATTTGACTTCTAATATCCATCATGCTAACACCGTCCCAAAAGTAGTAGTTTGTCCACCATTTAAGAAATTATCAAGTATCATTCTTAAATCGTCATTATTAGTTTGAAATGCAGTAAGTCCTGCACTAGCAAGGTTGTTAATCAAATTACGAATTCTTTTTTGTATTAAATCATTATCCTTTTCTTTAAATAACAAGAAATACTCTGTGTCAACAACATTATTTTTCATAAACATATTAGCCTTGTTAATATCTTCCATAATTAATTTTCTTTTCTTAGTATCAGTTAACTGATTATATTGTAGTTGTAGATTAGACAAGTAAACATTTATATCTACAGGTCTATCTGCAACCACAATCCAAAATTCATAATCAATAGCATTATAAACATTTTTTAAATTAGTAATTATTGCATCTTGCATAGCTTGATCTAGTATGAAAATATTTCTTGGCATAATTTTTACGCCAGTAACCTTTTGATTGTTATCAAGAACAATAACACCGTTTGCGATGTCCTTAACAGGAACATCAGTATATCTACTTTTTGTCTGTTTCGCCATCGTTAAAGCACCAACCCTTCCATATATATTTTTGCCTTGTTGTATAAAAATTCCAAGCATTCATTATTACGGTACGAACATTGTGATAATTAGGAACCGGAATAACCAGAAAACCACATATCATTCCCGGCATAATTGCAGTTACCGCAACCCAGAAATTATTCATTGGAAGGAACATCATCAGCAAGAATGATATTCCTATTCCACATATAAATATTATTAAATCTACCGTATTAAACGCTCCAAATTTAAGCAAACTTTTCTTTGAATTTGCAGGTATTAAATATGAATTGTTCATTTAGTATCACACCCTTTTTATTTTGAACTTTTTTCTTTTTGTGCTTGTTGAGAAATAAGTTCTGCTTGTCTGTATTCTCTACTTCCTTGAATTCTAGCTGTTTCATTTTCAGCATTTTGAATTGTAGCACCAATATCTTCAGAATTAACTGGCTGCTGCATACTGTAATCTGAATTTAACTGTTTCATTTTTTCAACGTTTGATGCAACAATTTCATCTCTTGCTGCATCCCCTGAGAATGCTGAATCAAATCCAGTTATAGTTGAACCACCAATAGAAATTGAAGATCGTGATAAATTATCAGCACTATTAACATAAGCATTTACAGCTTTTTTTCTTGCTTTAAAATATTTTGCATTTGCTTCCGCAGCCAGACGTGCATGTTGTTCAACTCTAGCTTGATAAGCAGCATCCGATTCTCCAGTTCTTCTTTTTATTTGTGTATTTTTTAATATTTCATATGAATCTCTCAAAGCACCTAAATTTTGTCCATCAATTTCAATCATACTTGCTTTCTTGTCAACTTCCCCTTCAGCCCTAGTCTTTGCAGTTTTACCTGCAGATGTATATTCATTTAAATGATCTAAAGTTAATTTATTTTTTTGCGCTTCGTTAGGAATATATAAACGCTTCTTAATATTTTCACTTGCCACATCAAAAGCATTTATTCCTAAATCCTTTCTATCGGCTCTATTAGTTCTCGCCTTCATAGCGCCGCCATACGAATTTGAAAAGTTTTTACCGAATTTTTCACCTTTTACGGCACCTTTTAAACCTCTAGCAGTTGCACTTAATGCACCCGCAGTTGCGCTAAATACATTACCCCTTCTTGCTATTAAATTAGTTCCAAATGCAGCAGCACCCGCCAATCCACCGGCAACTAATCCCTTAGCTCCTCTTCCTGCATATTTTAGTGGAACTCTCGCAGCCTTAGCTATCTGTTTTCCACCTAAAGCCTCATTTTCAATTTTCTTAAGTGGATTTAATTGGAAGCCTCCATCTAGCTTAATTCCAAGTCCTTCAAGTATCTTTGGTAATTGTTTAGCAAACATTAAAGCTCCAATTATAATAAATATTTTTACAAACAAATTAGTTACATAAGAACCGTCTACAATATCAACCATTCTATCGATTTTGCTTATTATGAAAACCGCAAAATACAAAGCTAAAAGTCTTATGAATAAACTTAAGTAAGTTTTAAAGCACATCTGATACCATTTTTTAAATAAACCATCCTTACCACTTTTTGGATCTACATAAGATATAATTGGTATTGGAGCTACAAGCTGTAAAAACGCAAGTTTAATACTACGAACAGCTACATCTAAGCAAAAACTTATTAATATTAATATTACAATAATCCCTATAGCTGTACTAAATAAGTACTTATAATCTATGATATAATTTTTTTTATTTTCATCCATTGCGGTTGCCATGTCCTGTCTAAACATTAAACCTAAATTGCTATTTTCCACACCCGCAACATAAGTCTTTAAATCTTCCATTGTAAATCTTTCATCGTTAACTAGACTTTGTAGCGAATCGCTATCGTCAGTTGGTTCATAATTATCATTTAATCCAGAACAGGCTGGATTAAATTTCACAACTGTACCTGTAGCTGTAGTTGTTTTAACCGTTAATTCCACGCATTCGTACAAATTATCTATCGATACATTAGGTGTAAAAAACGGTGCTAACGTCATATAAGCCATCTTATCTCCTGCAGTGTTAAAAGCGTCCTTATCCTCATCTGTATCTCCCATTATCAACGTTGCTAAGGAATTATCTTCTAATATAATAGTTTGAAAACGATATGCATAACTAAATATATATGGCGTTAATATCAAAACACCTAAAGAAATCATTATATTAAGTCCAAGCTTCCCAACACCTTTTGATTTATCAGAAAAGTCATCAGGATTAACTACGTACATTATCAAAGAAAAAGTAACTTTAAACACCATAAAAACAGCCAATAATTGATATATTCTATTAGTAATTAGTTGAATATCTGACTGAGATAGTATTGATGTCCTTGCTATCGTTGTTAAAAATTCATATAACGTTGATATAAAATTAAATACAATTTTATCAATGTTAAAGAAAAATTGTCTCATTAATGTTTGAAACCAAGTATTTATAGATAAAACAAACATTATTTACTCCTCCTCTTTGATTGCACGTAAAAAATATACAATCGCACTTGTACCATAATTATAACAAAAAAAGTGTAAATAATCAATGATTATATTACACTTTTTAAATTTAATTAATTGGACTATTTGGGCTTACGCTACATCCTCTTTCTCCATTATCAACAGTTCCATTTACAAAACAGTTAAAGCATTGAGAAATAGTTGAACCATCTCCTGAGCTAGAAGCAACAAATGAAACAATTATTTGTACTATTTGAACTATGAAGAATACCACAATAGCGGCAACAAGTCTTTTTATAAAAGTTTGTTGACCTTTCTTTATTTCATCTTCTTTAGAAGCAACTACAGCCTTTCCTAAATCAAGCATTCCAAAAATTATTAATATTATTGGAACGACAATTTTAATCAATAATACAATAAGATGTACTATATATGGAAATGTACCAGGAATATCAAATCCAAGATTTCCACAATTATAAAGTCCACCCATTTTAGCAGCTAAAAAATTCATATAAATACCTCCGTTACATTAATTATATTTTATTTTTTATTAAAAGTCAATACAAATTCATCTATTTAATAATAAATGGATCTGACTGTTTACCTGTACCAGTAAATTCTCTTTCATTACCATCGATATATATTACTATATTATATTCGTTATAATTATTAGCGTCCATATAGCTTACAAGATTGTTCTCTAAATAATAAACTTGATATGAGTTATTAGAAACCGCATTAACTGTCCATGTAGATAGAGAATAATTTTTTAAATAATTGTAATTTCTACAAGATTTAGAATTAATATTTAAGCACTCAGCGTCTAAACTTGCATTAGCAAAATCAGAAACGTTTATTAGTGAGACAGGTTGATTCTCTAATATTTTAGAGCAACTAGCTTCACTTGTAATGAAATCATAATTATTTATATCTCTAGCTTCAATACATATATCCTTTAATATAATTTTATCTTTTAAATCTTTAAATTTTTTTGAATCATTATATATTGCTTCTAAGCGTTTTGAAATAACACTATCTTCATATATATTTTTTCCAACACTACTATTTACTTCAGTATTGTATTTATTATCCCACATATGATTAATAGTTTCAGGTTCAACTTTTAAAAGTTTTAAAATGTTATTTTCATCTATACTTAAAATTCTATAGATTTCATCTGAAATACTTACGACATTTTTAGGATCATCACCCTTAAATATGAACATATCTCCAACTTGATATAAACCTTCACCTTCACTTACAAGGCTATTTTTAAGTACACTTGATAAAGTTTTAGTTGAATAACTATCACAGCTTAACTGAACAGTATAATTTAAATATCCACCTTCATTTTCCTCTATAGATGAACCATTTCTTCTTACACTAACATTTCCAGTACAAGATTTATCTTTAACTAATTTTTCAGGTGATTTAATATAGCCATTAGAGACTAAATCATCTAAACTAACAGTAACTAATTCTGATTCTTCTGTTGGAATAATATTTTTTTTCTTAAAATACTTCTCTGCTGCGCTAATCATTTTATCCTCATACTTTTCATAGGATAACGTCTTACTTCCGCAAGACTGTACAATAGCAAGAAATATTATTATTAAAATAGGTATACAAATTAAACAACCGACAATAATTAAAAACTTTCTATCTAATTTTTTTAAGGCCTCAACCATATAAACCTCCCTTAATTATTATTTTTTACACATACTCCATTTGATAGTGTAAATCCTTCATCACAATTACCCTCACTGTCTGCTCTATAAGTACATTTTTTATTTATAAAACAGTTAACACACGTAAATATATCTGTATTGTCATCACCAGCAACTAAACTAGTTAACATTTGAACTATTGAAAATACGAAGAACACAATTATTCCAGCAACTAAACGCTTTATAAACATTTGCTGCCCCTTTTTCAATTCGTCTTCTTTTTGAGCTGTTATACCTTTGAATAAATCTATCATACCAAATATTACTAGTAAGATAGGAACAACAACTTTTATTATATTTACTATAGTACTAACAGTATTTGGAATTTTCTCATCGATTAATACAGTACTTGAAATCGCACTATCACAAGAAGCTATATTTTTAGCAAATACAGGCATACTCATAAAACAAAACGCACAAATAGTAAATACAATTAATAACATTTTTTTCTTCATAAATTACCTCCTACAATTATCGACACCGCTTAAAAAGCAATCGATACAACTTGTTATATTTGACGTATCAGCGTCTGCAACAATGCTTACTAAAAGTTTAACAATTATTACCGCGAAGAATATTATAACTCCAACTACTAAACGCTTTATAAACATCTGTTGTCCTTTTTTCAATTCATCTTCTTTTTGCGCTGTTATACCTTTAAATAAATCTATCATGCCCATTAATATAAGTATTATTGGAACAGCTACTTGAATTATTCTAACAATAAGACTTACAATCTCTGGAAATTTTGCTGGTATTGAATCTATATTTCCACAACTTACATTACTTCTTATTGATATACTATTACTGTTTTCTTTTATATAAATATTTTCATCTTTAGGACAAGTATCAATATTATCTAAATATGACAGACTAACTTTCTTTGATAATAAAGAGCCATCTCTATAGACAACCACAGAATCATTTTTGTTAAAGCCTATAGTGTACGTTACTTCTACATTATTGTACCTTCCTTCATACTCGCAAACTAAGTCGCTATTAATATTAACATCATAACTTGCTACGACACATGAAGAACTACTAGAATTCCACCTATAACCCGTACATTTACTGCATTCACTATAGCTTTTAGCATTTTTCGCACACTCTGCAGCGTCAAATAATTCTTGATCATAATCGCTTACTCTGCACACGCCATCATCATATAGTTTACATGAACGTCCACATAATCCACATGGCTTACCACTGTTTTGACAATCAGTACATTCATCTGCAGAGATAACATTCATACCAAAAGTTAGCGCAACAAGCAAGACGAGCAGTGGTAATACTGCTTTTTTCATTATATTCACCTCTTCTTCAGCAATAAAGGGTTGATATGTACATATTATACTTACCAAACCAAATATTGTCAATAAATTTTATAAAATTAATCAAATTTCATTTTGTTGCTTTGAAAATCCAAGTTTAACTAGTAACTTGTTAAGTTCAGGCAATTTTTTATCCCTTTCATTTAAAGGGGCTAAATTATAAAATACTTTTAATCTAGCTTCATATTCAAAATTTGCAACTTCACTTTCACTAAGTAAACTTTGATTTAATATTACTTTTTTATTTTTTAAATTATTTAGAGCAGCTCCATTTAAAACCATTAATTTTTGTAATTTAATTATTGATGGCTCTATTAAATATAGAACCTCCTGGCAAAAGCCTTCAGCTACAATACTATTATTAATATCGATTAGAATTACATTTTTATCCTTATTTTTGTTTATAACGCTTCCAACTTCACTAGTAATGGTTGAAATCATGCTTTTGTCCCTAAAATAGTTAAAATCTGTCTTATCTACTTCTATCGCAACTACGCTATAATTTTTACTAAGTTCATTTTTCATCATGTATACAAGACTACTCGCACCTGATTGTTTAGTAATGTTTTTAACACCTATTACTCTAGTACCATAGAATTCTGGTTCTGATTCTGGTTGAGGAGCAGGTTCAACAGGTTGTTTTTTATTTGAAATTTGTGCATTTACAAAATTAGAATCTATTCTGTGAAACTGAGCAACATCTCTATAACTATTAGGTGTGTTATATAAATACTGTATACCCTCAATATTTTTAGCAAAATTATATATCCCCATAGATACTAAATTTGATAGGAAAGTGGGATTTGTAGTTAATTCTGTTCCATCTAATAGCAGGATTACTTTATCCATATCTAAAGAAATAGATAATTTCTGTAGATTAGTTACATCTGTATAATTTTTTATAGCAGTTATATCTAGTATCATTCTTTGAAAAAAGAAATTTTGAAAAGTTGCAATTATCTCATCTACATCAAACTCACCATTCATCTCTTTTATAACATCTATTCCTAAGTTTTCTAATAACATTTGGTTTTTATTCGATACAATTACATTCATTTATATTTCCCCTTTTTAATAATTATAATTTTTACCTAAATATTTAGTTTCTCCATACACTGGTATATTAATGAAATCTCCAATTATAGGTACATCGAAATGTACAAATGTAACAACTACATAATATACTGCATTTTGATTTGTAACTGATGAAGTTTTGTTATTAATTTCAAAAACGCAATAATTATATCCACTTGTTGGATTATTTAGACTAACAGGCGTTCCAGCAACACCAACCTCTTTTTTCAAATGGTCTTGAACAGAGCTTTTGTTGCACAAATCCTTTGAACTTACATTATAACCCGTCTCTTTTAAACTTTCATTTATTTCAGAAACTGCACATTTTTCACCATTTGAACAGCTACTATAACTGCCATATTTTTCTATTATCTCTATAATTCTATTTTTTACCTTATATGCTTTAGAATAAGATAAAATTCCAACGAAGAATAACATTATTATTCCAGAAAATATAATAACTATATATAATAGTAAAGTATTTCCCATAGACTCTCTCATAGTATCACTCCACTAACCGCACAAACTTTGATCTTCAAAATTATACATTCTATTAGTATTTGAATATATTGGAATTTCTAACAAATCATTAATGATAGGAATATTTATCATCATCCTAGTTTTTATTCTGTAATAGTAATATACATCACAAGTATCTGCAGTTTTTTCAACCTCAGTACATACATAAACGCAATATCCATCTGAACCAGAATACTGTTTTTCACATCCTGAAATAGTAGGACAACTCTTTAGTGGCTTTTTCATGTATCCAATAGAACCTAGTTTTTGTGATATTTCACTTTGAGCAAAAGTATTATATCCTTCATATTTTTCAATAGTCTCAGTTATAATATTGCTTACCTTATTACTCTTAAAATATATAATTACACCCGAAAGAAAAGTAAACGTAATAAGTATAAAAATAATTACTATATTGAGCGTTACTGAATAACCTATACTTTCTTTCATTGTAATTACCTACCTTTATCATAACAATTATACCAATTATTTAATTATTTTGTCAATGATATTATCAATAAATAAATCTGGGTTTACAAAAGAATGTCATATATAGCTCAAAGTTGATTTTTTAATGCTATAAATAAAAATGCTTGTTATAAAACGAGCATTTATTTTGAACCTTTACAACTAGAATAGTCTAATTCAGCAGCGTTAGTTTCAGAAATTTGGCATTTTCCACCTTTCCAATAACCTCCACATGCTGTACAAGCACTACTATTTGAAGTACTATTCATAAGATTAGTAACTATAACAGTTCCAACTGCAAGTACTATTGCAATTAAAACTATTGTTATAACAGTCATATTTGCCTCTCCTGCTGCTTCTTTCATTAAAACCTCACCTACCTTTAAATACCTATAACTAACTATATTATACCTTAATAGATATATAAAAATCAATACTGTATTAATATTATTTACATTTTTTTACACTATATACCCATCATCAAACTCATAGACATGAATAATACTAATAAAACTCCTCCACCTGTTACAAATAACATAAGCATTGTTCTTTTTTCCATGCCTTCAAGTCTTTCTTTATATTTTATATCACGAGCTTTATTTTGAAGTGATGATACCGTTTTTGAAAACATCATTATTTGATCGTGTTTATCCTCGTTAGAACCAAGTCCTAAACGATACAAAAGTCTCATCATTCTCATTGAATCTCTAACTGGATATTCATTTGCAAAATCCAAATAAGGTTGAATACTAGAATCTCCCTCATCAATTTTAGCAACTAACTTCCTAAGCCCCGGTCTAAATATTTCAGGAGCTGTATCAACACTCCTTGAGATAGCTACTGGAACAGTGTAGTGCTGAACCAAAATCTCTAAACTCTTCAAATAATATGGCAACATAGAATCCATATAGTGAATTCTGGCTTTATAATAACCTTTTAATTTTGTATAACTGCTTTTAAATACCAAGAAACCAGCAACAAATGCAAATATTACAAACATATAGTTTAAATAACCTGTTATAGCTAGTAAAAATATTATAAAAGCTGTTATTAAAATTCCATCCCTAATTCTTCTTGAAAATAGTGCGTTAATATCTAAATCTTTATCCTTATACTTTACTCTTAATAAGAACTCATAATCTTTTTCCATCAAGCTTCTAACCCATGGTTTAACCTGACCAAGTATACTTTTTGGATTAATTATGTTATTGCAGACAAATATAAGAATAACTGCTATAGCAACAATTGCAAATTCCATTATTCAGCCCCCACATTCTCATTATAATATTTTGTTCCTGATATTAGGAAATATGAATTTATTATGACTATAACATGTAATAATAATCTCGCATACCAAAGATCAAGCATACTGTGGTACGTATCTCCTAACATTATTTGAACTAATCCTATCATTAAATATAGTACTAAACCGAATATTAAAAACTTTTTATAGAATGCTGCTCTATCTATTCTATCACGATAAACTGCCTCTACTAACATATCTATGTCAAGAGACATATTCTCTAAAGAATCGCTTACATCTTTCGCACCTTCATTAGTAATTTGTAAAAACAACTGGTGCATATTCTTAACCATATAAAAATCATATTTTTCTTGCATAAACTCTAATGATTGATTTATGGTTCCATTTTCATATGCCATGTCTATCATAGTTTTAACATCAGCTTTAACAGGGTCTTCTAATACTCCTGAATAATAAACACCCTCTAGTGCTTTTACAAAGCTTTGAGTTGTATTAAATTCCATTATCGTATTAGTAGTATATACTTGTATTTGTTCAAATATAAATTCACTATATAATCTTTTACATCTTAAGTAGTTTATATATGGAACAACTGCAACAGCAGCTATTGCATATATTATAGCAACTACAAGATTGTAAAAATATAGATATGATATTATACCTCCACCAAGAGCAAATATTAGTACTTGTCCAATATATTGTTGAACAGTATAATCCTGTTTTAATTCACGAATTTTTTTTCTTATTTCTTTATAAGTATAAGGAGAAACTTTACTATATAATCTGCGATATTGTTTATTTATAAATTTATAAGTTTGCTCACCCATACTACTTCTATATATAATTATAAATATAATCAATATAGAAACAATTATAAAAAGTAAAGTTATATTCATAAATCCCTTCTCCTATTCAAAAATTATTTCGCTTGAATTTGTTTTTGTTTCTTCTACATCTTCTGAATTGTTATCGTATTCAGACTTTATAAATCCTGATGGCAACATAGTACCCTGAGACTCTAAATATTCAATTAAATATTTACTAGGGTTCTTTCTATATACTTTTCCATCTGGAGTTTTTTTATAAAGAGTATTATATTTTGCTTCATTATCATCTGTTACATAAAATTCTGTTACTTCCGCTACTTCCCTTACAAACTGCTTTGTAATCCTATCTTGATATCCTCTTATATATACACCTAATTGTATATATCTATAAATTGATTTTAAAAACTGGTCTATATCTTGGTTAGTCTCAAGTAAGCTATACATACGATTAGGTATAGAAGATGCTTTATCTGCATGTATTGTAGATAGTATATTGTGACCTGATGAAATAGAGTTTCTAACGGCCATTACTGCTTCCGCACTACGAACCTCTGATAGTAAAATCCATTTAGGATTTTGTCTCATACAAGTTACTAAAACATCCGTATAACTAGCTACATTATTTGTTTTCATTGCAACTATATCTCTATTTGGATATATTTTATCGAGGTGCAACTCCAAAGTATCCTCAATAGTTATTATCTTTTCATTTTCATATGTATGAGCTGCCAAATACTTAACAAATTCAGTTTTACCTGATCCAGTTTCTCCACATACGATTATATTGCAATGCCCGTGTACACAAGTTATTAAAAAGTCAAGTATATCTTCTGTAATATATTTTTCTTTTAATATCTTGTTTCTTTCAAGACGTATCTTAGCTGGTGTTTTACGAATAACGCATGCTACTCCATTTCTTGCTATTGAATCATGTACGAAATTCATACGAAGTTCAGAACTTTCACTATCGAGAAAAGGGTGCGCAGCATTAAAGCTTTTACCCATTACATTTGAACATTGAAAAGCGAGTTTTTCTATAAAAGCATTGTTTATAGCTGGGTTTTCAATTCTAAATATACCTTTTGATAAGGTCCTTAACCAAATTTGTCCATTATTACTATAAGATATATCTGTTATATCATCATTGTCTAAATATTCTTTAAGAGGCCCAAAGTCCATCCCTTCAAATATATTGTCAGTCATGGTTCCTCACTAACTTGCTTCTTGTTCCGTATTTGGTGTATCAGTTATTACCTCATCATCTACAGTTATAGTCTGAGCGTCAATATAATCTCTTAATGTCGCACTAGTAACTATCGCATAATCTTCTGCTGGTACTTCAGATCCACGAGGAGCTAAAACTAATTCAAGATTTAAAAATTCTGCTTTTTTAAGTAAAATATACATATCTTTATTTACAGCAAATCCTATTTTTGCAGGAACACCAATTTCATCAGGATTAGCAAATATATTATTTCCTGCACTATCGTGTACTACTAATACTTTAACGTTTTTCATTAGTTTACCAAATATAATAGTTCCATTTTCATCAAATGCTTTCATATAGATATCTATATATGAATTAGGAAGTACTGATTTACCAAGTGTACTTTCAATACTAACACTCATGTAATATCCAAGATCTCCTGATGCGCGGTCTATTTGTTCAATCCAGTTGCCCGGTATATTTTCAGGAACATCTAACCATTCACTATAAAACATACTTCCCTCAGGAATAGTAACATTAACATTAGTATATTTATCAATAATATCTCCAACATATCTAAGTGCATTTTTACTTACCATACTATTAGCTACTTGAACATAAGTGATATCGTCTGATGTTAGCTTTGTCTGTGGTCCTATCTTTCTTGCAGCTACTGGGACAGTGACAGGATCTGTTTTTTGTTTTATACTCCCACTATATCCATAATATAATACAACTAATATAACAATAACTAAAATTATTGTTACAACATTTTTATTAGTAAAAAATCTTTTTAACCCTATAACAAAATTATTCATCTTTTTATTCTCCTCTCAATATTTAGTTTCCAGTATTTCATCAATATTATTTACTATATCAAAATCAAAAGTTTGACTAACATCTGGGTTTTGACTGTTTGGTAGTGAAAAGTTTTGAGACTTTATACTTGATACCCTTATGCTTACTTTAGGTGGAACCTCAATTACATCGTATACCTCAACTACGTATGTATTAGATAGATCTGCATTTTCTGAAAATCTACGAATAAAGTTTTCAATAAATTTTTCTTCTTCTATTCTTACAGTTCCATCAGCTCTATAAGCTGCTAAATCAACCGCATCTGCCATTGCAGCCTCAACAGTTTCTTTTAATAAATTAAAATTGTGCTCATCAGTTCTAGTCGCATTCGCGAAAAACCAAATTATGCCTATGGCTAGTAATCCTAACACCATAACAGCATATCCCCACATAGACTCTCTCAAAATATCACCTACCGTACATAATAATTTTATCACATATTGTTCTTTTTAACAATATTATTATTACAATTTAAATCTATTTTTTCTTCTACTTATAAGAATTATAGTAACACATATTACTATAATGCCTATAAAAAAGTAGTAATAGTAATTTACGTAAAGTTCTGCAAGATAATCGCTAAAACTCTCTTCGTATTCAAAAGGTTCATCTATTACGGCTTGATTATTAAAACTATTTTTATATTTAACAACACTACTTACAAATGTATCATATGAAACATTACTCTTAACCCACTTTTTGCACATCTCAAAGTCATTAATTCCCTCACATAATGGATCGTTATAGTATCTATTATATGTAGGAAACGTATAGTATTTAGTCCCAATAGAAAGACCTTTACATTCATCTATATTTGAATAAAATTTATAGTTACTTGCATATGTATAATTTTTAATTGTTATCTCTCCACTATTTGTATCACTATAGTAATAAGTCTTTCCATCATTAGAATCTACAAAGTAAATTTGAGGTATTATATTATTTATTGTAACATCAAAATACACTTGATTGTCCTCTTCGTGATAGTCATAAGAAATATTTATATTGTTAATAACGTTTTTTAAATTAGCTATAGTTTGATAGTCACACCCTTCATAGGAAAGAGCAGATACAGTTTTATTACACAAAAACATTACAAATATAAATATAGCTTTTTTTAATATATTTTTTATCATATAGTCACCTACTTTAGAATATATTCGTATCTATAATCTCTGATATTAAATACAAGCTTAATCTCATCCGCCCCACTTACAGCAGAATTTATACCTATATGCATACTTTTAGTATTAGTTTTTTTGCTTTCTATATATTCAAAATTTCCAGCCTCAATATTCCAAGTATCACCTATTTTATAACTTATAGAACCAAACTTATTTAAGAATGTATAAAAATTAGTAGAGCTTATTTCACTATTATTTGAAAAATTGACATCTAATTTTAACACTTCTTTTTTATAATTAGTATCTATTGATGGGGTTAAATACTCCCTAGATGAAATACAGCTTCCATCTTGAATACAGTTTTGGCTACAATTATTCCCAGTAAGGCAAAAATTATAATTAACCAAAAACTTTTTACCTATTTCATAATTATCTATTTTAAATTTAATATCTCCTAGGGTATCTTCAAATGAAATTTCATCACCTAGTTTTTTTACAATGGTATTAGATTTATCCTCCATATATTTTGGATTTAAACTTATATCGATACTATCTTCTAAATTTTTATAGGATAGTTTCATAGAACTATTTACATATTTATAAGGTATTTGATATGCAAGTATATAATTTTTCGCTTCTTTATTTAAAGTATCCTCGCTGTATACATTTCCTAAATCGATTAAACGATTGTTATATTTAATAGTTGGTTTAAATTTTGTAGAATCTATATTTAGATAAAAATTGCTTAAAGATAAATTCTTATTTTCTATATTTGAACTGAGTTCTACATTTAAAGCGATCAAAACATCATCACTAGAACTAAACTTATTTCCTAAATAGTCTTTATCTAGGATAGTTGTTTTATCTACCTTTATATTAAAATTAGAAATAGAATATGTTATTCCTTCTACATTTTTTGACTTATTAATTCCAAAAAACGCGTAAATTCCAACTATAGAAGATACAAGGACAATTATAATTAATCCCAAATTTATTTTAAAACGATTCTCTACATAAAAATATTTTATGTTTCTTATTTTTTCTTTTCTTAGTCTTTTTGATTCATCTAAGTCTATATTTACACTTACCTCAAACTCTTCTTTATCGCTTTCACTTATATCAAACTTAGATAAATCTGAGTTAAAGTCAAATTTTTTAAAATTAAGACCCATTCCGCGTGTTATGAAAAATATCATTATAATACTTTGTAACATAATGTTAATCAAAACTAAATCGTGGATAAGTTTGATAGATTTAATAGCTAAAATAGAGCTTTCTAACATTTTTAAGAAATTTGAAGTATAAACGTTTATTATTAAGACAAAAATGAATGCAAATATACATATTAGATAAAATGATATTGGTTTCTTTTTCCTAAACATAATACCCAAAATAATCATAGAAAGTACAATTATAATTACTGGTATTATAAATATCAAAGAGTTAATATAGGTACTTTGTATATTTTGTCCAACAACGCTAGAAGAAGTGTGCAGATAAGTATTTAAAAACTCTAATATTTTATTGTTTAAAATTATTGAATATAAAATAATTATTCCAAGTACTAAATGTAATGGTTTAAATATTTTAATGAAAAATGCATAAGGCTTTTTTAGTATCATAGTATCACCCATCTACCTTATATAAGTATACAATAAAAAATCAAAAAATGAAATATATCTTTATATAACTATTAACATTTTGTTGTATAAATTTTAAAAATCAATTATAATATTTGTGGAGTTGTTAATTAATGAAATATGAAATAAAAATAAATGAATTTGAGGGTCCTCTAGATTTATTACTTCATTTAATAAAGCAGTCAAATATAGATATATATGAAATAAGTATAGATGAAATAACGAAACAATATTTAGATTATATAAACCATATGAGTGAGTTAAATTTGGATATTGCAAGTGAATATCTCGTAATGGCAGCTGAATTAATTGAGATTAAATCATCTTCCCTACTACCAAAAAAAGAAACTGAAGATGATGAGTTTGAAGAAGATCCTAAAGAAAAGTTAATTAATAGATTGTTAGAATATGAAAAGTATAAAGAAATTTCAAGTACTTTTAAGGAATTTGAAGAAAAAAGAAAAGAAGTTTATACAAAAGAACCAGACAGTTTACTAGAATTTAGAGAAGATGAAAAAGTAGACTATGGTGTTAGCGTAGATGACTTAGTTAATGCTTTGACAAAGTTTTTAGAAAATAAAGAGTTAGAAAAACCATTAAATACTAAAATAACTAATAAAGAATATAGCATTAGCAAAAGAAGTAAAGAGATTAAAAATATACTAAAGATTAAAAAGAAAGTTAATTTTACAGATTTATTTGATATAATAACAAAAGAATATGTAGTAATAACTTTTTTGTCAATATTATCTATGTCTAGAAATCAGGAAATTGAAATAGAGCAAGAAAGTAATTTTAATAATATTATTGTAAAAGAAAAAGGTGTATCGTAGTGAAAGCAATCATAGAAGGTTTATTATTTTTAAGTGGTGAGGATGGAATATCATTAGAACAGTTAGTTAAAATAACTGAGTTTAGCGTGGATGAAGTTAAAAAAACTATTCAAGATTTATATAATGATTATCAAAGTCAAGATAGAGGCATACAACTTGAATTTTTAGGAAACGCTTTTAAATTAACCACAAAGAAGGAACACAAAGAATACTATAAAAAGCTATTAGAAGATGAAGAGAATTCTCCATTAAGTGAATCATCTTTAGAAACTTTGGCAATAATTGCATATAATGCACCTATAACTAGAGTTGAAGTGGATAATATTAGAGGAGTAAACTCAAGTTATGTAGTTAGAAAACTACTTTTAAAGGGACTTATTGAAGAAGTTGGAAGATCAGAAGCTCCTGGTAGACCAAGACTTTATAACATAACAAAAAGGTTCTTAGATTATTTTGGATTAGGAAGCATTGAAGATTTACCAAAAATAGAATTTGAAAAAAATGAAGAACCAGACGAAGAAAAATATTTATTTGAGTCAAAATACAAAGAAGAAATATAAAAAAAGGTATTAAATTATAAAAAAGTATGATATAATTTAATTACTTGCCTGTGTGGTGAAATTGGTAGACGCGTTGGACTCAAAATCCAATGATAGCAATATCGTATCGGTTCGAGTCCGATCACAGGCACCACTTAAATATATAATCCCTTATAAAATAAGGGATTTTTGCTGGAATAATTTCATATTTGTACTCCATTTTCCGTCAATTTTGCATGCTTCGGAGTATAATTGGAGTACAAAATAGTAAGTTAAAGCGTATATAAAATTGTGAAATGCACAATAAATCAGAAATATTGTGCAAAATCTAAAAGTAATACACAGTTAAATCAAAAATACTGTACAAAAATTAAAGTGCATAAACATAAATCAACTGATATTCCAATGAAAGTAAAAAAGATAGTATGTACTGTCATGCTTCTGTACCTTTATCATGGCCAATAGTCACTATATAAAACGTAGTCATCTCGGTTTAGGAATACCTGAAATATTGTATGCGCTTGTCCTATATGCCACAATAAATATGATTTTGGTTAAATATACAAGATATGATAAATTACACTAGAAAGCACCTAAAATCAAAATATAAAGTGTGAATGAAGAAATTATATTTGTCTTATTTTTAAATAATCTATAGGCAAATTCATATATTCAATTAATTCATCTTTGGTATAAACTTTAGATTTCGAAGAAGTCTTTATTATCAATGAATCTAACTTTTGTATCATCTTGTTATAGTCAGTTCTATTCATTAAGTATTTCATACACAATAATAATGCAAATAAATCTTTTCTGCCTTGAATTAAATTGCCTTCTTTTGTTCTTTTTAAGTTAAACATAGAATGTTCTGGAAATTCTCCAATATCTATGCTTCTATGAACAAAATCAAAAACAATTTCATCATGAGCACACATATTTCTTACATCAGCCACTAAAGCTATTATTTGTTTTGTTTTACTTATTTTCTTTTTATTTATATTAATAAATAAGATTTGATTACAAATAGCAGCTTGATCCACTTGTTTCATTACATTATATAATTTTTTTATTGCTCCAAATGTTAAACATTTTGATAAAACATAAAAAGGTACATATCCATAAGTATCCTTATAATATTTGACAGCGGTATTTTTTTCTCCATAAGATTTTTTTTGATTTTTTACAGTTAATAATGCAGTTTGCAAATAAGGACTGTTTGTATCAAAGTTTTTTGACATTAAATACCTTCTATCCTTAACTCCATATTTTGCAGATATAATATTAGACATAGCAGTTTTTATTTTTTGTTCAATATCTAATAAATATTCTAGTAATAAAGCTTTCAACTCTTTATCAAAAAAATATAAATTAATTAATTCATTAAAATCACAATTGTTTTTATATTCTTCTCCATCGTTTCTTTTTATCAATAATTTTTGATACCCTTTAAGAAAGAAATAATTAATCTCATTTAAATGCTTTTTTGCAACAATTGGTTGTGAAAATAACATTCCACGTGAAGTTAAAATATTTATTATTTCATCTGGATTCTTGTATTCCTTTACTAACATCAATTGCAGTCACCTCTTAATAAATATAATATCATAAACATAATTAGAAAACAACAAAAAAGGCCTAGCAAGAATAACTTGTTAGACACTGAACTGAACATTTCTGTTCATAATTAGTTATATTCATTTTTTTAAAAAAAATTCGAAAAAAAAGGTAGGATTCACAACAATAAGTTGCAAATCACTGAACCTATAAATATTATAACACAACTTAATTTAAAGTCAATATACAAATTTTATATTTTTTCTAATTCACATTTTTCTCACCAAATACTTTCTTAGTATATAAAAAGATGTTATAATCTTAGTTAGGGGGAAGTGAGTATAATGGAACTAATAATATTATATGTAGGAACTTGTATTGCAAGTATAGTTATGGAAATTTCAAATGAACTTAGGTTATTTAAAGACGCAGGAAAGGCAGGATATAAAGTAAACCTTTATAAATTATCAGAAGAGCAGAAGGAAAATTATCCTAATTTAACAAAGCTTAAACTTTTACCATTGTTTATTCCTATATTAAACATACTGCAAGTATCTAAAAATGTAATAGATTATAATCAGTCAAAGCCTGTACTATTAGATCAATTAAAGATTGAAGGTATACTAGAGGAAATGACTGAAGAAGAAAAAGAAATGTTCAAAAGAAAAGAAACTGCGCTAAATGCACTTATAATTTCTACAGATATAGATGAAGAAGAGGATAACATATCAACAATAAAGTTTGATGATGAAAATGAAAAAAGTGAAATTATGTATATATTAGGAGAATCGTTTGATGATGTTATAATTCTTCATGTAGAAGGCGACGCAGCTAAACTACCACTTAACAAGCAAAAGGAAAAAGTATCTAATTATCTAAAAGAAGAAACCGCAAGATTAATAGAAATATATAGTATGGATGAAGATTATGATTCTATAGATCCTGATTCTTATTTAGAAGATAACAAAGACAATATCAAAAAAAGAAAGAAAAAACTTGAGGACTTAAAACATCAATTAATTGATGAAAACAATCCTTCAAAAGAAAAAAATGCTCAAAAAAAGAAGATTTTTAAGCGAAACAGTAAAAATTTTAAATAATTTTTGCTGTTTTTATTTAAAAGTGTGCTATAATATAGGCGATTTATTTGAATTTTTTAGATTGTAAGGTGTTATTATGTTTTACTTTAGTAAAAAAAGCACGAAATATAACAATCACTTACCTATTGATTTAGATACAATACCACTTAATGATAGAAAACAAGCTTTAAAAGAATTTGCTGAAGGATCTTTAGGTTTAGAGAATTGTTTAAAAGAAATGTGGCAGTGCGGACTTAAAACTCATGCCTGTTGTGCAAATGAGCTAAGTGATGATCGCCCATCTTATATCCAAATGGATGTTAATGTAGATTTATTCAGTTATTTATCAAAAGATACTATACTTAATGATTTCATAAAATTAGAAGTAAATTATGATAGACAAATAATAAGATTTTTTGGTCCAAGATCTATTAGAGAAAGGCTTATGAATATAGTAGCTTCTGATATAGCTTATGGTATTAAAGCTAACTATTCACTACTACAAGAAAAGGTAAATGCTAAAGTTACTTGTAGCATAGATGAGTTAAATAAAACGTTTATGTATTTATTAGAAAAAACAGGTTATAAAACAATTTTAATTGATTATATAGCATTAGGTAAGAAAACTGGAGAAATGGTGAAAAACGATAATTTTAATGAAATAAATATAGCTATGAAAAGCTATATGATTGAACTTTTTAAATTGAACAAAAGGCTAATGAAAAGTTTTTATTCTTATAATTATATAGAAAATGCTAGTCTATGTAAAAAGTGCAACGGAATTTAAGTTGCACTTTATTTTTCAAAAATAACAGAGTAGAAATTTTTATTGATGATTTCTTTAGAAAATGCTATTTTATTGTTTACAACACTATTTATATGATCTATATAGTCTTTTGATACATCTTCACCCGTTCTACTTTTATATGTGTTCTTTGAACTATCGTATATTGCTTTATCACTTATCCAAGATCTATTTTCAAATAATACTACACCTTCATTATTACTTAGTATATCGCTTCCAGCAAACAATCTTGAATCATAATCTATTCCAAATAAATTATATACAGTTGGAAGTACATCTATAGAGGCACATGGCTTATCTATATTTACTGTTTTTAATTTAGAATTATATATGATAAGTTTATTGTGATTTACTTCAAATATTGAGTCTCTTTCATACTTTGATATCTCATTTATTTCAGAAAGTGTTAACCCATATGGATAATGATCCGCTAACATAACTATTACTGTATCATCTAACTTTCCTGCTTCTTCTAATCTTTCTAGTAATAACTCAAGCGCACGGTCTAATTCAATTTGAGTTGCCTGATATGCTTTAACGCTAGTACTATATGGTAGATCTTCTACTTCATCTCTATGCTTTTTTGCCATCGCATTGCCAAAGGTATATCCCAAATGTCCTGATACTGTCATATAATATGTCATAAATGGTTCATCACTATTCAAGTAATCAGATGTAGTTTTATCGATCATTTCAACGTCGCTTTCTGGCCATATATTGCAGTTAATATCTTTTTCCAGTCCGAAGTAGCACGCTTTAAAATTATCAAATCCTAATGCGCTTAAATATTTATATCTATCTTGAAAATATCCTGAGTGATCGTGATACGCATACGTTTTATAATCTAAGTTTTCAAAGACATTTGAAAGTCCAAATGGAAAATAATTCTTTCCACTTCTCCAAGTTGACAATATCTCATGACTTGCACTAAGTCCTGTTAAAGCTTGAAATTCCCCACCTATAGTACTTAAATAATTCGGCGTATAAAAATTATCAAAAACAAATCCAGAATTAGTAAGTTTATAAAGTGTTGGTGTAAGGTCTTTATCTATTGCAATTTCACTAAATGACTCTGCGACTATGTAAATTAGATTTTTTCCTTCAAAAATTCCAGTATATTTATTCTTTTTAGTCCCACTATTTTGTATGATATAATTATAAATTGTTGAGTTTTTATCTTTTATTTTATCAAGGTTTAAATCTAAATTGTTATATTCATAATCGAAAATATCATCTTCTTTAGGCTTATTTTCTTGTGTGTTAACACTCTTTATTTTCTCTTTAAATCCAAATATAACTCGGTATAAATCTAGTTTATATGAATTTAATACACCTAATTTTTGAATATTTAATGAATTTTGATTTACTTCATAATATAGTGAATAACCTGATAAATACTCGCCTTTTTGAGTGTTTAAATATAGGTGAAATGTCGTAATAGATAAAAGCAAAAGTATAATTTCTAAAAGTATATGTTTAATATTTTTTACTCTTTCTATTACTATTTTATTTTTAAATATTATAGTTATTATAAGTGGCGCAAAGAATAAAATTATAAATATTATGTTATTTAGTATTAATTTAAATATAGTCCCGCTAAACTCTAATGCTTGATCCGTTAAGGCAAATAGTGAAAAGCTAAAAAATGTATTAAACATATTTTTAAATACTAGTTGTATACTATATAAAACTGGCAAAATTGTATATATTATATAAATGTTTACTTTATTTACTTTTTTATTAAAAAATGTGGTTAATATTGTTATTAGTACTGAGCAAAATAATGTATACAAGAAAATATTTATTACAGAACTCTTAGAAAATTCATCAAAAACACTTAGTTGAAATACGAGTTCTAACCAAGATAAAAATATAAAATTATATAAATTACAAAGCAAAATTTTTTTCATTAAAGCACACATCTCCCAAAAACAACTATTTAAACTGTATATGTTTTACATAAAACTCATTTAATATGAATAGTAAAGATAAACTAACTAATTTAACTATATAATAGTTCATTTTTAATACTATTATGAAAATATATATTATAAGAGCTTCTATGATAAAACTAAAAATTCTTATAAGAATAAATTTAAAAAGCTCACTACTATTATTTTCATCTATTAAATCTGGAACGAATTTCTTATCTATATAAAAGATAAATAACATAGAAATAACCCAAGCTATTAAATTAACTATGTTTATACCTACTATATTATTTTTAAAGAAAAACATTAACAATATAAATATTAAATAATTAAGTGCAAAGGATATTAAATATATTATTAATTGTATAACTTTATCTTTTATTTTTTCCATATATACTACCCTACTTAATTATACCATAAATTTAATTTGACATATCAAAAAATTTGTAATAAAATATCTAACTATGGAGGGATTATATGTCAAGATTTTGTGGCGAATGTACTTATCTCGATTTAAGTACTGGAGATAGTTATGGAAAGTTCTATTGTGAAAAAAGATGTGAAAGGCATTCCGCTAATGATGTTGAGTGTTCTTCATATTGTACTGCATACTCAAGAAGTAATGGTTCGATTAAAAATGCAATGGAATATTCTAAAGATCATGAAAGTAGTGGCGGGTGCTACATAACAACTATAATATGTGATATCTTAAAAGCGCCTGAAAAGAATACTTTTATAGAAACTTTAAGATGGTTTAGAAATAACGTTTTACAAAACGATGAAAAATATAAAGATATATTAGTTGAATACGATATAGTTGGACCTGTTATTGCTAAAAATATAAGTAATGATCCATTGAAATATCAAATAGCTGCTAATGCATTTTTTAAATATATTAAACCTATCACGAAATTAATTAAAGCTAAAAATTATGATGAGGCAGTTAACCGTTATAAAGATATGACAAATAATTTAAAAAATTTCTATAATATCAATACTACTGTTACTGTCGAAGAAATAAATAACGCAGATATAAAGAGTTCTGGACATGGTATTTATAAAGTAAAAAGAATAACTGATATGTAAAGTTATTCTTTTTTGATTTTTATAAAATATTACTTTAAAAATAATAATACAAGCGTTCCAATTATAAAGCAATAAACTGAAAAATATATTAATTTGCCACTATTTACAATACGTCTAAACCATTTGGTAACTAAAAGAGTCACAACTAAAGATACTAATACCGCTACCGCGTAATATAAAATTAAACCAGATTCAAAAGTTATATCTTTAACTTCTAATATGAATGCAGCAATACTCATAGGTATATAAAGCATAAATGAATATTTAAATGCAGTATCTCTTTTTAAACCTGTACTCATACCTCCAACAATAGTAGAACCACTTCTACTTATGCCGGGTAAAAGCCCAAGTATTTGAAAACACCCAACTGTTATAGCTTCTTTAACACCTATCTTATTATCTTCTTTCCTTCCTTTGAAATTTCTAATAATAAACAATAGTATAGCAGTTAATATTAAAGATAATCCAACCACTTTTATATTATCTTCTATTTTTTCAAATAAATCAAAATAACTTACAAATAGACCTGCTATACCTGCTGGAATACATCCTAAAACTATCATCCAAGCATATTTATAACCGCTTTTAGCCTTTTCATCTTTTTTAGTTAGATATTTAAAGAAATCTTTGATAATTTTTACTATATCATTCCAAAATAATATTATGATTGCAATAAGCGAACCAAAGTTAGTAAGTATTGCAATAGTATCAAAGCTTACATCTAAATCAATTAAGTTTTTAAATATCATCAAATGTCCACTAGATGATACTGGTATTGTCTCTGTCATACCTTGTATAAATCCTAAAAATATGTATTTTAAAAGTTTCATTCTACCACCTAATTAATTATATAATAAATTTTTTAAATAATAAATAAAAAAGTATCAATATAATAAAATTTATTAGGTGGTTTTATGTTTCTTAGAGGATTTTTATTCCTTATAGGATTTGGACTTACTACTATAGGATTTGTATATATAATTAGTTACTTAAATCTATTTAGTTTTGGGTATAATTTTTTTGAATATGTAAACTTTATAATTAGAAGAGTTGAATGTTTAAATGCGCTAGTTGGTATTGTTATAATGATTTTATCTGTTACTATAGGAGGAAAAAATGAACTATATTTATGATATATACTTAAACTTTAATGGGATTTTATATGATTTTTTTGATTGGAATAAGAGTGATAAACTATATCATATAAAAAAGATCCCTATATTTAAAACTGATGAGGATACTATAAAAAATTTAATTAATAATAAGGTAAAAATTGATGAAGATTTACTAATTCAAATGTATAACAAAACTGAAGTATGGAATATGAGTGAAAAAATTTCTTATTCAGCTCTTTTTACGGATGGTAATAGTATAATAGCAATAGAATTTGATAAGAATGGTAAAAGCGTAAAGAAATCTAGCCTATCTATTGATGAAGAGTTAGAGATACTAGAGAATATTGAAAGGATTAAAGAAAGAGAAATTCAATATAAGATAATAAAAAAAGAGAAAAGTCTATTTAAAACAAGAAAAGAGATTAGCGAAGAAAAGTTTGTAGATAATGAACTTAAAAATATAGAGGATAAGAAATTAAATTATATTTATTTTGAGTGTTTTGGGAAGCACGAAAATAATAAAAAAGTTATATTAGATAGTATAAATAAGATATCTAAGTCTAGTAAAATGTATAAAAATTTATACGATATTTTAAAATTAACTGGGAAATAGTGCTATAATGGTGTTGGTGGTTGTATGATTAAAATTGACTCACTTGACCATTATGGAAGAGGTATTGCTAAATTAAACGGTAAGATTGTATTTGTTGAAAATGCCATGCCTTTAGAGATAGTAGATATAAAAGTATTAAAAGATAAGAAAAATTATATTGAGGCAAGTGTTTTAAAATATATAGAAAAATCTAAAGAAAGAGTAGATATAGTGTGTCCATATTATGATGAATGTGGCGGATGTAATATAATGCATATGGGCTACACCAACCAGTTAAAGTTTAAAGAGGATAAGATTAAGAATATAGTTAGTAAATACTTAGATGATGATATAAAGATTAATAATATCGTTAAGTGTGATAAAAATTTTAATTATAGAAACAAAGTCACTTTTCAAGTAAAAAAAGATTTAGGCTTTTTTAAGAATGATACATATGATATAGTATGTGTTAATAAATGTGTAATAAGTGATGAGATTATAAATAATTCTATTAAATATTTAAAAGAGTTAGATTTAAAACATATAAATAAGATTACTTGTAAAGTTGGAAATAGCAAGCTTATGGTAGTTATAAATTCATCTGATAGTGATATAGATATAACACCTATTTTAAATATTGCTAGTAGTATTTATTTAAAGTTTAATAATACTTATAAGCATTTATATGGTGATAAATATATATATGAAGATATAGGTAAATATAGATTTGCTATATCACCTGACTCATTTTTTCAAGTAAATATAAATACTACAACTAAGCTATATAATAAGATAAAAGAATATGTTAAGACTGGTAAAAACGTATTAGATTTATACTGTGGGACAGGAACCATTGGTATATTTGTGAGTGATGAGAATAATGTACTTGGAATAGAAATAAATGAAAGTGCGGTTAAGGACGCCTTATATAATAAGAAGATAAATAAATTATCTAATATTGATTTTATATGTGGTGATAGTACAAAAGCATGCTTAAAGGCTAGTTTTAAACCTGATATAGTTATTGTTGACCCTCCAAGAAATGGTTTAAATAGTGAAGGAATTAACAATATTATAAAGCTTAATCCAAAAGAGATTATTTATGTATCATGTGATCCTATGACTATGGTAAGGGATTTAAAAGAGTTAAAGAAACATTATAATATAGAAGAAATTACGCCTTTTGATATGTTTCCTAATACGTACCACGTTGAATGTTTAACTTATTTAAAAAGAATGTAAAATTATGTAAAATTTGATTAAAAACTACATTTAAGTAGTTTTTTCTATGTTTTTTTTGCAAATTATATGTTAAACTTGCCTTGTATAGTATAGAGGTGATTTTATGGTATATAATTTTAAAGAATACAAAGCTATATTTGATACTCCTATGAAGCGTTCACAAGAACTTGCCGCATCTAGAAAAGTTATGGATTTGCTCAATAAAAATAAATACGACTCTCTTGAAGAATTTATAAGCAAAAATACAAATTATCAAAATTTCTTAAAAAATAATAGGATGGAAAATGTTGTTAAACACTTTGGAAATACTTTGACCGAAGAAGATTATACAAGAATACTTGAAAATATGAGAGTATTAACAAAAACAAAACAGGATTTTGAAAAAGAAAATATAAAAACGACAAAAATAGATAATAAAGAATATAATTCTTTCAAGGGTGATGATAAATCGTACTTTATAGATAATTCTGATAAAAACAAGTCTATTGAAGAGCAAATGAAAGATCTGCAAAGTGAAAGAGAATCTTTTCAAACAAGTAATATAAGAGAAAATACAGAAAACATGTTTAAAGAATTAGAGAGTAGAGATGACGGATTTAATTTAAATTATTTATCTGAAATTAACTATGATATGTTAAATAATGAAGAAAAAGAACTATACGGTATTGCGCTTATGTATCAGCAAGACAAGAGTGATCCTATAAGGGTTGATTTAAATAAAGGTATTATCGTAGATAAGGACAATAATATTGCAAAAATACAAAAAGAAAATGGTGAATTCATTATAAAAGGTGATGAAAATACTAAAGAAAATGAAAATGTTCAAGAAAAGACATATCAAAAACAAATGGTTTTAAAGCCAAGCAACGATACTTTATATAGTAATTAAAGGAGGATTTTATGAATAATGGAATGAATTTTGATCCAATGACTGGACAGCCTTTATATCAAGGCGGAGGGACAAATGATATTAACAATCAGCCTGTTATGAACAATCAAGGTATGAATACTACTATAGAACAACCTGCTAGACAAGATGTAAATGGAGTACAGGGTGTTGAAAATCTTCAAATGAATGTACCTGTTCAACCACTACCTCAAGTACAGCCACAACCACAAATGCAACCACAGATACAGCCTCAAGTACAACCGCAACCTATAATTCAGCAAGCTAATAATGATTCAACTAATATAAATAGTGCGAATAGTATACAACAACAAATGCAGAGTATTCCTACTGTAGATCAGAATAGACAAGACTTTATAAATAATACACAGGCTGAAAACACAGTAAATAAAAAAGAAAAAAAGAGTGGTCCTAATGTTGTTTTTATAGTTATACTTTTTGTAATTATATTCGCTGCTATATTCTTCTTATTTCCTTATTTACTTGAGAATTTATAAAATAAAAAGTCTTTAGAAAAATTACTAAAGATTTTTTATTTTACTCTTAAGACCTGACCTATACTTAAAAGTGTGGTTTTTAAATTGTTTAATCTTTTTAATTCATTTACAGTCGTATTAAACTTCTGAGCTATCTTATAAAGGCTATCACCACTTTTTACTGTGTATGTTTCTTGCGTATTTGATTTCGTTTGTGTTGGAATTTTTAAAACTTGACCTATAGAAAGATTTGTGCTTGTTAGATTATTGAAGTCCATAAGTTCACTTACTGAAATATTGTATTCATTTGCTATTTTATATAAACTATCACCTGATTTTACAATGTATGTATTTTCTTCTGTCATTTCTTTTTTTGGTAGTTTAAGTATTTGACCTATGGTTAATGTATTGCTTGTAAGGTTGTTTAAACTTTTTAACTCGTCTACTGTTGTATTGTTGTTTTGAGCTATTTTGTATAGACTATCCCCACTTTTTACTATGTATACGTTATCTTCTATTATTTCTTTACTTGGTATTTTTAATACTTGACCAATTTTGAGTGTATTACTTGTAAGATTATTGGCTTCTTTTAATTCGTTTACAGTAACACCAAGCTTTTTAGATATGCTCCATAAACTATCTCCACTTTTTACTGTATAATAATTATCTCCTGGGACTGGAACATAGTTTAGATTTAGATATTCTACTATAGCTCTAACAACTGCTTCAGCGTAATTTTTCCAATTGTTCTTTAGCTGATTTACATCATCACCTGTACTATCTAAAAAACCATATTCTACTGTTATTGCTTCTGTATTACCCGTATTTCTTTGCATAAAATAGTAATCTTTACTAGTATCACTAGGAAGTCGCCTTTGATATGCTTTTCTTATATTTTGACCTTCACTTTGTAATTCGTTTAAAATTAAGTTTGAGAGTGTAGAAGTGTTTCTTAGGGCATAGATTACTTCAGCACCATCGCCACCTCCTGCATTTATATGATTAGAAATAACTAACACATAACTATCATCACCAAATGCATTTAAAACTCTATTTACTCTTTCAGTTGGAGATAAAGTCTCATCAGTAGTTCTAGTCATTTTAACATCTAAACCTAACTCTTTTAGTCTATTATATATATACTCAGATATCTTTAAAGTGTATTCTTTCTCAATAATCCCATTCCCACTAGCACCCGGATCATTCCCACCGTGTCCAGCATCAATTACGACCTTTTTACTTGCTCTTTCATCCATAACAATCACCTATTATAAAGTATGATTATTTAAAAATAGTGTGAAAAATATATTTATATTGTCGTTTCTTTAAGTGATATTTAAGTTCGTTTCATCACAAGTATATTTTTTATTGCATTATTTAATGATTTTGTACAATTTAAATACTTTATTTTAAAATTAATCTTTTAATAGAAAATCAATAATAATACCATCACAAGATAAGTCTATTTTATCAAGAGAAATAACATATATTGGATAATTATCTTCAATAGGCTTATATGCTCCAAACTCTCTTTCAATGGAATTATCATTACCTAACATTTCATAAGTTACTTGAATATATTTAATATTTCCATCTTTTTTGGTTAAAAATACAATTCCTTTATAAGATAGTAGATTAATATTAAATAAAACAGATCTACCATATAAGACAGATGATAAATCGTCTAATAACATTTTACTATTAGATCCAGTTAAAAATACACTAATATTCTTTATCTGAACACGCAAAGAATTAACAACTTTTTGAAAATTATCTACATTCTGAATTTCATCCAAAAACAAATAACGAATCTTATCATCTTTAATTATGTTTTTGTAAGGGGCTGTTCGGAAATTAAGTGATTGATTTATAATCAGTCTCTTTTTTTATTATGTATAATTATTAAATCAAAAAAGCCGAAACTATAAAGTCTCGA